>NZUN01000010.1 GCA_002697205.1 Gammaproteobacteria bacterium
ATTGTTGAAGACATCGCCAAGGTGAACCGCATTACTGGTACGAAAAATAACCGCCGTATCACCTGTGGTATGAGCAGGGCCAAAATGAAACAGGTCTACTCGTTCCCCATTGATATGGAACTGCATTGTTTTATCAAAAGTCACGGTGGGCAGCGCCTCTTCTGGGTAGGCCTTCTGCAGATAGGACGCAACCACCAGGTTAATCAGATGATCATCAAGCATCATGCTTCGGGAATTAGAATGGCTGACCAGCCAGGCACCTTTCGGCCCGAGCGCCTGTCAGCAAACAACTTCTATAGGAACAAGCGCAATCCGCTGTGACTGCTCGGTTATCCTGACAACACCAGGTGGCTAGGTCGTGCCAATCCAGCAGGAAAGTTCGGCCGGGCAATGACGGCAAGGCGATCCAGAATTAACGATGATCAACAATACGCTGGGCTTTACCTTCAGACCTGGGAATCCTACCAGGCTCGTGAACCACTACTTTCGCGGTAACGCCTATGAATGTTTTAATTCTGTGTACTAGTTCAGCCGAAGTGCTATCGGAATTTGCATCCGCATTTTCTGAAAGTTCCACGTTAATAGTCATGACATCCATGTGCCGGTCCTTGGACAACTCGATCTGGTAATGAGGAGAAAGCGCGTCAATTGCCAGTAAATGCTCCTCAATCTGAGTCGGAAAGACATTGACACCACGGATGATCATCATGTCATCACTACGGCCGGTTATACGAGCCATCCGTCGCATGGTTCTGGCGCTACCGGGCAAAAGCCGGGTTAGATCACGGGTACGATAGCGAATAATTGGCATGGCTTCCTTGGTCAGGCTGGTAAACACCAGCTCACCTTGTTCTCCGTCTGCAACGATTTCACCGGTTTCCGGATTAATCACTTCAGGGTAAAAATGATCTTCCCAAATAGTTGGACCATCCTTGGTTAACAGACATTCCTGAGCCACACCTGGGCCCATCACCTCAGATAGACCGTAAATATCAACCGCATCGAGGTGCAATCGCGATTCGATTTCTCTGCGCATGGCATCGGTCCACGGCTCAGCGCCAAAGATGCCCAGCCGTAAAGACAACTTTTTCGGATCAACACCCTGACGATCCATTTCATCAGCGATGTTCAGCATGTAAGACGGCGTCACCATAATGATATCCGGATCAAAGTCCTGAATCAGTTGCACCTGCTTCTCAGTCTGACCACCCCCCACAGGAATCACTGCACAACCCAACCTTTCACCCCCATAGTGAGCGCCGAGTCCTCCGGTAAACAGGCCATAACCATAGGACACATGGATTTTATCCAGGGCCTGGCCACCGGCAGCACGAATCGATCTTGCCGCCACATCAGCCCAGACATCAATATCATTTTTGGTGTAGCCCACCACTGTAGGCTTACCGGTAGTACCACTTGAGGCATGAATGCGTACCACGGCCTCCATGGGAACCGCGAAGCTTCTGAACGGATAGTTATCGCGTAGATCCTGCTTGGTGGTGAACGGGAACTTGACCAGATCTTCCAGGCTAACTAATTCATCTGGATGTACCCCACTAGCATCGAATTTATCTCGATACATCAGAGAATTTCCATAAGCGTGCCGCAGTGTTTTCTTCATTCGCTGCAACTGAAGATTGCGTAGCACATCGACACTAGCTGTTTCGATCGCGTGCAAAGGATCATGACAGGCTGAGTTCGGCATAGTAATTCCTTGTGTTGTACAGGCAGAATAAACCACGTTTTTGCTGCTTCGGCAATCACCAATCTCGGCGACTATGGGCAATGCTACAGGCACGACCGTGCCAAGTAACAGTCAACCTATCCACATCATCAAGAGCCAGAAATTCTGGCCATAAAATACACCGGGATTTTATCGCGTTGCCCCACGAACCTGATATTTCGCGCCAGTACCACAACCCCTCGGGCTCAGCCTGGCAGACAATCATCTATTCTTGAATGAATCAGAACACGCTGCTTAAACCCAAACGCCTTCGCCCGGATTGACCTGGTCCGCACTTCTGGAACTCAAAGCTAAATCAATTGGATAGTGTCTTCTTTTGTGGGAAGCTGGAATCGTCTATCAATCATTGCCAGCAAAAAGCCTATTGGGAGAATAGTTTATGAGTATTCAAATAGCGGGGGGTTGTTTCTGCGGATCGATTCGTTATGCCTTTGAGGATGGTGCCTACGCCACTGCCAACTGCCATTGCACCATGTGCAGGCGCACTTCGGCAGCACCCTTCGTACCCTGGATCGTCGTTCCCAAAGAACACTTCAGATATACCGACGGAATCCCCAAGGTACTCAATTCCTCGCAACACGGTACTCGCTATTTCTGTGCAGACTGCGGGACGCCGCTCGCCTGCGAGAATGATTCTCATGCCGATGTGATCGACATCACTATCTGCAGTCTCGATGCGCCCGAGGTTATTATTCCAGAGCATGAAGTCTACCTTGACACACGCCTACCATGGTCAACCGCCACCGAATGAAAATGAGCCAGCAGCCTGACGCATCAGAAGACTAAGGCATTATCCGTTCTATCCTTACCTGTAGACTTTAAGTATTCCCTGGCCAGTTGACAGGCCTTGCCAATCAACATTGGCGTCATTTCCTTTGCTGTCTGGGTTTCAGGACGAGTATGGACCCAGCCCAGATAGGTCAGGCCCCGTGCCATAAGAAAAAGCGGTAGATAAGAGAGTTGCTGTTCGCTGAGTTGCCGATGACATCGATAACCCGCAATTAGTGCATCACGGGCGACTGGGTAGTAACTTTCCTCCATCTCAAAATAAAGCGCTGTCGCCAGCTCAAAAAGATGCCATCCATATCCGGCATCATCAAAATCAATTAAACGAACTTTTTCTCCATCTACCAACAGGTTCTCAGCGACAAAATCAGCGTGGATCAGGCTGTACTGACTGACATTGGACTCATCAGCAGCATAGCGAGCCAGGTCACTAGCAACCTGAGTGCGGATTGTGATCAGCAACTGACGCTGCTCATCTGTCAGTGCAGCCAATTCCCAGAACCGCCCCCACAAGGGGTTCTCTCCCACCAGGCCCTGCTCATCCCAGGCGTGGCGGCTGAAGCCGGCCGGCTCTTGCCAGCCACAGGATTGATTGTGCAATTGAGCTGCCAGNCTACCAATGGTNTGGAAGGTGTCATNCACCGNNTNGGTGNCCTGGGAACCGGANCCTGTNAAGCCCAGGTGTTCACCTTCCACCCAGGCAAACAAATCCACCTGNCGAGANTCNGGAACNTCGTCTACCTGTACCCGGGTAAATAGCTGACCGGTGCTGCAGGGCACTACTCTGGGCACCTCCATGCCGGCTTCGGCCAGGGCGACAATCCACTGCAACTCNGAGCGTAACGCCTGGTCAGAGTGGTATCCATAGCGGTGAATTCTNAGCGCGAAANGNTGNCCNTGANNGGTGCTTANTNTGAACACCGCATTCTCACGATACTTGATCAGNGCCAGTTCATATTCCCTGATAGGCCATGCCTGNACCGATTGATGNGCAAGACNNGTCANNGCCTGGACCTGCGCCACTACATCCAGGCCATAGAAATCCATTACAGCTCAGCCAGACAATGGTCAAAGGTTTCTAGCAGAATATCCGCATGTTCATGGGTAAAGGACATGGGTGGCCGCATCTTTAATACATTATCGTGAAGGCCGATCCGGCTGATTAATACGCCCTTTCGGCACATCGCNTTGACNACCCGCATTGCCGAGACCGAGGCGGGTTGTCTGCTGTCCTGGTCAGACACCAGTTCGACCCCAAAGAACAGGCCTTTGTGACGGACATCGCCAATGATTGGGTATTTTGCCTGCAGGACATTTAGTCGTTCGGCTATGTAATGACCAACGGTGACTGCATTGCTCAGTAAATCCTCCTGTTCCAGCACATCCAGAACCGCATTGCCCACCGCACAGGACACAGGATTACCCGCAAAGGTATTAAAGTACATACCCCAGGCACCAAACTCCTCTATCAGATCTGCCCTGGCAACTACACCGGCCAGNGGATGACCATTGCCCATGGGCTTGCCGAGGGTAACAATATCTGGAATAACACCGGCATNCTGGTGTGACCACCANTGTTCACCGGTACGACCAAAACCACCTTGGACTTCATCGGCAATATACAGGCCACCCGCGGCACGAACGCAATCTACAGCTTTTTCAANAAAGCCTGGNGGCTCCATGACCAGACCTTCGTTNGCAAATTCCGGGCAGATCAGGATACCGGCCACACCAAGCCCTCGTTGGCTAAATGTTGCTACTGCTTTAGCGACNTCAGCAGCATAAAAATCCGCCAGGGAATCTGCGCTGGCACCGACAGGAATTCGGTACGAGCAGGGTGGTGGGAACGCCAGTACTCTTTGGGTTGTTCTGGCTTCGGGCATGAATGCTGTCCCTAATTCAGCCACCGCTTCGGTATTACCATGGTAGGCACAGCTGGTNACGATAATACCCTGGGCACCGGTATGCTGGCGGGCCATGCGCAATGCCANCTCATTGGCTTCGCTACCGGTGCAAGTAAGCATGGCCATACTCAATGAATCAGCAAATTTTGCNGTCAGTCTTTCAACATAACCGACAATATTTTCATGTAAATAGCGAGTATGGCTATTGAAGGTTGAGGCCTGCGCGGTCAGNGCCGACACCACATGCGGATGACAATGGCCGACATGAGGTACATTGTTGTAAGTGTCCAGAAANCTTCTGCCGCTGGCATCATAAACCCATACNCCTTCCCCCCTGACCAGTTCCAGCGGCTGTTCATAAAAAAGGGGNGCGNTCTTACCCAGCACTTCATAGCGCCGCATAAGCAATTGCTTATTCATCGTAAAATCCGTCCATTACCACCTGACTTTCCGGCAGCGTGGAACCACCATCGACAACGATTGTCTGGCCAGTCAGATACGATGCCTCCTCAGACGCCAGGTACAACATGGTATAGGCAATATCTTCGGGTACACCAAGATAACCAACCGGTATGCACTCTGCCATGGCCTTAAGCCCTGCCTCATCAGCCAATTCCGACATGGCCGCGGTCAGGATATAACCCGGCTCGACCCCATTTACAGTGATATTGTTTCGGGCGTATTCAAGCGCTGCAGTACGAATAAAACCATTCATCCCGCCTTTNGACATGGCATAGTGGGCGGTACCCGGCATGGCAACTCGGGGACCCGTCACTGAAGACGTAAAAATCAACCGCCCCCAATTCTGTTCTCGAAAATGCGGCACACANGCCTGAGTCAACCACACAGCCGCCTTCATATTCACCGACAAGGTCTGATCAAGTATCTCATCGCTCAGGTCATCGACCGTATGCAGTGGATAGATGGCGGCATTATGCACTGCAATATGGATACCACCATAAATCGACAATGTTTCAGCCACGATATCGCTGACGGCGCTGTGTTGACCTACATCACAGACTATTAGTTTCGCCTGACCACCTGCATCGACAATGTCATCGACCGTCTGTTGACCGTTNCCNGCGCTTCGCGTGGCGACGACAACCTTTGCACCATGGCTGGCAAANACCTTGGCAATGCCTTCGCCAATGCCNTGNCCAGNGCCCGTAACGATCGCAATTTTCCCTGACAGATCTGCAAACATAATGTAACTCCACGGCAAACTATAAANAGGACGACCCTACCAACTGAAGGGATCGAATTGTTACTATCAAAGCTAGTATACATCGATCCTTCACTGACCTCGGTCCCGCTATCGNAATTTTACAGGCCCANCCAAAATCGAACTTTTATTGAAGCCNTGTTCTCCATATGAAAAACTATCATTTTTATAACAAAAAAGGTGAGATTAATGAAAAAGTTGATTNTTGCAGGATTACTGTGTTTGTCGTTCCAGTATGCTTCAGCTGAAACAACGCAAATGATGAGCTGTCAACTACAAACTGGAAAGACTATTTTGGACCTCACAGCCTGGTGGGATAGATGGCGCTCGATTAGTGATAAAGCAGGATTCAAGGACTACAAGGTTAAAGTGGGCCTNCCNCACACATTTTCTGCCAATCAAGGTGTAACCCCAGAGACGGTCTGGATGATTCACTCATCACCCAGTTTNGATCGCTACGGGGCTGCTTGGGAATGGTGGTATACCTCGCCGAAGACGCAATCANTNAATNCTGAATTTCAAACTATCTGTGTGAATACCAGCAACACACTTATGCAGGTTATTGGCGCGTATTAGTTAATCAAACACGGAAAACCCAGCANCCGCTGGGTTTTTTGTCTCTGTGTCAAGACCATTTCNTCCGACCAAAAACCGCTATCAATTGTCNGCNAAAAATTCTAATCGAGCACAGCGTGCTGCTGGGGGCGTTATACCNGAAAAAGCTGCTGGTCAATATCTTTGAATGACTTGAACTCAAGGGCATTACCGGTCGGGTCTAAAAAGAACANGGTTGCCTGTTCGCCNGGTAGTCCTCTGAACCTGATATACGGCTCNATCATAAATTCGATNCCCGCCCCTTTTAACCTTTCAGCAAGCACCTCCCAATCCGGCATTTCCAGGACCACGCCCAAATGGGGAACCGGTACGGCCTTACTGTCTACCGGGTTGGNGTAGAGCTCAAGGCTATTATTCTCACCAATGCCAGGNTCATGATGTATCACCAGTTGGTGGCCAAAAAAGTTNAAATCNACCCAATCATCACTGCTGCGACCTTCCGCGCACCCTAAAATATCACCATAAAACTGNCGTGACTCCTGAAGGTTTCGAACGGCAATGGCGACATGAAAAGGGCTGAGTTTCATAGCGGCTCCTTAATCGGGAAACTAAAATTTAATTGCGATGANGCCATTATATAGGACCCTTATTAAACTCCGCGGGATCCCGCTCTACNGNCTTATCACTATTGACCCAACAGACAACCTCACAATACCAGTAAAATCGGGGANCTTTACAGCAACACGGTAAANTCAGCGCGGCGCTGCACTAGCTNCTTATAATAAAAGCACTNCCAGCCTTTGCAGGCAATGCCATCATTCATAGCTCAGCACTGCCGCGGGGTTGCTCAAGTTGCTTTATCGATATTGAAGATCCCATGCCCAGCCAGATAAAGGTATAACCGGCTAACCCCATGAGCATCGCCTGGGGCGTACCGTAGACTTCCGCCAATGCACCGATCAATAGAGCCCCCAACGGCATCAGGCTATAAGTAATGCCGTGAATACCTAAAACCCGACCACGCAACTCCCCCGGNACTTCAGCCTGCAATGCAGTTGCTGAAAAAATCAAAAACACCGACATACAGGCAGCCGCCAACAAAACAAAGAGCAGCGCCAGGAAGTAACTAGGCAGCATGGTCGATACNGCGAAGGCACTCAGCATGACAACAGCAAGGGCTGCAGCACCGAGCATATATTTGCCATAGAGTACGCCCGGCTTGATCGCGCCCGAAACGACAGTGCCGGCAATCGAGCCAATCCCAGAAGCCGACATGAGCAATCCAAATCCTTTTGGACCGGCCCCCAACAGATCAGCAAATGCTGGCATGAGTTGCTGGTATGCGCTAAGAAACAACATGGTGGCATAACAAAGCAGAATCAGATTACGAAATAGNGGGTTGATAGCAATAAAGCGCAAGCCTTCCATTATCTGNGCCAACGGTGAGGTGCCCTGGGTTCCCGGTAGTCGCAAGCGAATCTGCAAAAGAACAGCCAACATCACCCCATAACCCATGGCTGCNAGCGCAAAAATTAATGCCGTGTCATACAAAGCAATAAGCAGACCTGCCACGGCAGGAACTACCATACGGGTCAATTGCCACAGAACCGAATTCAGAGCGACCGCNGACAGCAGAGCATCCCGGTCGATTAGATGCGGGAAAAAAGCCTGCCGGGTGGGCCAGTCGATGCCACTCACCGTTGAGATGGCGGCAGCAACCANCCAGATCTGGGCAACACTGATACTGTCAANGACATCCAGACAGGCCAGCAAAACCAGAAAAAGCACATGCAGAGAAGTTGTCGTGAGCAGCACGCTGCGTTTTTCAAAGCGATCGGCAATCACGCCTCCTATAATCGTCATAAGAATAGCTGGGAGTGCCATTGCAGCACCGAGAATCCCCAGATCAAGCGCCGATCCAGACAGGTCAAACACCAACCAACCCATGGCCACCGCNGCTATCTGCCAGCCACCTACAGAGCCCAGGGACGCCAGCCAGTAGCGTCTATAAAGCCTGAAGCCCAGGGCCGGATAACGATCAATAATCGACATTATTCATTCTNTGATNATTCCTATGACACTNACCCGTTCAATCTAGGGTGCACGGCGAACCGGGTATAGGGCGGCAAAATTATCGGCAAAAAAGCACTGCCGATCGAAATCTGACAGAGCCGCGGTGGAACGCAGGAAACGACCAATGGGATCTCTTCCGCCCTCAGCATGAGGATAATCTGATGAGAACATATACAACTGTGCACTGGATTCGGACACGATCTGCGCCACATCCTCGAAAGGATAAGGTGTAAACCTCAGTTGCATTTCAGCCTGCTCTGAAGGCGTTCGGGACATTCTGGCCAGTTGCGGTTCAGACTTTGCCCAGATAGCAACAGCGTGATCAAGACGACGCAGCATATCCGGCACCCAACCTGCCCCAATTTCGATAATACCGCCCTTNANAGAGGGATGNCTTTCCAGCACNCCATCCAGAATCATCGCTGAAATAAACTGNTGTGCNGCAAAATGAATGACGGTCAGATCTTTACTGCCGATGACCTCAGCACCGCCGCGTGCGCTGATCGCATCCGGTNTGCCATCGTTCATCCAGGCATCACCAATCGTTAATGGCGCGCTACCCACATGCAGGATAAAAGGCAGGNCGGCTTCCGCCAGGGTCGCCCAGAANGCCTCGTTATCAGGNTGNCCCGGTGAACGACCTGCCGGNGGATCTGACGGAATCCAAACNGCACCTAATCCCAGCTGCCGGGCATGCTCAAGCTCTTTAAGCGCAAGGTCTGNGTCNTGCAGAGGCACCATGGCNACGCCGATCAGGCGGNTATCNGCCGAGCAGAATTCAGCCATCGCCCGGTTATGGGCTGCTGCGCCACCGTANGCGACACGCCGNTNATTGTCAGGATCAAANATCAAGCGGGCGCAGAAGGAGGAAAACACAACCTGCTCAGTAAACCCCAGTAAATCAAGCGCCTGAGCGCGCTCCGGGCCGTTAAAAGAACCCANTGCCTCGTGCCATTTAGGCCCTCTGNTGAGATTATCGCCCAGTTCAACAAGCTGCTGCACCCGTTCGGGGGCATGGCCCTGCTTNNGGTCATACTGGCCAGGGTTAAACTGACCTACCAGGGCCGCGCCCAGATCAGGCAGCANACGCCTGGTTCGAGTATCGGCATGACTGGAGAGAAAATCCGGCAACTCCAGCANATGACTATCAGCATCGAAGATCGNGCGCTCACCCGCGTAAGTCATAACACCCCCNTCCTNATTGGCTGCCTTAACNGGCTNTCNCCCAGACAGATACCAGGCCTGTTGAAGCCCACAGCGAATNAATCCTGCCTGTTCACGTTACTGAACAACCNGGAACCCTATTATGTTCANTCAGAATAAACCACGTTTTCAGCAAGGGAGCAATCTTGCAAGNGTTATCAAAACCAGGGCTCCGNCCACCNGGCTGAACAGCTGGATGATCTAGTCAACCGCCCAGGCCGCTATCGGTATCAGGGTTGAACCTGTACAGCGGCGTTNTGGCCAGATGCAGACTATGGCTTTATCNAGCCCAACAGGGCCTTATCCAAGTGCTTCATCAAAGATAAATAAATCCGTCAACAGGGCGCGAAGATGAATGGACGCGTTGAGATTATCAACCAGCTGGGAGCTAATCGACCTTTGAGCAAGCAATAATCTGACGGCTGCCTGGCTTGTTTTTGCATCGCTCGCCAAGGTGTCGATGAAAGGACGGTAGGAATCAACTCGTCCAGNATTTTNCTGTTCGGCTTGACTGGTAATAATCTCAGCAATGCCAGTCAACGCCTGGTCCATANCATTGAGGTACGAGTATATCTCCTGNTCATGCGCTGNCNNGGGGCCTGTTGATTTTTCGTGACCTTGTGCGGCATAGGCAAGCATAAACTCATAAGCTGCCTCTATGCTGTTGATGCGATCATCAAACAGCGTGCTATTTTCACTCACCATCTAATTGTTCCTTGTTTTCAACGATCCATCTTTCAGGATCGTGCTGGTTAAAAAATTCCTGGCGACTGATCCTGCCNAAGACCATGGAACGCAGGTACATACGCTTTTCAGGGCGCAAAGCAAAATAGATATGAATCATCACAACTGACAGCANNAACAAGGCAGCGAATCCATGCGCCACGTAGACGAGTCCCCAGCTTTCAGCGGATAACNAGTACAGATCCCGCTGCCACCAGGGCGTATCGATCTTCACCATCATCAGCATGCCAGTAACAATAGTGACNAGGATAATGGCACTGATTCCATGATGCATCAGTTTCTGTGGTGGCGAATATTTACCAGGCTTAATCAATTCGCCGTTCCTTATATTCAGCNTTCTCGCCGTCACTGCTTTNATTTCTTTAATGTCCTTTATGCCAAACANCATGCTACGCAAATCCTGCCATAAAAAGGCTCTAACAATATGNGCTGCAACCAGTAAAGTCAGCAGNACGCCGGAAATCCAGTGACCCATGACCCAGGCAAATTTAATACCGATTATCGGTAGAAATCCTGTNNCAAGGAGAACNAGCACTGAAAAGNCAGACAGCCAGTGGAAGCAGATATCAATCTGCAAATGTCGGTTTACAGGCTTGTCTTTAGCAGGCAGGGCTTTAGCGTNAGTGGCATCATCGATCATCTGCAACGAATTCTCTATCNGGAATGCGACCTGCGCCACATATAAAGGGCATGAACAACGATGACANCAACTGTCACCAGGAAAAATATCCCCAGCAGATCCCAGGAAACGCCTTCCAANACAGATTGCCCCCAGGCGTCTGAACTGTAGCGAAGCAGCNTCACAGGCTAACTATTCCGTATCGCACGCTTAACCAGGTTATCCAGCAGGGGAATCTTGAAATGNTTGTAATTCAGTGGNGTCGCGCCACGTATGGCTGACTGACCCGCAAGCGATGCGGTTTCATCATCCACAGGGCTCCCCTTNACAACACTCTCAACCACAGTGAGTCTTTTTGGAACACACTCAACACCACTACAGGCAATTCGTATATCTTCGATAATATTTCCGTTCAGCTTCATCGCCGAAGCCACNTTAACCAGNGGAAAATCCCAGGTTTTCCGATCTGCGACCTTCTCAAAATAGAATCTGGCGCCTGCCCAGCTATCAGGAATCTGAATGGCNGTGAGAATTTCATTGTNTTCGAGCACGGTCATGCGTTCTATGTCGACCGCGGGGCCAATGAAAAAATCCTCGGCTTTTACGCTTCGTTGCCCCTGGGACCCGGTTATCACGCAGGTCGCATCGAGGGCGACCAGCGCTGGCGCNGTATCTGAAGGCGATACGGCAACACACCTGTCAGCCGCAAACAGGCAGTGTTCTCGATTCATACCTTCGGGTGTATCGGCGTAGCACTTTTGTCCNCCGGCACGATAGCAATCTAATCCTGATCGATAATACCAGCAACGGGTATCCTGGCAGATATTACCGCCAATGGTACTGACATTACGGATCTGAGGACTGGCAACATGGCTNGCNGCCTCAGCCAACAGGCTATATTTCGATCTGATTAATTCACTACCGGCAATTTCAGTTAGCGTNGTTGTTGCACCCAATTCGATACCGCCGGCTATTTCCCGTATGCCCNTNAGAGAATCAATGGCTAACAGGTCAATCAGGGCAGCCGGATTCTTGACCCGGTCTTTNAACCAGTCAAGGCTNTCATTACCNCCAGCCATNAGCCAGGCATCCTGACCCAGGCGATCCACCAGACTCAGTGCATTTNCCAGATTCGCTGGTTGATACAGATCAAANCCTCNCATCATGTCTTTGGTCATGGTTGTTCTCCCTAGAAGGTATTGACCGCCAAAGTGCCGTGGGACTGNNCACGACCACTAGCGGCATTAACGATCATATCCGGAACAATNGGTATTCTATTGAAGTAATGCCCNTCNAGGGCATCAGANATGGCACACAACAGGGCTGCCGCGGCACACCCCATNACNGGNTCACCNATNCCTCTGGCACCCTACCGGGTTCATNGGGTCGGCCTTATCAACGGCGGTTGTNCGCATCTCNAGAGGCAGATCCAGATAAGTTNTGAGTTTCGAATCGTGNATNCCCACGGCGGCNGGCAAACCATTCTGCGGGTCATANACGTGGCGCTCNTTGGTNGCCATGCCAAAGCCCATCACCGCACCGCCTTTNATNTGCTGNTCNANNCCCATAGGATGCAGCACNGTNCCGCAGTCGGCCGNACCNACATAATCTANNATTTCATAACTACCGGTTTCGAGATCAAGCTCAATTTGCACAAAGCCGGCAGCAAACGCGGGAGGCGTNCCCTCAGAGGCGAGGTTGTCCTTGGCCACGCCGATGAGGCCGGTCCCAGCCANACCNGCGACTGANGCCNTNGTCATGGCATTCAANTCNTCCGGNGCNTCCTGACCNCTNTANNTACCGCCAATGTCGATAGCACGCTGGGCNGCNTCTGCATAACTCAGACTCCTGGANGGNTCNGNTNTGGCAAATACCTTCTCATCGCCAATNTCATAATCATCCGCGGTACCNCCCANATCCATNGCCGCNATTTCCTTTAATTTNTTGACAGCATCCATGGCGGCNACATAATTAGTTCGCGTCATNGTNTAAGAGGTATTGCTGCCGAANTGNGCNAGNTTCCAGGGCANATGCTTNCGACTATCNCCCCTGANGACAACGCANGACTGCCAGTCACACTTNAGAACTTCTGCAGCGACCCGGGAGGTTGCGGTATNAGAATATGTGCCAAGATTNCCAACACCNGTATGAATATGTAACTTNCCTTCCGGGGTCAGCACAACCAGGCCGTCANANCCACTGGAGCCTGCACTGTGATAGGCCTGACCAACGCCAATACCCATNACCTTGGAACCGTTCCTTTGGCCACTGAGCTTTTTCTTTTCCTGCCAGCCGAATTCANTGGCNCCCTGCTCGAGCGCTTCATTCATATAGGCNCTGGTTANACCCCGNTGTTTNGGGCCATATTGAGTGTCATTGTTAGGGGCATTCAAGAGNGCGNATTTCGACCNGNTCNATGCCCAGNTGCTTGGCNGCCTTATCGAGCAANGGCTCGATCNCGCAGGCNAACTGGTTNTGGCCAGGNCCGCGNTGNGGAACTCTNGGCGGCGTATTNGTTGATACCGGTATNCCTTTGAAAGTCATNGCTTCCGGGGTATANACAAGNGCCAGGGCACCCGCCGCTGACATATAGTCATTGAAGCCTGTGTCCGGGCCATTATCCTGAACAATNTGAAGGTTCGCTGCCANCAGNCGGCCATTNTNAGCGAANCCCAANCNGACCCTGCCCTGNAAACCNGGCCGAGCTGNACCAACAAAAAATTCCTCAGCGCGGCTGATTCGCATCATCACCGGCCGATTGACCTTCTTTGATAGATGGGCTGGTATGGACATCTCGGTATANGCAAATCCCTTGGAGCCAAATCCACCACCGCAATATTCGNNGATGAAAACCAGATCCTCGGGTTTAATGCCAATCATNCCGGCNAGAAATGGGACTGTGAAACTCTGACTCTGCGAAGAACCGTGCACNATNCACTTACCATTCTGCCAGTAAGCCAGTGCAGACCGNGGNTCAAGGCAGTGATGNGAAGTCCCGGCGGTNACAAANGTCTCATCAATGATATAACTGGCCNTGGCAAAGTTACCNTCNACATCCCCATAGGTCCATTCCGCCTGNGCCTTGCCCATGGGTAACTGNCCTTCCTCAACCGCGGCAAAATCCCTGGCTGACCACTTGGTTTCTTCTATGACAGGNGGNTTACCAAANCCTCTACCGNAGGCAACATTGCCATCGGTTCTTGCATTAGCACCACCAGGNTAGAGNCTCTCCAGCGGATCAACAGTAAACGGCAGCGGTTCCCACTCTATCTTGATTTTCTCCAGTGCATCCTGGGCAAGGGTTTCACTCTCTGCTGCCAGCGCCAGAATGGGCTCCCCCACATAATGGGGTTCATTGGTCAAGGTCGGTTTCTGNGGGGACGTTACCGGCGGTAAGTCGTCGGCTGTCAGCATACCAATCACGCCCGGCATCGCCAGTGCTTCACTNGCNTCCATACGCTTGATCCTGGCATGCGGCATGGGNCTGGTCAGCAGACGGGCATAAACCATGCCTTCTACCCGGAAATCCTCCGCATACTTTGCTTTACCCGTGACTTTTGCAACAACATCAGGTGGGGTGAAGTTCTTGCCCAGTAATTTGTAGTTATTCATATCAGCTCGTCCTCGCGGCNCGCATCACGGAATTCANATANTTGTCATAGGCACCGCAGCGACACAGATTACCTGACATTGCCCGACGGGCCTCTTCCCGAGTCGGGCTGGGNTTAGCTTTTAGCAGCCCCACTGCCGACATAACCTGCCCGGGCGTGCAAAAACCACACTGTGGACCCAACTCATCCACAAAAGCCTGCTGCACCGGGTGAAGATCACCATTGGCGGCCTGCAGGCCTTCTACCGTCGTCACCTGCCGACCTCTGANTGCATGACTCAACGTTGAACAGGAGTAGGTCGGTATATNATCAANGAGAATTGTACAGGCACCACACTCACCCCGGTCACAGCCCAGTTTGGTCCCGGTCAGACCGAGTTTGTATCTTAGCGTCATGGCAAGGGTTTCCTGGGGAAGCACATCGACCCGTCTGGCTTTACCATTGANATTCAGNGTAATCANTCTCTCAACGGTNCCGGCNATACCNNCNGTAGACGNCGNCTCACCGGNNCAGCCNGTTAACGTGCCCAGCATGGAGCCGGAAGCNACNGTNGCNCCNGTNGCNATGATGCCCTTAATAAANTTTCGNCGGGATACCCTAGCTGATACAGACANNGNNGGATCNCCAGNNCCCAGNGGCNTAAAAACTTCAGGTTTCATAAATGATTTCCTGTGACTTTACTGATAATTACTAACACTCTATCNAGATAAAAGAGATTTGGTCAAGCGTTTCACGTTAACAGCCCATAGGAAGCCTTGAACAAGAACNGATTACTGCCTCTTGAGGGGCNTGCTAAGGTTGATCNATACAATATTAAATCCAGAACGGNCCAGCAATCTGATTCGAATCANTTCAAATTGGCNACAAAACAATCCTGGTCANCAATCCGAGTGGNTACTCGATATAAAAGGCTNGAAACNACTTAATACTTCTGCCANANATCGTCTNATTCAGNACCGGCTCCCACTTATGGCTANATAGCGTCCGTTTTCGAAACCATCAAAGTAGCTTGCAAGCATCGGGTGATCGATTTGACCTTCTCCAGCNTAAGCCACCANGTTTCGCTGGGCGACGTAGGTNGNGTGATCNGCTTCATGAACCAGCACATGNTACCAGGGTGCGTTTTTGGGTGGNTTTGAGAGCGCCATTTNCTCGTACCATTGGTTTGAACCCAGAAATACGGGATCAACACCATACACCAGNCCNCTATAAGCAAACCGCTGATGCGTTATTTGCTGGCCTATNCTNAANACAGCACCCATTGTCGACATGCAAGAATCCCGNCTGTTNCTCTAGACAATCATAGCAGAGGCGAACTTGCCGCNGGAATAGCANCANCCNGGNTAAATCAGNCATAATCTTCAATGCCANTTNCCNNACAGTTCAATCCTTCAATGAAGANGCTATTCANGGGANTAACGCATCCAGCTTGTTTATACTATCAATCAAGGCTGCCCTNTAGNTGAANCACATCCTGTAGCGGCTCTGCCCGCCATCTGCCCACTTCNGCTTCGTTATAAGGGACAAAATCAGCCGGTACCTGTTTAGGAGANACGCGCCACAACATCCAATTCAACAGCTCCGCNAGCTTTTGATCNGACAAAGGNGCATTGGCTGAACCCGGNACCTGNACCANATATNNTCNTCCACCTGGAACCANTAGGAACTTACCCACAAAATCCGTCATNACAGGAACTGANCCNTCCGCGGTACCNGCACCCGTNGGACCATGACATCCCTGGCAATTCAGCATGTAATTCACATNGGCNCTGTTGGGATTTTCCACACCCTCAANCTGAGCANTGAGCNCGGACATAGAAAAAGTCAGNGCTGCAAAGAATAGCNTCAACTTCATATTTTCAATCCAGCGGCATACCAACCACGATGGCNGTAGAGCAATGGTATACATTACTTGATGTNCCCAGGCACCAGTTTATGTCGTTGCTTCTCTGTGGAAGGTACATAGGACGATCGCCTTCATTACGATTACACATACAATTACCACACCCTGATTTACCGCAGCAATCGTTGTAGGAAATCACGTAACGCTGCTGGTCCGAAGGGTTGGTGCAGGTACCNATCCAGGTAATCGGCGACATNTCAGTACCGGGAGGACAGCTATTAGTACTGCCGCCGCAACAGGAACACAGGTAGCCATCAATGGCACAGTACCGCCAGTAATCACAGCTCTGCTGGTCGCCANTGTCTTCGAACGAGCCATTACTATTTGCTTTTTCGTTGGCCCGGGCCACCGGCANCAANGGTAACAGTGACGCNCCTACCATACCCGCGCCCANCCAGCCCAGATAGCCTCTTCGCGAGGTCTTGCGNGCCATGCCACGACTTACCTTTTCGGTTAGTTTATCTATCAACTTGTTCTCAGCCATAACTATTCCCTAGCTTCTCGTAGAATCGTATTGTTTTACTCCAGTAGAATCGGTNTCCNCCGCNTGCTGCAAGTAGTCCTGGATAGAGGCAACATCCATCCGCTCTGCTTCAAACAGGCTTTCCAGGTGTTCTCTCGAATTCACTATNCCCAGGGANCTNATCAATCCANNGCNGTNCACNAAAACCCCATAGGGGAGTTTACTGACCCCATAGGATCNCCCGACGAACTCAGACAGTGCATAATCGAACTGNCCTAATTTCTCTGCGCTGACAAANCGGNGATGNTCATCNTCATTATCACCATCACTCAACAAAATAATTTCCCTTCCCCGTTCCGTTCNCNGCATCGTTTTCAGAACCGGTAATAAACTCTTACAGACCGGACAGTCNGGCGCNAGAAAGAACAATAACTGACCNNTCTCAGTGGGNTCGCCNATTTGNAGCTCNCGGCCTTCAATAGATTTCACCANCGCTCGCGGCGCTGCGTCGCCCACTTTAAGTTGCTGGTTAATCATGAGCGCCCCGGCNGGCGCCACNCGCTCNTACAGAACACCAACCTGGCGCGCCAGCGCNAACACCATAACNACCAATATTATCACCAGCACCCAGAGTGCNCTGACCGCAAATACCATCAAATCCATCAAAGTTCCCCTANCCAGAGACGNCGATACTTGCCCTGGTTTACCAGCAACTGATCAAGCGTCAAATACAAGCCACCGGCAATCANAACGANCGACAAGACNACCAGGCCANCAATGATTTCCTTGCTNCCCACCCATAGACCNAGATAGAAAGTGCTGAATGCNACCANCATGAGCAATAGATTACGACCCAGCAGAATCACTGATAACGGTGTCGGCTCATCTCCGCAACCGCAATCAATGAAGCCTCTGCCTCGGCCCATATTAATGGCTATCGCAATAAAATAAACAGTCAATAAAATTCCCGCCAGGAACAGNCCAACAGCCTGAAGAAACACCAGACTCGNGACTACCACCACTTCCAAAACAATGAGCAGTCCTATAAAACCGGTAAGCAGTTGATCCGGCACAATNTCATAGGCGCTGACCGAAGCCCTGAANCGATGCCACTGGCTTAGTTTGTGCTGCACAGCAACCGCGAAAACAAAAGCGTAAAACCAACAGACCAGCTGNGTTGCAAGACCCGACATTACTCAGTGAGCACCGTGAANCGAAAACGGTGTGGCCAGGGCTACTTTCANCGTCTGAACATATTCCCCTTCAGGAATACGGTAAACATCGACTCCCAGNTCAGCATTGGTCACAAACATGAGTTGATTANCCCCTGTGCCCGAAGTTCCCAGGGCAATGCCCCAGTTTTCCAGCACGATCCGTGATAGACGCCTGCCCGCAGCCAAATCAAACAGCCAAACTTCTGAACCACCATTTTTGTGCGTGCCCTCTGCGCCGTCAGCGTGCATCAGAAAGTAACCCAGACCTGAAGAATCAGTCATAACNGGTACCAGGCCACCCGGACGCCAGCCTGTATCTTCANTGCTGGTTAAAGACCAGGAGGCTTTAGCAGNGACCTCTTCAGCACTAATATCAATAGGCAGAACTCGACTGTTGAAGGTTGGGAAATAGGCAATGCCTGTCGAGATAGCCGCNGCTTCAAAAATCGGGTCGGCTTCCGGATCAAACAGTATTTCGGTACGCGAGCTTGCCTTGAGTTTACCCTGTTGGTCCAATTGATNGGTCATCAGTGAACCGTTCGCACAGATGGAAGTAAAACTTGTCTTGCCGTTTGGAATTACAAAGCCACAGCCAGAAGTCGGAATCTCCGAGGCAACTTCTCTTTTCTCCAGGTCTACAATGGTCACAGACTGCNCCGGAGTNAAATTATAAATACCAAGAAACCGATCTTCACCCAGCAGCCCGGTTGTAATGGGNTTCGGCATCCCGGTAATACGCTTCGCGGGAATAACAATTTCATCAGCTACCTTAAGCGTAGANGCGTTCCATATNGTNACNACATCGGTACGCGTTCCACCACGACCGCCTCTNGAAAAAAAAGTTTCCGCNACATAATGCTCGTTTCGCTTTTTACTGTGGGCANAGGAAGCAATAAAACTGGCCGTTATCATNCCTTTGAACTGTCCGCCAACGTTGTCCGCCAANGGGTCGATAATAACCACTTCNCCTTCAAACATATGATCAAAGGAGAAATCATGAATCATTACCCAATGGTCTGGATACGACTCGGGCAGAACCTCAATCCTGCCGGTTGCTTCAGGCGAAAATTCCGCNTGCGCCATAGTCGCTAACAACACCAGCACCGCAACTCTTGTTAAAAACACTACTGACTCCCTAGCCCAATAAGAACAGCNGTTGANCAATTGTAAATATTATTTGAAGTGCCAACACACCAGTTAATATCATTATTNGCNGAAGGCCTGTAAACCGGACGATCATCATCATTTCGATTGCACAGGCAGCGGCCACAACTACTCTTGCCGCAGCAGTCATTGTAAGAAATCACATAATTCAAGCCGTCGGCCGGGTTCCGGCANGTCCCTACCCAGGTAACAGGGGACATTTCAGTNCCAGGCGGNCAGGCATTGGCNGTACCGCCGCAACAACTACAGAGAAAACCATCTATACCGCAGTAACGCCAATAGTCACAGCTGGATGGATCGCCGGGATCACCCGGTATGCCAGTGGTCTGAGCAGGAACATCGCTGCCNCCNCCACTGCTGCTCGCCCGGGCTACCGGTANNANTGGCAGNATAGCACTGCCAGCNAGGGCTGTGCCCAGCATACCGATAAAGCCCCTTCTGGAACTCCGTCGTGCGATTTCTCGACTCGNACCCTCTGTGAACTTGNTNAGTTTTTCTAATAAATTCATTGCTTGCCTCCCCANCTAATCAATGGCATGAACCATAAATGGCGTCTCTCCAAGTTGATGAATACTCNGCAGATANGTGCCTTTAATACCCTCGTAAACGTCCAGGCTNCCTTCTATGTTAACGACCAGNAGTTTCGGTTGNNTNCCTTTAGTGGTAGCAATACTCAGGGCGGGNATCTTCAACTCAATATCAAGGATTCGCCGGCTCTNTTGNAGNTCNTAAACCCAGACATGAGTNGCCGGGTCTTTGTGGCTNCCCTCNTAACCGTTTTCNGTCATGGCGACCCACAACAGGCCATCNTCGTGCCCGCTCTTNCCNTGCCAGCCNGCNGGCCTCCAGTTTGCTGCNCGTTCGGCTTCGCTGGTTAACCACCATCGCTTCNNGATAACAGGNCTNNGNNCNGNNGCATCTATGGGNTGNACTTCTCCNGCATAAGTNACCATNTACCAGACGCCTTGGATGAANGCGGCTTTCTCNGACAATGGNTCACNATCNATATCATTAAATACAGCGCTNGACCAACGNTCANTTTCCTGTCCCTTTTCNTCCAGNNNAATGGAAACCANNCTNCCATTACCACACATCATGAAAAANCTGCTTTTTAAGCCTGGATACANCATATAGCANCCCGGCGTCTGNATTTCAGANACAATNGCCTCTTCATCCAGATCAATNACCGTAATTGAAGTACCTGGATTCATGTTGAACACCAGCATNAATNTATCATCNGCTGTGATGGCTGTACTTGATTNATTNACAACCANGTTCATNCGTTTTGGCGGCAGGTCTACTTCNCCAACCAGTTTTAAATCAGCNAAATCATAAATGGCAATGANGTCCTGGCGTTGTCCACGAGAGCCTCTACTGTGGACGGTTTCNCCNACATAATATTTTTGNCGCCCGACGGAAAAATCGATGGTCGAAAATTGCCCGGCACTGATCATACCTTTAAAACGGCGGGTATTAATATCAACCAGGGAAAAACTTGAATCGATTAAACTNCCAAATGCAAGATCATGGACNATCGCATANCCCGCNGGATAAGGCGTTGNAAGTGAAACNACATTGGGTATGGGTTCGGGTTTAAGTTCAGCCNGGGANTNGGANGCANCCAAAGAAAAAANCNACAAGGCNATCANCGCNAAACACGNCNNTTCAGNTCGCCNGCCAANAATTGCACTTTGCCAGAACTGAAAAAAANCAACCNTTCTCNANGACATAATTTNCTCCCTGTCAACTGCCTNGCTTAATAGCTGTCAGANTTCAATTAGAGCNTGTNANTGGAAGCCTCTAATTGCCTTGGACATACTAGTACGGTCAATGGTTTNGTGCAATCTAGAACCAGAACACAGCAAGGCTTGCNTNGCTTATTGCTACNTGTTTCCTGNTTCCTGTTTCCTGTTTCCTGTTTCCTGTTTCCTGANNCTTGTTTCTTTTCTTGTTTTTTATTTCCGTTTAAAACTGAGCCCATTTCCTCCNCTNCAGCNNNCTAATACGAACCATTAATCNGTATTNTTTATANTTAAACTATTATAAAGTATAAAGTNNTATGTGNCCTGATGCTACAGNCTCTNAGCAAGNGCAGNTCGGCAANNGAATTAAATNNATANNNGCANCNGAAACANAGACAANNGACNGGANAAGNTCGGGTTNNTATCAAGACNCAACGAACTACAAAGGGNNGCACATGAAAATANCATCACAAAGANTATTGTCNTTCTTATGCTTNGTNNGNCTGAGCTGTTCNAGCTATGCAGCNATCATGGAGGAAGTGGTGGTNACTGCTCAAAAGCGGGAACAGAATGCNCAGGAAGTNGGTATCGCTATTAATGCCTTAACGGGNGACCAGATGGACCAGCTAGGCTATACAAATGCCCAGCAGGTNACNGCAATGGCNGCNGGTGTGTCTACCGTTCAACCCAACGGCGANTCAAATTACTCGATCGCTATACGCGGNGTTGCCAATTCNGATTTCACCACCAACGTNGAAAGCCCGGTNGCNGTTTATTTGGANGACGTTTATATCAGTCANATGTCNGGAACCGGCTTCATGCTTTTCGATATGGATCGNGTGGAGATTCTCAAGGGCCCCCAGGGAACGCTGTACGGCCGCAACGCGACAGGCGGTCTAGCTCACTTCATTACAAAAAAACCCTCTGATGAACTGGAAGGGTATGGACGAGTCACACTAGGAAGGTTTAACCAATTTAAACTNGAGGGTGCCGTCGGCGGCCCTTTATCGGANAACCTNAAAGGCAGGGTTTCATTTGCTACCAACAAACATGATCCGTACATCAACAATAGAATCGGAAAGGACCTGAACAACGGTGATGAACAATCCCTGCGGCTTCAGTTACTTTGGGAACCGAGCGATAATTTTGACGCTCTGTTCAACTATCGAATGATGGACCAGAACATTGATACCGGCTTCTTTGAACATGTCACATCCCTGGGTGAACCTGGAGAGTTAACACCCGATCTGGAAAATTATATCCTGGGTTATATCGACACAGACAATGACATCTACGCGGGAGATTACGACGAGATCGGCTTTAACGATCTGGAAATCAGAGGTTATTCCGCTACCATGAACTGGGATACTGAGAATTTTACGTTCACNTCAATTTCCGATTATTCAACGGTAACACGGGAGTACATTGAGGACTCTGATGCCTCACCAGCACCCGTGTTCTCATTTTATCTGAGTACTGATGCAGAACAGTTTTCCCAGGAATTTCGNTTTACNGGAGGCGANGAAAATACGAACTGGGTCGCTGGTCTATACTATATGGATTTAGAGGTTAATGATGGNAATGGCGGCGAGAGCGAGCCATTCTTTGACCCTGTCAGCGATACCCCCGCACTTTCTGGCATTGACAATCCNTATACAACTACCAGCGANTCANTCTCGGTCTATGGCCAGGTCGAATACGATTTATCGGANAGNCTTTCNGTGGTAGCCGGCTTGCGCTGGATCAGTGAGGACAAAACGCACAGCTACCAAAATAATCTTGTGGANTACNTAGATGGNTCAAAAAGACACAATGGTAACCCNAACGTCTGGTTTCAAATCGGCACCTACGATGGTGCTCGTAAAGACAAGAAAATGGCCGGCCGATTAGGCCTGAACTGGGATTACAGTGATGATGTNTTGATTTATATGAGCTTCAACCGTGGCGTCAAAGCTGGCGGCTACAACGCTATGATTTTCCCGCCTGCAGAATATACTGATGAAGTCTTCAGCTACGATCCGGAGCAGCTAGATGCAATTGANATAGGCTTTAAGTCAAGATTAAGTGGTGGCCTCGCCCAGATCAACGCNACCTACTACTCCTATGATTACAAGAACCAGCAGGTGTTCCAGCTAATTGGCATCGATTCATACGTGCTCAATGCTGACTCGGAAGCCTCAGGCGGAGAAATTGAGCTCATAACGTCTCCTGTAGAAGGGCTTGAAATCATGCTGGGCGCCGCTTACAACGATGTCGATGTNGATCTNGGTTTTGGTGGNCCCATGACCACAACGGTCAATTCACCCAAGTGGAACCAGAACATGCTTATTCGCTACGAATTTGACTTAATGGGTGGAAAGCTTGCNATTCAGTATGATGCCCAGCACAGATCCGAGCATTACTTTTCCATCACCCAGTTCCCAGCAGTAACAGAAGATGGCTATACATTACAAAACGCGGCTGTCAGCTTTACCAATAGTAGTGAGAAATGGGATGTAAGAGCGTATGTGCATAACCTGGGCGGTGAAGAATACCTGGTGCANACTTTTGACCTGTCTACCGAAGCTGTCNTNGGTNTGACTGAGCAGTATTANGGTCGCCCTCGCTGGGCCGGATTGACGCTGACGGTTAGCTTCTGATTCATTGCNGGGGGCAGCATGNCCCCNNCAGATTTCACCCTGGGTAGGGCCTGCTCTCNAATGCCGCGGGAAGCTTACGGGCNNAATCCAGAACTGCCATTTCTTGTTCAGAGGCCGGTGACTTAANACTGATCACCACCATAATAATCAGACTCATAGCCAAACCAGCAAATACCTCACTGATAAATAGATGTGTNCCGAACAGGCCATTAACCAGATAAACCGTAACCGCTGAAAGNGTGCCGGTTAGCATTGCAGCAACAGCACCTTCCGCACTGGCCCGCCGCCATAACATACCCAGGAAAAGCGGTACAAAAAACCCGGAAGCCAGAAGCGATGCAGACAGGACCACTAACCAGAAAATTCCCAAGGGTTGTATAGCCGCGATCAGCCAGGTAGCAACACCGACCATNAATACCCCGGCTCTTGCTCCATACATCGGTGTAAACCAGCCTGGCATGGGCAATCGCTGAAGAACCTGCCTGGAAACAGTTTGACCTGCAATCAGCAGCACCGTTGAGCAGGTAGACAGCGCCGCTGACGCAATACCCGCCAGGGCCAAAGCGCCGACTAACACTGGGAAATGATTGACAGCCATAACNACATAGTAGTAAGCCCCGGATTCCAAATCAGGCTCGAGAATACGACCGGCCAGACCCAGCGGGATCGTCGCGGTATAGATGAAAAGTGTCAGGCCCACACAAATGGGCAATGAAATAACGATATCTCTTTCCGTGCGCGCNGCAAGAAATCTCGATACCAGGTGGGGCTGCACCGGAATAGCAAACAACCANACCAGCTGGCCGAGCACGGCAAACCANGGCAGNCCAGGCGTAGTCCACTCAAAAATCTCGGGCAACCGGCTTATTCTCTGCCAACCAACGTTCACCTCACCTTCGCCTGCAGCAGAGAGAGCCATTGGCACAGCAACCAACAGGCCAACAAGCAAAATAATGAACTGAACACCATCAGCGCGAATAACGCCCAACATCCCACCCAGCAAAGTGTAGGAAACCACAACCAGACTGATTGCCAGCAGTGAACCTGNATAAGACACGTCCAGCAGCACGGAGATAATGCTTGCCAGGGCAATGAACTGAGCAATCAGTACCGGTAAGTAGGCAAAAACAATGATGATGGAACTGACTGATCTGATCAGNTTTCCCTGTCGCCTGAATCGATGGTAAAAAAGGTCGCTAAGATCCATTATTTCATAGCGATCAGACAGCCGTCGAATCCAAATCGCAACAAAACCAATGCATAGCAGGTAACCAATACAGGTCGGNAAANAAGCCGCCCACATCGCATAACCATTTTGCGCNCTTGCGTTAGTCGCGCCCAGAAACAGACCGGCACTNACGTTAGAAGCCATAAAAGTCCCCACCAGCATATACCAGGGCATCCGCCCAGCAGCGGAATAGTAGTCCCNGGTATCCTTGANGCTCCGGCTGGAATAAGCACCTATAGCCAGGCTAACCAGCAACAGACTCGCCAGTGATAGGGTAAGGGCATCCACTAATTGACCGGCTTCTGGTTATCTTGCTNACTGGCTGCAATTTGCCTTAGCCTGATATAGCACAGCACCATTGACAGAAATANCACGCCTAGCCAGATNAGCAGCTCCAGTTGCAGCTGCCAATCAATATGAGCCCATGGAATAAATGCTTCCAACATCACTTAACNCCCCTTCCCACAGCATTAATAATGAAGACTGCNAGCTNTCCTTAATCTGCGACTGCAAACACCACCCATTCGCNGNGCAGCCTCATAAAAAGCTGCTGGCAATCTATCCGTAAACGATTCCAATAGTATGTTGACGAACCCGCAAGGGGCAATAGCAAGTGACTAGCAGCACCTACTCGACAACGAGNTAACGGTGCCNGGTTATCCATTTGCAGTTCTTTTTAACATACTTCTCACTTAAGCTAGAGCAGATGAGAGCCTGGCTTGATGGCAAACCCGAAAATCCCGATACTATGCGTCGATTCCACCGCTTTGCCTTGTTATTTCCCCTGATACTGCTTGCCGCTTGTGGNGGAAAGCATTCTTCAGTCTCAGCGACCGCCATCACCAATTCCAACCCAGCGACCACNGAACCCATCATGCTGGATATACTGGATCGCATTCCGGCAGAAAACTCAACCATAANCCCNAAGTATTCNTCCATGAACATAGTCCANACTGGACAGGCTGNCATGACTTTTACNTACTCAGGAGACTGTCAACCCGACGGCCAGGCAATACGACGGTCGCTGACGGAACTTAACGATCAGAACATTGATCAGATAATCGATCACAAAATAACNTGTGCTGAAATCAAAGAACTGACTGATTACACAGCCCGGATCAACGCCACTGGAACCGATAGCGCANCATACAAAGGAGAATTGGCCTTCTCCACCAGCAGCAAAAGCAATGNCANCCCAGTTTCAGTACTAAATACCGTGCTCACAGCCAGGGAATCAATTGACGCACTGTTNAACACCTACCTCGAAGAGGTCCTNGTGGATAAACTGAATCCNCCNGNCNTAGTGAAACCCTTGGTTGCCGACATTATCAGTGAACTGACCCAGGCAAACTGGCAACATCTGGGCAACCCGATAGCGACCTACCGTGTTATTTCCCAGCAGATCGCGTACCAGTCGAGAACCCCTGCAGGCTTAACATCAGCAGACCTGACCGGGCTGGTNGCTATACCAGCAACCGACGATNGGCCTTTTCAGCAAAGAAACCGGGTTGTCGTGTTAACTCACGCAACNGGTTCAACNCCANGTGACCTTGACAGTACAGATGCCTGGTACATCCTGGCTAATCTTATTGCATCCCAGGGCTATCTTGTTATCGCACCCGACAACTGGGGACGCGGTGGTACTTCTGGCCAGCCTGAGACCTACCTCATGAATAACAGAACCTCAAACAATGCTCTGGACATGATCCTGGCCATCCTGGCCGCTGACGACTANAGCGAGTTTCANAATCAGGGCTTAAAGACAGAGCTCACTATCATTGGNTATTCCCAGGGAGGTCATAGTGCTATCGGGCTCTGGCAGTCAATANTGACTAGTTCTCACAATCTCAATGTCAAAGAAGTCTATGCNGGCGGNGCCCCCTATAATCTCTATCAGACTTTCAAAGGTGTGCTCGCGCACCTTGATAACAACTGCAATGAAGANGCTTACTGTCGTTTTGTCGATGCCGAAACAACTGTCCCCTATGTTGTCAACAGGATTCTACCGGGACTGCTCGGCTACCTGGAAACTGGCTTCAGCGAGANAGATCTGGTCCAGGGAAATAGTCTGAGTTCAGAACTGGTAGTAGGTTTTCTTCGNNACGATGCNGAGTATGATTCGCTAAAATCTCTACTCCAGCTAAATAGTTTTACCAATATAGTTGATCCAATAGCCGCAAANGACACCTTAGTTCATCTTTATCATTCCCCCTTTGATCGCCTCGTTCCGTCGNAAAATACCGCTGAATTAANNCGCCTGCTGGAAGGCACTGTCAACCTCGTNTCACATGAGAACCAATGTAACTCCACCAGCTATGAGCTCCTCTTTAACACCANTGATAAAGTCGGCNTTGGNCACACGTTGTGTGGCCTTACTGTGATTGATGAAGCGCTCGCAGGGCTCCNGTAAATCTGCCTTACAAAAGCCGCAGATTTATAACAANCNTTAATGCGCCNGCAGGGCCGACCAGACGCGTCGCNTGAGTGATCTCAAAGGGTGCNTANGACAATCGTGGCCGTTGANCCCTGATGCACACATTTAGTTAGAAAACAATTGCAGTTACTTCAACTATAGTGAAACCTGTTCCTGAAAGGACATCNTAGAGGAGTTTCAGGAAAATGAAATTATGGTATCAAAGTTATGTGGATTATGAGCACGGNGAATCTTATTGGGATGCGTTACGAATCCATCTGGATCAGTCCTGTGCACCGGGCACCACCATCGATATTAAAGGAATTACGCCNTTCGACAGCTACGCGCATCCGTTAGTCGAGTTTCGCTGTGCCCGAGANATGATCTGCAACGCGATACAGGCAGAGCGCGAAGGCTATGATGCATTCATNGTTGGTCACTTTCANGATGCAGGATTGTACGAAGCCAGAGCAGCTGTGGATATTCCAGTCATAGCCTTAGGCGAAGCCTCAATGCTATACAGTTTACAACTCGGCCANAGATTAGGCATTGTTACCATTAATCCTCGTTTCATNCCCTGGTTTCATCATCAGATTAATAAATACGGACTACGCGAACGGGTGACAGGCGTTCATGCCATGACATTTGAACCCGGTCAGATTCTGGAGGCATACACATCCGATGAAAAAGCCGAACAGGTTCGAATACTATTTGAAAAACAGGGCAAACCTTTGATTGAGGCTGGCGTAGACATACTTATTCCTGGGGGGGGNATTCCGATGTTGCTNTTTTCAAAGATATTTAATCATGCTATCGCATCGGCACCGGTNATCAACGGTATTCCTATCACGGTGAAGATGGCGGAAATGGCAATCAGTTTAAAGCGGCAAACAGGCCANGGNGTCAGTCGTGCATCTGATTATGCCAAAGCGCCAGAGCATATCATCGAGGAATTCCTTGCCCATCCAAAAGGCCTTTAACGGGCCNTCTGTCAAAATGGNTCTTTAATAAGATAAAGACAGAGTTAAATCACTGNACAAGCCAACTAAACATCGGTGGGCAAACGATTATTGGAGGCAATACGAGCACCATTTTTTCTGTATTGGGCCTTCCTCTCCTCACTGAACTGGTCAATCTCCTCNCTTGGAACACCGAATGAGATNCCACGTTCGACNCCGGGTCTTGCCCGGACTCGCCGCACCCACTCCAGCACACGAGGTTTACTGGTGATATCAANCTTGGACCATTTCCATGAGCGTACCCAGCACCAGACCGAAATATCAGCCACCGTAAAACTATCCCCGCAGATATAATCATGCGCTTGCAATTGTCGGTCCAGCACGGCNACCAGTCGCAGTGCCTCTCTGCCAAATCTCTCGATCGGATGGGCTTTTTGCTCTTCCGTNGCATCAGCGATATATCGGGTATAACTTAATTTATTACCAAAAATAGGGCCAATATTAGCGGCCTGCCAGTAGAGCCAGGGAATCACGCGCCAACGGGCTTCANCCTGCGGAAACAAGCCTGTCGGAAACGTTTCTCCCAGATACTGCAGGATGGCGCAGCTTTCCATAAGCGCTATGCCATTATGCACCAGCGCNGGGATCTTCTGGTTTGGACAAATCGTAGTAAAGGCTTCCGAAAACTGCTCACCNCTGGACAAATCGATGCTGTGCATATTAGTTTCAGGCAGGTCCNCACCCACTTCCAGAAGCTCTTCAATCATTATCGAGATTTTCCAACCGTTGGGAGTTGCAGCTGTATAAACGTCAAGACTCATCATTGATTCCAGCAACCATGTAAATGAAATCTTACCNCGATTCCAATCGATTCCCCACTCAGAATTCGCTTTTCAAAANCCCTATTTNCTAATCGCCACCGAGCACAAAAATGGCATCCAGAGCCTGTTCTCTGATAGGCACCAGAGCCTGGTATTCGGCAGAATCAAAAAANCCCCTTGCTGCCTGCTTATCGGGGAATTCAATGACCACCAGCATTTTATGAGGCGACTGACCNACAAGCACTTCAGCCGGACTGCGATTGACAATGGCACCACCATGATCAGCAATGACTTTGCCCGCCTTACCAGCATATTCTGCCATCTTATCCTGATCCAAAATCGTGCCATTAACACAAATATAGCCGCTCATAGTTTTATCCCTTTCTTATGCGTTTGTTATGATCTCATATTACGAGTCTTGTAATGGTCTAANCAATGATTTATGCCGGTAGTGACTCATTCACCTTGAAAAGCAAACAGNTGATCAGNCGGCACCAATATTCNCTATGCCAACTTACTCACTTCAGGCAGCACGTGTTGNCCATATAGTTCAAGCGACTGCATCACCCGAGGCCAGGGCTGACCACCGTAATCTCCCTGATAAATAAAACGATCGCATCNCGACATTTCACATAACTGGGCAATTTTGTCTAACANCTGCTGGNNGCTGCCTACCGCAATCACGCNTTCCTGAGCACCNAGATTTGTAANTCTAGGGGGTAATTCAACGTCCTTTTCAGCCATACCAAAGCGTTTTGAAAAAACCCACCGCTGAAAGCTGAACTGGTACTGTGCCAGGTGTTTTAGTGCGGCNTGGGAGGATTCCGCTATATGGCAGTGGGCCAACAGNGTGATCTTTGGCTGATGGCTGTGACCGCATTTTTCCCACTCCTGGTGGTAGCGCNATACCATCGGTTTTAACTGCTCCAGATCAAAAGCCAAACCAGTCAAAACCANATTCAGCCCCAGTTTTGCGGGCACTATGGTTNCCTCNGGGTTACTACAAGATACATAAACCGGCAGATGGGGTTGNNGAACTGGGCGAGGTTGCAATGTTATTCCTGCCAGAGGNGCTCGAAACTGGCCATGCCAATGCAAATCACGCTCTGTCCACAGCCTTAACAACAGCTCTAAACCCTCCTGCTGACGCGCTGGCGCATCTGTAGCATTCTGGCCGAAGTGNTGGTAAACCTTCGGCTCAACGCCCTTACCAACCCACATTTCAGCGCGCCNGTCGGATATGACATCAAGCGTTGCAAAATCTTCTGCCAAACGAACCGGATCATGATNAGGAAGCAGGGTGACCCCTGTTGCCAGCCTGACTTTTTCCGTTTTTGCNGCAAACCAGGNCAGGAATAGCTGCGGTACTGACATAATAAAATCACTGAAGTGGTGCTCACCGACCACAATAGTATCAAAGCCGAGGGGCTCAGCCCGGGAAAGATATTCAAAAATATTGCTGTGTCTTTCNTCCTGTGAAGTGCGCTGCCCCGTCAATGGGTCGGCAACATGATCACCCAGTGTACACAAGCCTTGTTGCATCATCTCACGTACTTCCAGTAAGTATCTTTTCGAATAATCAGTTTATTGCGAACCGGATACAGATCGACAACCTTTGCATGAAAGGGNGTNCCAGAATNAATGCCGCTGATCGTAAAAGTCTGCACCAGCANATCATCGCCGGCGACCCGTTCCTGCATTCCCTGATAGCNTGTCTGCTGCCACTGCTTACCTCTTCTGGTNAGCTCTTCAAGCAACTCATCAATACCCTTCAAAACATGCCCNTTAGGCGAATCATCCACGGAGTCTGACATATGCTGATGCCACTCAAAGTCGTGGCTGGTAACCGCTNACAACTCGCTGCGATCGGCTCTGCCATAAGCAAGCCGAAATCGTTTCATCAGATCGAGCAGAAAAATTGAAGACATAGANTAACTAATTTGCAATGAATACCTTGAGGCTATCAANAGAATCATGTNAGGNCGAGAATCCTTCCAGTCTCTGAAACGCGGCTCTACCGGTGGATCNTTAATTGCAACAGCAACAGCGAAAAGCAATACGATAAACTGATCTGTTACCAAACAATACGGGACTAAAGATGTTCCTGACCTGAGAAGNAAACTATCGATGATTTAATATCGATGAGTCAATAAAGACCCTTGAGATCTNTTTTATTCGCCCNGTATTCGCCCTGAGCCNCTGCCACTAAAAGCTTAACTATCCCGGTCTTCCANNACGCTCTGCCATGCCCTAACAACAAGATTGAAGCCAGCTATCAGATTGCNCATTAATCCACTTTAAACTTTGGACGATTGACTGAAAGCATCCACACTCATAGCCAATCTGGCTCAAGACGGTTATCCTTTCAGTCATTTCAGGCAGGGCTGTNGNATGGGGCTGTTACCCCATAGGAAANATCAGGCATACTTATCAACATGAAAGCCTGTCNACAGGGTCNAGGCTGCGNTCGTTCAAANAGACAATCATCTCAATGCTAAAGGGAAACAGANGCCATGGCAGAAGCGCAATTCAGNGGAACTACAGCAAAACAACTGACCACCACTATTGGCCAGCATCTGGATGCTATGGCGACAGAAAACCCCGAGCACACGGCGCTTATTGTGCCTCACCAGGGTATTCGATGGAGCTACAGAGAATTCGTCAGTGAGGTTGACCGATTCGCCAAGGGCATGCTCGCCCTGGGAATTCAACCAGGTGATCGTGTCGGTATCTGGTCGCCTAATCGCTACGAATGGGTGCTGACCCAGTTTGCAACGGCCAAGATTGGGGCCCTCATGGTATGTATTAATCCAGCCTACAGACTGTATGAGCTNGAATATGCATTGAATAAAGTCGGTTGCAAGGCGATTGTCGCCGCGGAAAGCTTCAAAACCAGTTANTACCTGAAAATGCTGGAAGAACTGGCCCCGGAACTCAGCCATTGTAGTCCTGGACAGTTGAAGTCGAAAAAATTACCGCACCTTGAGATCGTCATCCGTATGGGCCAGGCAACCTCCGCTGGCATGTTTAACTTCGGCTCCGTTTGCGACATGNGCCGAGACAACGAATCTGCCAGACTGGCAGAACTTGCAGTGACCCTGCAGCCCGGTGATAACATCAATATCCAGTTTACCAGCGGCACNACCGGCATGCCNAAGGGAGCAACCCTTTCCCACACCAACATCCTCAACAATGCCTACCATGCCGGCAACAGTATGCACTTTACAGCCGATGACATNCTCTGCATTCCCGTTCCCATGTATCACTGTTTCGGCATGGTGCTCGGTACNCTGCTGTGTGTTGCCCAGGGAGCAACCATGGTTCTGCCCTGTGAAGTCTTCGACCCTGAGCCAGTGTTACGGGCCGTGCAGGATGAAAAGTGCACGGCGCTGCATGGTGTACCTACCATGTTTATCGCCGAGCTGGATCTACCAACCTTCANGGAGTTTGATGTCAGCAGCCTCAGAACGGGCATTATCGCCGGTTCAACCTGCCCCATTGAACTAATGAAAAGACTGATCAGTGACATGGATCTGACAGAAATCGTCATCGGNTATGGCCAGACCGAGTGCAGTCCTCTTAATTCAATGACGGCTATNGAAGATTCATTTGAACGCCGGGTAACCACGGTTGGCAGACCCCACACCAACTGGGAGATGAAAATAACCCGCGAAGATGGTGCAACGGCAGCCTTTGGTGAAACCGGAGAAGTCTGTTCCCGCGGCTACGGCGTGATGCANGGTTACTGGGATGATGAGGAAAGAACCGCTGATACCATTGATGNCCAGGGATGGTTACATTCAGGCGACCTGGGTGAAATGGATCAGGATGGTTTCGTCAAAATCACCGGTCGTATCAAAGATATGATTATTCGGGGNGGAGAAAATATTTACCCCAGGGAAATCGAAGAATTCCTCTATACGCACCCTGAAATTCAGGAAGTTCAGGTATTTGGTGTCCTCGATGACAAGTACGGTGAACAGGTTGCAGCCTGGATTCAATTAAAGGAAGGTTCCAATCTGACAGATGATGAGATTCGGGAATTCTGCTCAGGTCAGATCACGCATTTNAAGATACCCAAGTATATTAAAATGGTACATGAATTCCCCATGACTGTGACCGGGAAAATGCAGAAATTTGTCATGCGTGATGCCTTTGCCGAAGAACTGGGGCTTTCCTAGCCAAAAGCCACTTAACCCTGTGNGCANGCGAGNGCANTCTCTCAGGGCCTTAGCAGNNGNNAACCACTTCAAGGCAGGGTAAATCAGCCGTGGNCGTTATCCAATATTGACATTCANNNCATCTGCACTAACACCTAGTCCTCCATAATTCCGCCCAGGCGTTCTGATGCTTCAGCGAATTCAGACATGAATTCGAACACAACCGTACGGGCACTGACCGGTGTATTCATTAAACCAACACCCTGACCAACCCAGTAAGTTGCCAGTTTTTTTGCACCAGGGTCACCTGCTTCGGCTAATTTATCAATCCTTGCNAGTGCTGGTCCGCTGATCAGGCCCTGTAGCGGCATGGGCAAAGGATCCGGCGCACCTTCGACTTGCCAAGCATCCGTCCAGGGTGAGCGNAGCTGTCGGGTGTATTTGCCGGTACGACTCCGCGANCGGACNGTCTGTCGAGAACTGGCAGAAAGAAACTTTTCCTTGATCACCGGTGCCGTTTCCGCTTCCGCGGTTGTCAGCCACACNGAGCCTGTCCANGCGCCTTCTGCGCCCATGGCCATACAGGCCGCCATCTGTTTACCNGTTACTATGCCACCTGCAGCCAGGATGGGGATATCACGATCATATTCTTTTAACGACTCCAGGACTTCNGGAACCANTACCAGGGTTGACACCTCACCGCAATGACCACCGGCTTCAGTACCCGCAACAATCAGAATATCAACACCTGCGTCAGCGTGTTTGATGGCATGCTCTCTGGCTCCGGTCAGAGCGCCCACCACCACNNNATGTTCCCTTGCACGATCCATCATCGATTGGGGTGGTACGCCAAGGGCGTTAACAATCATCTTGATGGGGTGCGCAAAAGCNACTTCCAGACTGGCAGCAATGCCTTCTTCACGCATGTTATTGCCGAAGCTTTCGCTGACCTTATTATCCCAAAGACCCGCGGTATCAATACCGTTGCTGGCGAGAATCTGCTCCACGTGTCGNCTGTGTTCNGGNGGCACCCGAGCTTCAATCTCTTCAGGTGTAAACTCCCCACTTTTATCACTCATACTGGTAGGGACAATTAGGTCGATACCGTAAGGCTTACCCCCTATATGCTGGTCGATCCAGTCAAGCTCTATGGCCAGNGACTCAGCCGTGTGNCCAACTGCGCCCAGCACACCAAAACCACCTGCCTTGCTGACTTCAACGACAACGTCACGGCAATGACTGAAAGCACACAATGGAAACTCAACATCCAACATGTCGCACACTTTAGATTTCATTATTCTTTTCCTTANCGGTGAATGAGAGATAATCGCTCGAACCCGCCCGAACATGCAATGANCCGGTTGCGTCAATGAGGACTGAAATTNGATTCATNTTATCCAAAACNGNNTATACAACNNNGGTCCTGTCCACGGACCTAGCAAACCCTGTGACAAGGCTAAGCTTCATCGTTGCGNCCTGAAGCNGCAATTATCTGGGCAATGGTATCTTCACGGACCTGGGTTGCATGNCGCTCAATTGCTGCGCACTCTTNCTGGCTCATCCCTAAACGGCCNAACACGTCNGTATTGGCCTCNCCCAGTGCNGGCGGATCCCCTTTGGCACTACCAGGCGTGTCNCTGAGGGTCACCAGNTTNCCGACTGTTTTNCTTTTNCCCANNCCAGGTANCTCTACTTCNGTCACATACTCATTAACAACACATTGTTCATCTTCGAGTACTTCACTCCAGTCCCTTGCTCTCTCCCAGATGATTTCGGGTTGTGTATACAAAAAGTCTTCCCATTCCTGGGTTGTTTTCGCTGCGAATATTTCGGTCAGCCGGGCACGGACCTGAATCGAGTCNTCTTCTGTTAATCCTTCTCCCAGGCGTTGCCCTGGGGTCTGGAACCGAGGATCAATAGCAAGATCAAATGCCTCAGAAAATATACAAAAAGCATCCCAGGCTTCATGATCCATGGTCTGCGCGATCATAATGGCACCCCCCTCTTTAGTACGATAGACCCCATAAGGNCCTCTGATATTGGGATGATGATTGCCGTCCCTGGTCAGGGTCGCNCCGGTCATACTGACGTGGGTCAGCTCCCATTGCTGCATCCACAGGGTCGCACCCAGCGCACTGGTTTGAACCCTTTGCCCACCCTGGTATCTCTGCCGGGCGAGCAAGGCGGTGACCACCCCGAGGGCCAGTTGCATTGCGCCACCNGTATCAACCACGATAGCNCCTAGCAGGCTGGGATCCCGATCAGGATAGCCAGTATGATGCACNAGNCCTCCCCGAGTTGCAGCAACACCNTCGAGCATNGCCTTGCCACTATCNGNACCCTGGGGACCAAAGCCATTGACTGACGCATAAACCAGATCGGGGTACCTACCATGCAATTCNTCATAACCAAGACCCATCTTCACTAACGCNGNNTCCCGATAGTTGGTCAGGAACACATCTGCGTTTTCCAACATNANATACAGGGCCTTTAAACCTGATTCAGTTGCGGCATCAAGACAGACGGATCGCTTNCCACGATTAACAGCGACATACTGGGGCCCAAGGGTTCCGTCNGGTGTCTCGTTNTGACGACCTCGACCATAACGACTGGCGTCGCCCATGGGTGGTTCAACCTTGATCACCTGNGCACCCATATCNCGCAGGTAAAGCGCCGCTGCCGGACCCTGCACAGCAACGGTCATCTCTATAACGGTAAATCCTTCCAGAGGTTCCGGCATCCTGTCTCCTATATCACACTGTANTGGCTGAGTAACAAGAATTGCTAATCATGACACAGAAAAATCCTTTTGCTTCCAACTTAAGCAAACCCANTAAATCCAATTACCTGGCTCGAAGCANGCAGGCGAACAACACGCCCGCTCAACATCAGNTNCAGCAATCTGCAGAATCGTATCAACACCTGATNAAAAAACNGTCTTGGGTATAATCAATAAGGNTNTTACTGAGCCTGCACAAAGGTGTATTTTTTTCAAACAAAGTAGGGCGTCCATTNNATTGCNAGGCACTGCTTGTAACCANCTACCNGGCTNGGTTCAGCTACCTGGCTCGGNTCCCGTATATGATTTCAGCAANTGNTACCAGCCNGAACCNTTTATTTTAATGGGTAACTGGCCCGCCTTTTCCATTGTTTNTCTATGGTGGCGGCGACCTTCCCAGGCATCCGGGTCCGCCTGCCACTCATTNAACACTCGTTCTGCNTGCTCGTAGCTGTCCGCCTCAACCTCGTAGATTGACAGATAGTTAGAAACNGTCTCACCGTCTAAATGCGGCCCGGCAAGGCNGTAAACACTGCCCTTGATAAAATTGGNACANCGAGTGGTATCTTCAATGTGCTGATCGATAAACCACTCGTCAAAAATAGCCTGGTCGGCGGCGCTGGTCGGTTCACANAGCCCTATCAAAACGTACTTTGTCATAGNCCCTGCCTGTCNTGTTATTGCGNGTCCCGGCCTGCCATTCGTGANNTGGNNAGCTGGCCATCCGGATCGGGNTTGTTGGCAATCCAAACACAAAGCTGCGGGTCAGCCTCACGGATATCACCAGAGATATGCCTGCCTTCATTGGTNAAAACGCCTACCCGGTTGCCGTTAGTCAGNCGGATATTGCCATTGTCGTCTAATTCGTACAGGGTCTCAGGGTCAAAGGGATGGGTATGAGATAATGCCATTATTCACCTACCCATTCNGTCAGCTTGGTATGTAACCAGCGCACNTTACCTTCCTGGTAACCGGACAGGGTAACCCCTGATTTATAAGTTGACTCTAACCCCAGTTGGACTTTTGGCATGTTAAANGCATCCTGATCAAACACCTTACCNAGAAAACCAAGGGCNCTGGACCACTTTTCGTCNTCTTNCAGCCAGTGGNTTTNNGCAGCNGGCGGACGCTCTCCCTGAAATGGTGCCAGCTGAATACACTCCATAATAGCGCTGCGATGATCATTGCCATTGGGGCGGAACCGGTACACGATCTTGTTGTAGGCGCCCCAAGGNTGAAAGTTGGGAAATAGCGTGTANTCNATACTGTCGACAATTTCAGCATCACAGTACTCATCAACNTTGCTGCCGGCATCAGGACGCAGGCCTTCCCNGCTGATGCTGGCCATAAACGCCCTGACATTCATACCCTCCGGAATCGGTGGTACCTCTGCATCATGGGGCAGATCCATCATAGAGCGGAGCATACCTTCACCTTCAATCTCATAGTCCAGCAANGGGCTCGGNGTGATCCCAGGCGTAATAACGCGAGCNCANTTNTCCCAAATATCCACCTGACTGTTGACGTCACCAATGCCTCTGAGTATCTGCGGATGGGTAGCATTGACATGATAAGCNTCACAAAATGCTTCCTGGGCAACTTTCCAGTTACAGNGCATTATCTTGGCCACATGTGCCTGCTNGTACAANGCCCCTAGATCCCAGCGCTCAAACTGGGATTTCATGTCCTTGATGTGTTCCTCAAAGGGNGCACAGNTNTGATCCGGATTGATAAATACAAACCCAGCCCAGGTCGCTGTCGGCAGCTCCGGGAGNGAAAACTCATCTCGATTGATGTGCGAGAAATCCCAATCAGCTGGAATATTCTTCAGGCTGCCATCTAGGTGCCAGCANAAGCCNTGAAAGGGACAGCGAAGTTCAGAAGCATGNCCATCGAATTCCTTTAACATACGACCGCGATGCAGACAGGCGTTNGGGTAGGCTTTAATCTCACCNGAATCTGCTCGAACAATCAAAAAAGACATGCCGGCAATATCATATCGAATATGGTCGCCAGCCTCTGGAATGTCTTCNTCGCGGCAAACNAANTGCCAGACTTTNTTCCAGAGTCGTTCCACTTCNTTATCATGCCANTCTTTNGAAGTATAACGNTCAACCGAAAAATCATGCTTACCCATATCTTTAGGGGACTCCAGCCTGAGCACCTCTGGTACCTCGTGGGAGTCCGCATCGAGTAGCTGCTGATAAGTCACACCAGGNGACCGGGGCATCGTTACCGGATCCAGNTCTTTATACATTCCGNGCTCTTGATTACTCATTTGATTATTGATCTCATTNTTGTCATGTGAATTGTTAACTAACAGGTTATATCAGTCCTCAGCAGGATTTCCAATAACCGTTGCCTTGGAGCCAACCGAACTCGAAGGGTCAATACGATTCTCCAGGGGTTTCGCATCAAATTCAATATGCAGTTCCTTCAGGGCACGTAACGAGTAGTTTGGTGCTACTTCAAAGCTGTTTTTACCTTCAACAAAGCGCATATCCTCAATACGTGAACAAAGGGCATGGAAGGCCCAATATAGCTCCCGCCGCGCCANAGGCGCACCCAGGCAGTGATGCACGCCTGAGCCAAACCCCANGTGTCGGCCTGGCTTTNCCCNCTCAAGATTGATTTCCGCCGGATCTTCAAAGGCTCTTTCATCCCTGTTAGCAGCTGCATAACGAATATTGATCATAGCGCCTTTAGGTATGGTNACCCCGTGTAATTCAATATCGGTTACAGCTAATCTGAACAAACCCTGAACCGGGCCTTCAAGCCGCACGACTTCTTCACAGAAACCACGTAGATATCTTTCTGGATCCGATTTTAACTGCAACCAGACNTGCGGGTTTTCAATNAGTANTTTGATGCCGTAGGCAATGGCATTGGTNGTTGTTTCCGAACCACCAACAAACGTATCAGCCATGGTTTCGGCGTGCAGTTCATTATCGGTCAGTGTTCTACCCCACTCCGGGATGACCTGGTTCACCAGGTCCGATAAAAGCGTTTCGTCAGGTTCTCGGCGCAACCGCTCGAAAATGGNCTGGAAATAATGCTGAGCCTGTATTTCCATTTCCACCGACCACTGTTCCTCAGCTTCGGTCTGCATCATACCAAGCCGCTGTACCCAGGCATCGGTCCAGCGCTTAATCTGCCAGATGTCCTTCTCCGGCACACCCATCTGTTGGCCAATCACGATCAGCGGCAGTGGTANCGCATACTGCTTTACCCAGTCACAGCGGCCCTGNTCAACAAAAGNATCCATCAGTCTATAAGCAGTATCNCGCACAAACGGATCCATCGCATCTATTTTCCTGGGTCGAAAAGCCTCGTTAAACAGCGCGCGCATCTGTTTGTGATTCGGGTCATCCCGTCCTGCAAGGGTGGCNCCAGGCACCCAGCCCTTCTCCTNGTAGAGNGCGTACATTCTCCTGGCCCGTTCAGAGTCGAGGCGTTCACGACTNCTCCCNTGGTCTGATCTCATATCATTGGAATAACGCTTGGAATCAAGCAGTACCGCACGCAGGTCATCGAACCGGGAAATAACATAAAANCCAGTGATCGGATCGATCCAGACAGGCGCTTCATCGCGCAGCATCCTATAGGCATGATAAGGGCAGTTCTGTAGGCTGCTATCAAGGAAGTTGATGTCGTCTAGTTGCTCGGGCACTACCGGTTGATAAGGTTCTTTNTTCATAATCATCCTGTGTAAGCCAGTCTNGGGTGTACCACCAATGCCCCAATGTGACAGCACGAGTACTGCCTGCCATACAGAGACCTGCAATTCTGTGTCACCTGAATCCATATTCGAATCGATTAGCGCCTTCTCAAAATAATATCGTAATAACTTGGCAAGCGAAACCAGTGCTAGATCTCAGCTGCGCACAGACAAGGGTGGAAGAGGATAGAACTAAGAACCCGAACAACTGGCCCGTACCAGATCATCATCCAGTTAATTCCGCTGGGCAGATAAGGNTTTCTTGTTATTTGCTGCCCGCAATGATTAATCGCTCATCAACAATGCTGGGANCACAGGCTCTACTCAACCCTGGTTAAGATTACGACGGAAGAGATCGTGCACCCGTTCCCAGTGTTTCTCTGANGCCCCNCGGTGGTAACGTTCACCGCCAGGTGGTGCAAACCCGTGCAGAGCACCTTNCATNAATTCAATGCGATAGTTTACGCCCTGATCCGCCAGCGCTTTATCCATTATTTCCAACTCTTCCCGGGTCGCAGTAGGGTCATTGTCAGCCCAGCCAAAATAGACTTCGCCTTTGATCTGATCAATTTCTTTATGAGGTGAATCATCCTGATTTGAAACAAGCCAGGCACCGTGAATAGAAGCAACCGCAGCAACCTTTTCGGGCATTCTCTGCAGAAGCCCCATCACCAATGGACCACTCATGCAGAATCCAACCGCTCCGATCTGNNCGGTGGNATCAGCCTTGTCATTATTGCTGGCATATTCCAGCATGGCCTGGGTATCGATGATGATACGGTCACGATTTACCGCCATCATGTATTCACGACGTACATGCATGTCCTCGTCGCTCAAGCCAAACTCTCGATAAGGCGTATTCCGATAATATAGAAACGGCAGGAGAACATAGTATCCTGCACTGGCAAGTCTTGATGCCATGTCTTTCAAAGCTGGTCGGATACTGGGCGCATCCATCAGGTACAACACGATAGGATAGGGGCCGCCTTCTTCCGGGTGAAATTCAAATGTGGTCATACTTCCGTCTGGTGTTGTTATCTCAATCTGTCGTTCAATCATGATTCGCCTCTCTCACTGTGTTTCTGATCAGATAGTACCTAATGTAGCGCAAAACCGGCTCAACGCCAGAAATTTCCCCCGAAACAATGCTAAATCGGCTGATAATGCCTAGCCAGGCCCCAGGCTGTCTCATTTCTAAGAAAACAGCAGTTAAGCTGGGCCAAAAGAGGACTGAAGCTGTTAACTCGAAAATTTCCTTTCACCAGGAAAACTAACGCCCTGGATTGCCAGCCCGAGCTATCCCACTGAGGATATATTATTCGGTTAAGTTGATTGACAAATGGCATGACTGAAGTTATTCCTTGATTGGAGNACAAGAAGAATCTCTAGATGGAGTAGATAATGGCAGGTGCACTTTCACATATTCGAATCTGTGACTTCACCGGGCAGTTGGCAGGTGCCGGAGCAACTAAGTGGCTGGCAGCATTCGGCGCTGAAATCATCAGGATCGAAGANCCTGTGAAAGAGGGCCGCTGGGATATCCTGCGAGCAACACCGCCATTTGTCGATGAACGAAGAGGGGTCGATTTCGGCGGTGGTTTCAATAACCACAATACCNACAAGAAAGGCATTACTCTGAATCTTCGAACTGACAAGGGCAAGCAGATCCTGACGGAGATCATCAAAAAGTCAGATGCAGTAACTGAAAATTTTGCTGCAGGTGTACTNGAAAAATGGGGGTTTGGTTATACGGACCTNAAGCGTATCAAANAAGATATAGTCTATGTGTCTAACTGCGGTTTCGGCCATAACGGGCCTTACAGCAGGTTCAAGACCTGGGGGCCCATCGTACAGGCGGTTTCTGGCCTCACTTTTTCCTCAGGGCTACCCGGCCAGCCACCGGCTGGCTGGGGCTACTCCTATATGGATCATACTGGGGGATACTACATGGCCATGGCGATCATGCTAGCCCTGCTTGAACGTGATAACAGCGGTCGAGGCCAGTGGGTAGACCTNGCCTGCACCGACGCNGGTCTCAGCCTGAACGGCCCTGCTCTGCTNGACTGGACGGTGAATCAAAGGNCCATGCGACAATCAGAAGGCATTGATTCCAACCGNAGCCAGTTCGCACCTATGGCACCGCATGGTATCTATCCCTGCTCAGGTGAAGATGAATGGATAGCAATAGCCTGTAGAGATGACCANGAATGGCTGAACCTGGCAAAGATTATAAAGAATAGCCAGCAGACCAAANCCAGAACCTCATGGTGCCGTGAATACGATNCAATGGCATATCGGCTGGATCATCAGGATGAACTCGATAAACAGCTAGCCGGCTGGACCAGNAGGCAGGAAAAATTCAGTTTACAGGAAGACTTGCGCCAGGCCCGGATTCCGGTAGGCGCAGTGCAGAAGCCTCAAGAGCGAATTGATCAGGACCCGACAACAGCCAAGGCCGGCCTGTGGCCGACGATCACCCACTCAAAAATGGGAAAGGTCAGAGTCGATGGCATACCCGCGCAGTTCTCTCTCACGCCTTGGCAGATAAACCACGGAGGACCGTGTCTAGGTGAACACACCGAGCAGGTTCTTACTGAGCTTTTACACAAAAGCCCTGATGAAGTGACGCAGCTACGATCCGAAGGTGTCATATGAGCGTACTAGATGGCATTCGTGTNATTGAANTGGCAAGCGAACGTATTGCCTTTGCCGGAAAATTACTGGGCGACATGGGCGCCGATGTTATTCTACTTGAACCCGTGCAAGGTGAACCGAGTCGATCCTACCCACCTTATGTAGACGATGAGCCAGGCGACAATCGCAGCCTGTACTTCATGCATTACAACACCAGTAAACGCAGTGTAATACTGGACCTTGACACAAAACCGGGACGGGCGGCCTTTAAGAAGCTGATTGCCACCTCGGATATATTGCTCGAGTCCGAACCAATTGATCGACTGTCCGCCCTTAACCTTGATTACGATGACCTGATCAAAATTCAACCCAGCCTCATTCATGTCGCAGTCACCCCCTACGGGCGGNGTGAGGCACTCAGCGACCTACCGNTCACCGATCTGACTTTAATGGCNTCGGNTGGGCCCCCTTGGAGCTGCGGCTATGACGACCATAGTCTTCCACCGGTTCGTGGCTGGGGTCAGCAGGGATATCACACCGGTTGTCACTATGCCTTTATGTCTATTCTCACTGCTTTACTTCACCGGAATNCTTCAGGGCAGGGCCAGTTCATCGATATTTCAATGACCGCTGCTCTGAACGTGACTACAGAGGCAGNAACTTATGCCTGGCTNGTCAGTGGTGCAACAGTGCAACGTCAGACCGGTCGCCATGCAGCAGTCAAACCAACGGGTGAAAGCCAGGTCAGATGTGCTGATGGCCGCTATGTCAATACCGGGGTTCCACCCAGATTTCCCGAAGAATTCAAGAAATTACTTGACTGGTTCAAACACATCGGCCTGGCTGACGACTTCCCCGAAACGGTCTTTCTCGAGATGGGCGCAACTTGGGAAGGACCTTTTGATCTGTCCAAGATAGGAGAAGATGAAGCCATCACGGCCATATTTTCAGCAGGTCGACAAGCATTANTCATAATCGCTCAGACCATCAGCGCTTATGACTTCTTTATTGGCTGTCAAAANGCAGGCTTATCCGTAGGTATTATCTATTCTCCTGAGGAAGCCTTCGAGGATGAACACTTCAAAGCCCGGGGTTTTCCGGTGGAAGTAGCACACGACGACTTAGAACGTACGGTTACCTATCCCGGTGCNCCCTATCAATTGCCGGCCAGCCCCTGGTCAATCAGCCGGCGGGCACCGCATCTGGGNGAGCACAGCCATGAGGTATTAGCTCAACTATAGGGAGATAATTACGCTGTAGCTGGTNTACTCGAGTGCACCCGCGATCAGGAGCTCTCCAAATTTTTCATCATCATAGCCAAGCAGATNNTTCAGGACATCGGCCATGTCCCGACCGAAAGTGGGTGCGCTTGAATCGATGAAAACAGCCGAACGGGATAGCTTAATTCTGCAGGCCTCAATGGTAGTCTCACCTCCCTCGGGATGAGCTAGGGCAATGAAATGACCAAGATGTTGCAGTTGTAAGTCCACATATAACTCCGGACTATTCTGGACAACTGCTGCAGGAACATTTACGGCCTGAAGCATTGCCTCGAGTTCATAGCCGTCCTGCACCGCTGCATATTCNGCGATACATAAGTCAAGGTCATCCTGATGGCTAAGCCTGTTTTCAAGGCTACCCCAATCGGCATCATTGGCATCCAGCGAATCGATCACCGTGCACAANGCCCGCCACTGAATATCCGTTTCACAAGCAATTGCAATGTGTTTATCATCGCCTCTGGTGGCATAAACTCCATGCGGTGCTATATGTGAATCTCGATTACCCTGACGCGATTGAACGATACCATTGGCGCTATAATCAAGTAGTGCCGGTGTCAGAAAGTGCATTGCCGCCTCACTCTGAGCGAGATCAATATGCTGACCTTGGCCCGTCCGTCTGGCATGATCCAACGCTGCCAGTACAGCAATTGCATTAAAGCGCGGCGCAATGTAATCAGTATAAGCACCAAAAGGACCTGCCGGCTCTCTATCAGGCCAACCGGTGATTCCATAAAAACCGGTTATCGCCGCCGCCAGGTTTCCATAACCCGCAAACATTGATAAGGGCCCTGTCTGNCCCATCAGGCAGGTGCTCAACATGATGATGTCTGGCTTTATTTCTCGCAAGGTGGCGTAATCCAGGCCCAAAGCTTTCATCGCCCTGGGTGAAAATGATTCCGTAATAACATCAGCCCACCGAACCAGATCAAGAATAANNTCTCGGCCTTCCGGCTTGGTAAGGTCAATNGTCACCATCTGTTTACCAGCGTTGATACTATGGAAGATCGCTGATTTTTCAGGAGACTCATCTCCATCCATGAACGGCCGTATCGTTCGNGTAACATCGAGACGAGTGGTCGACTCTACCCTNACCACTGTCGCGCCAAAATCAGCGAGCAATCTTGTCGCACCAGGGCCAGCCAGGGCCCACATCAGATCCAGAACTTTGACACCCTCAAGGGGCAATTCATNGCCTTGACTGACGGGTAGTGAAACCGNCGGCACACTNTCAAGTTCNTTAAACACCTCATCGTTATGCTCACCGATTCGAGGTGGCCGCGGTCCCGGTTGCAATGGCGTTTCACTGAACCTGGCAAACGCACCAGGATACTGAACTGAAGCTGAAGGNCCTTCTCCATCGGGCTTCCAGAAATAATTACGTGAAGCGAATTGCGTACTATCAACAACCTCTGCAAGCGTGGTCATTGGCGCCAGTAAAAGGCCACGTTGAAGTGCAGCATCAAGCAACTGTTGCTTGCTTTTTGACGCNGTGCAAGCAGCCACGCAGTCTTTTACCCGTTCCCATTCCGAGATAGNTTCTTCNCCTCGGGNTAACAANAGCCCGTATTCGAGCCAGTTTTTATCTCGGGTAGCTTCATCGCAGAAACCTTGTTCACAGANATAAGCCATCAAACGTGCAGTAGCGGGTCCAATGGTAGCGCCGAATAAAAAGGTAATGGCAATCCTGCCATCACTGGCAGGAAAGGTCAGCCGAATGGAAAGTTCTCCCACTTTCAGNCCGCCNGCCGATCGAGTCACTGTTTCTTCATTCACAGCCGTCGACAGGATGTAACCCTGCGTTGCAAAGGTCAGGGCTTGCTGTGCTGAAACAGTNACCTTCTGACCNAGCCCGGAANCNGCCCTTTCTCTCAGCGCAACCAGAGAACCCGCGGCTGCTTCTGCAGCGGCGTGATTCCACGCCTGAGGTACCGAGACTCGTACCGGCGGGCGATCGGCATCGCCGGTAATCGCCATAGGCCCAGAGCTTGCNANCAAAGTTAAATCTGTGGCTGCCCAATGAGCCTTTGGGCCGGTATCGCCAAAAGGTGTCATGGAGACATGTATAAGNGCGGGATTGAGTTGGCGCAAGGTTTCATAATCAATCCCTCTCTCCTTGAGACTGCCTACCGGTTCAGCCTCAATCAGAAAATCGGTTTTTGAAACCAACTCNAAAAACAGGGCTCGGTCCTTATCAATGTCCAGTTCTATGCTTCTTTTACCCCGCGCATAGCCCCACCAATTCAGGGAATTTTCTGGCTCGGCCTGACTTTTGAAAAAAGGCCCTATGCGTCTACCNACGGCACCGCCGGGTGGCTCTANCTGAATNACATCCGCACCCAGATCGGCCAGGATCTGGGCGCACAACATACCATTTTGACTGGTTAGGTCGAGAACACGGTAGGGCTTGAGCAACATTGGATTACTCCATAGTCGGGTTGTTAGCCACGATTCTATGACTGACCATAGCAGAGCCGTTCACCCCTGGGTAGGCCNTGGCCTNCAAGCCCATTTAAACCAAAAAACTNCTGAACCCCACTANCCGTGNAAACCTACCCTGTCTGAAAAGACAGGGCCTAGGATAGATTCACAAATNAGCAAGCAGCCAATCTANCCGAGCTCAATAAATTCCTGGAGATAGGCAATTACAGACAGGCAGGAAAATAACTTCTGGGNTGACCGGCTGGGATTTCAACCAATNCCCTGGCAGCTCATGAAAACCAGGATTTTATNACACGCCGTAGCANCTTGCCTGCCTCGTTATAAGGTAGCTCCTCGACAAAGTGAATCACTTCNGGCACACGCGAAGAGCGTAGTTTTGATCTGATCANAGCATTTATAGACTCTGCAGTGAGGTCAGCTTTGGGCTTTAGTACAACCGCTAATGCAATTGCCTCACCCCATTGTTGTGAGGGAATAGCGACCGCGGCAACATCACTTATACCACTATTAAGAAACAGGATATCTTCTATTTCAGCNGGAGAGATGTTCTCCCCACCCCTGACAATGACATCATCGGCNCGACCAGAAAGATAAAGNTAACCGTGCTCATCCATATAGCCAGCATCACGAGTGGGNAACCAGCCATCTTCAATAAGTGCATTACGCTCCAGGTATTCACCTGAGACCTGAGGTCCGCGAACATAAATCTCNCCNGCTTCATGATGCTCTAGTTTCNTGCCANGTTCATCACGAATTTCAATTTCGATAGAAGGTAGCGCTTTGCCCACTGANGCCAGTCTTGAACGAATGGACGAATCGTCATGATTNACCGCTTCTCTATGGTCATCCGGGCCCAACAGTGTCACTGTGCTACTTGTTTCCGTTAGCCCATAGGCATTAGTGAAACTNACTGCCGGTAGCAGATCAAGCGCCTGTNCAATAACGGGTAGGGGCATCTTACCGCCGCCATAGGCAATCGCTACAAGNGATCCCANTGCATCAGNACTGAAGTTGTTGTTTTCGATCTCGTCTATAATACGCGTCATCATGGTGGGCACCACAAAGGCATTGGTCACCTGTTCATGGCTGCATAGATTCAGCCATTCAAGCGCCTGAAAATTGGAAAGCTGGACAATCCGGCGACAGGCATAAATTGAACTCATCACGGCGGAAATTCCCGCAATATGGTAGGGTGGCACCGACACCAACGTGGCCTGCTCTTCTGCCGCACCCATAAATTCTACTGAGCCAAGGATATAGGATACAAGGTGTTCATGCCTTAGTAAGGCTGCTTTGGGTGTTCCTGTNGTTCCACTGGTAAACAATTGGATAGCCACTGCAGAAGGATCTTCTATGCAGGAAAAATGCTCGACAGGTGCCAATTCCAGTGACGTCAAAAACGTCTGTCNCCCCTCAACCAGGCCCTCTATGTCACTAAATTCAGCTGCCTTGANGTCGTCTACAATGAGGAAAACCGGTTTGATTCGATCAAGCAAATCANCGAGTTGTTGCTCACTCAATCGATAGTTAAGAGGCACATAGGGAATGCCCGCCATGGCAGCTCCCATAAGGCTAATCGGAACAGCGGGGCTACTAACATCNAAAACCGAAACAAANTCACAATCGCTGATNGAAAATCGATGCGCCGCTTTATTGGCGGCTTCATAGAGTGCAGCATAAGAGTAATGAATACCTTCATGAGTTAAAGCCACCCGATCGGGGCAGGCTTCCGCCGCCATCTGCAGAAACANTGCAATATTCACGTTATCAATCCGAAGAAGGAAGCTTTTTGGTATCTTTGGTCATCAATTCATCACTATTATAATACAAAGAACCTTCACCACTTTTAATGCATAACAATTCAATGGTCTCCGCTTCNTTCACATACCTTTTNCCAATAACNCAGCCATGCATGTGCTCTGGGTTTGCGGCTGCTTTTGCATCCTGCGCCTGCTCCANTANTGATTCGCCACCACAGGTTAACCCATCCCCTGCCGCAGCCTTGATAACCATCACCTCAGCATCGCATACCGCACTCCTCAAACGTAATCCTGGNTTAAGTTCCATCATTGTTTCCCGTTCTAGATTTATCTTGTTTTTTTGTTCTGTTTGTTACGCATATTGCTATCGCTATTCAATCGCTTTCGATTCCAAACGCGCCTTGACTGCNCAAANCTGCAATATCTTTCCCATCATAACCCAATTCCNCAAGTATCTTATCCCGATGCTCGGCTAAATCCGGAGCCCTTTTAGGGCCCACCTGGNGAACATCTGATACCGATATAGGATGATTGATTACNAACGGCGTAGCAACATCTACATCTTNGGGCTTAACTGCCATATTATTAGCCAGTATCTGAGCATCATCCTTGGTTTCTTCTACCAAGGCGACAAGATTTACCGGAAGATCAAAGGACTGAAAAACAGCTAGCCAGTCATCCTTGGTTTTCGTCTCCATGATGGCTTGAAGCTTNTCGCCCAGCACTTCTCGATTTTGAAACATGAGCTCAGGAGTAGAGAACCTTGNATCAGTCAGGAGCTGCAATGCGTCCAACGCAGTCAGCAACAGGTCCAGCAACTCCTCGGTTCTTACCATGTTGAATTGGAGCCATCTATCGTCNNTGGTTCGATAGGGTCTCATCATNGCAGACTCAACNCGATTGAGGTCTCGATATTTCTCCATATCNCCACCTGCCAGCACCCCCTGCGCGATGCCGGCTGCTGACCAGAGACCATTGGCAAGCAACGAGGTTTGCACCATNGAGCCTTCACCCGTCTGCGATCTTTTCAGTAGAGCNGTGACAATCCCAGCATAGAGTGCAAGACTGGTCGGATGATCGCCCATTCCAGGTAGCCCCTGGGTCGGCCTTGTGCCCGCTTCACGCATTAGCTCCATCAACCCGCTTCTAGCCCAGTAAGCAAGCTGATCAAAACTTTTCCGATTNCTNTCATCACCTTTTTCACCGTAGGCAGTCAGAGATGCATAGATCATTTTTTTGTTTAAGGGTTGAAGTGCCTCATAGGTCAGCCCCATTGACTCGCGCGNACTATAGGGTTGATTGGTGATAAACACATCACACTCAGCTATTAGTTCAAAAAGAATTCCAAGCCCAGCCTCAGTTTTCAGGTCAAGTGAAATACTGCGTTTGTTTCGACCGTCCAGCTGCCAAAACCAGTTACTATCTGCATCAGGCGTAGTTGTGATGTTAGAAAGCATGCGCAACATATCGCCATCGNCGGGCTTTTCAATTTTAATCACATCTGCACCAAAATCTGCCAGGATCATGGCTGCAGCTGGCGCTGCTATGACCGTCGCACAATCAATGACTTTTAGTCCTGAAAACAGGTATTCGCCCACGGCTTTCTTGTCTACAAAAAATATCTTGGCAAGATTCTACTTGAATAAGAATCTGCAAGCGATATGTCTAATCGGCTTAACTCAAGGATAATTGCTGTTATGCGATGATAACTTTGTGGTTGCCTGCATTCATATAACAGCAAGGCCGATNCCGACGATCAAACCCATTAACCCCTGTCAAAAGGCCAGCTGGNCATTCTTAGAAGCTGCAAATCGCCTGCNGAGCAAACAGGATTGGCCGTTAACNCTTNTCCAACTATTCTAAAAAANCTTGGCGCACGGCAGCCAGNGTNNGTTCGGTTATGCCAATACTGCGTAAATAGCCAATCGCACCTCCCCATCTGTCCTGGAGACCNTCTAGAAAGTCGCTCANGGCNTTCTCNGGAACTCCCGCTGCTTTCATCATCTGTTGTCGATTCATACCTTCAGGAAATCCACTGGTTTNTTCAATAAAATCAGCCTGTCTCTCCAAATCTNGATTTGTTAACTTGTAATCTTCCTCTATTAATACTCTATGCACGCCTAGAACCGATAATAGAAAAGCNGTTGCAACACCCGTTCGGTCTTTTCCAGCGGTGCAATTCAGCAGGATCGGCTGACTTTCTGGGTTAGCAAAAATGTCAAACATTTCCACCCATGTTTCNGAGCCAAANTCCAGATAGCCGAGATAACGCTTTCCCGATATTCCAGTATCGCCAACAAGTTGACTTAACCGGTCACTTCCANCTTCAGGAATAATCGCGATATGGNGATAGCTAGCACCTAAAGTTTCCAATGGCCCACGTCCCTGATCCNTGATCTCACTAGGTTTNCGCAGNTCAATCTGTGTTCTGATCCCTAATAANTTAAGTTTGCTGAGATCCTCCTGGGTCATTCGATCCTGCCTNCCTGCCCGAAAGTACTGTCCCGGGCGTANCAATCGTCCGTCCTGTNCNGGGTAGCCACCAATGTCTCGAAAATTAAAGCAACCCAGAAAAGGGTAATGCCTNGTAGTAAAATCCTCTATCATATCTGTCTCATCGTTCNATCGTCCGNNCNAGNNAAAGTCGGACTCAAACTAACNAACCTTAATCNTTAACCAAAAGCTCTAACCAAAGTGAAGCCGAAAACACAATCCTCACCTTGAATCAGCAGGTCAAAGAAGCATAATCTCCTAAACAAACAACTACTGTCAAAAATAACCTTTCTTCAAACGGCTATTATAAGCCTAAAACGGCCGGTAGCGAAAAATTGCGCTTCCCCCAAAGGATCACTTGATGCGGAGGGCACATTAACGGCTACCTTGAACTTCATTTTGTTTGTTAGATGTTGGCCCAATACAAGCAACATCTTCTTCGGCCATTGACCCACCTTAACTGTTGCTGTTTATATAGAGTTTCAAATAGTAAAACAGGTTTTAGGCAATCCCAAAAAAAAATCTTCATCAGGGTCTCAAACTATCAAGATCAGCTTGGTTCTGGTTAGCTACGATACCTGGGAGATTCAATATAAGACAAATTACTTGTCAAAGGGAATAAGAACTTTGATCGAACCCAATTACATTAACTGCATTCTGCCAGGTTAAGTTTGCATGAATCAAAATACACTCAACAAAGGCCTCAATACCTTAAGCCAATTGGATCCCGACTTAAAAAAGGCTCTGGCAATCCATGGCAAACCCGATCCACGAGACCGACCACAAGGCTTTGAAACATTTCTTTCAACTATTATCAGTCAGCAGATTTCAACATCAGCTGCTACTGCGATAACGGCCCGAGTCAGACGCTTGATGCCTGAATGCTCAGCGACATCACTGGAAAAGATCAGTAATACTGAGCTGCGTCAGGCGGGACTTTCGTTCAGAAAAATAGAATACGCAAGAGGATTAGCCGAGGCTATACTCGCAGGTCGTTTCAACCCTGAGTCACTCAGTACAGTCGACGATGAAGAGGCCATCAGCCAGATAACTTCGCTNCGCGGNTTCGGCCAATGGAGTGCAGAAATATACTTGATGTTTTCTCTCGGGCGAACAGACATATTCCCCGCCGATGATCTAGCCCTTCAAGTAGCACTAGGCNGGTTAAAAGGCCTTAAGGAACGTCCAACTGCNAGTCTGGCAAGACAACTAGTCAGCCANTGGTCACCCTGGCGNAGCGCCGGAGCTATATTCCTNTGGCACTACTATAAGGAAACGCCTGACTAATACCGATAAAACCGAGACTGGNTCCAAGATCGAGAACCAAGCCTTTCACAATTGGCCTACCCAGTGAATAATGGGGTTTGTTTTGCTACCCTTTTTAAAAAAGGTGATTGATTTGGCGTTAGAGAATTTTGCTTCGCTTCTTGACAATATCGCAAAAAGTGCGCCATTGGCTGAACAATCGCGCCGCTTACCGGACCAGCTAGTCACAGAGCTGAGGATGTCAGGTGCCTTTCGCGCTCTGATCCCAAAAACATTTTCTGGCCTGGAGCTACCCTTTGAGCAATATCTGGACATCATAAAACGAATAGCCGAACAGGATGCTAGCACTGCCTGGTGTGTAAACCAGGCAGCAGTCATTGCGACTACGTCCCTTTGGCTACCTAACCAGATTATTTCAGAAATCTGGGAAGACCCTTTTGCATCGGTTGCTAACGGTCCGCCCTATAGTTGCACTATCAATTATGCCGACGGTGGTTATAAACTAACGGGACACTGGGGCTTTTCAAGCGGCTGCCAGCATGCGACTTGGATGACGGGTCCAGCTCGGTTTTCTGAAGGCGGCTGGCGCTCGGCGTTTTTTCGACCCGATCAGGCTCAATTTGACGATACCTGGCATGTAGCCGGACTTAGAGCAACAGGAAGCTTCGAGTTTCGCGTGAAAGATCTTCTGGTACCAGCATCCCAGATTGTCAATTTTCACGATGATTCCACCGTAAAAAATGACATCACCACCATACCAACCTCTCTCATGTTTGCAGTAAGTTTCGCAGCCGTTGGACTCGGCGTCGCCAAAGGGGCCTTATCTGATGTGATAAAAATTGCACAGAGTAAAAAGCCCCGGTGGGCAGCACTACGATTGCGGGAAGACCCAGATGTACAAAGGTTTCTGGGTAAGGCTACCGCTCGCTGGCGTTCTGCAGATGCCTACCTGATGCACACAGCAGCTGAGGTTTTAGACTCTGTCAGGCGCAATCAGGAAATCAGTCACAAACAAAGATCTCAGCTACGTATGGCTGGTACCCATGTTATCCAGGAGTGCGCCGAAGTAGTGGACCTGGCTTACAAGATTTCAGGCTCTACTGGCATTTACCAAGATGAATTGCTGCAGCGCCGGTTTCAGGATATGCACGTGATTACCCAGCATGTTCAGGGTAGAGAGTCGTACTTTGGTCTGTTGGGGCGTTATGCTATATCGGGTGATTATGAAACAGGGCCCATGACTTAACAGTATCAACCCCGAGTCGCCACTAAGCATCGCCCAGAGCGCAAACCGCCATCCTTTGCCTTACTCTCTAACAAAGCTACCGAGCCAAGGACAGGGGCCAACTCGTTCGATACATATCGCCTATCAGTTTCGAAAAAACAGACCTTTAAGGCAAGCTGACTTTTGCCGGCGGTACAATCAATCCGGCTACATCGACTCTGGTTTTGTACACCGCCCCAGCCGTTTCGGAATCGGCACCTGCCGAGCCAGACACTATATAAAGATCTTTCATGTCATCACCGCCAAAGCAAACACTGGAACAAAGGGATTGCGGGATTTCAATAAAATTGAGTAAATCACCCTCTGGGCTGAACACGGCTACACCCTGCCCACCGCCCGCCAGCGCTACCCAAATCCGTCCATCTTCTGATAAAGCTAAACCATCCGGGACACCCTTATCCATCTTGGCAAAGACTTCTTTTCGACCTAGTGTTCCGTCTGCTTCAACCCGATAACAATTTACAACGCGGCGACCTGAATCTGAGTGGTATAAAGTTTTATTATCAGGGGAAAACCCCAGACCATTGGTTAGAAGAATGTCATCGGCAACCTTTCTTGCACTTCCATCCAATTCTATCAAAAAGAGCTCGCCCGCCTGAGGGTCCCTGCCGTCATCAAAAACCGGACTTGAGCCAAGTGACCCAGCGTATATCCTGCCAGCATTATCAGTGGTGATATCGTTGAATCCTACTATTCCATTTGCTTCATCCTTATCCAGCACAACCTGGCTTGAACCACCCGAAAAGGGCTTAAAGGAGATTTTCCCACCACTGACAATTAGACCGCCCGCTTGGTGCAAAGACATCCCACCGATACCACGACGATGCTCAAACACGACACTTACAGAACCGTTCTGATCGACACAGAAAACACCGCCCAGTAACACGTCACTGAACATTAATCCCCTATCAGGGATCCAAACAGGGCCTTCCACCAGGCTGTAACCATCGCAGAGCTTTTCCATAAGTCCTCCCATAACCAGAAAATTAACGCTACAAACTGCCCGCAAGCCTGTCAAGTTGCTGATCTGTCCTCAAAACTCAAACCGTTCTGATAATTCCAGTGTTTACAAAGATTAACCATCACAGGCCCCAAACTTGCCACGAATTTTCTTATATTTACGAAAGTCAGACCTAGCTGGTGAATCGGCACACCGGCTGCCTCGTTAACGCATTTTTCTAAAGAACAGTTTCTAATAGGCGCGACGTCTAAATACTGGATCAATCAACAATACTTGATGATACGTTGCTAAATTGTAAAAAAGGTGGTTTATTTCCTATAGTTTGTAAAGGAGATAAGCATGTACGAACATATCCAATATGAGGTGAGTGATCCTGTAGCTGTCATTACGCTAAATCGTCCAGAAGCACTCAATGCAATTACCGGGCGTATGCAGGCAGAACTTAAGCACGCTCTGGCAACTGCAGAGCAGGATGCAGCGGTAGTAGGTATTGTGCTTACCGGTGCCGGAAGAGGTTTTTGTGCAGGTGCAGATATAGGCGGTCTGCAGGCCACTGCATCAGGAGAAGCTGGAGGTCAGCAGAGAGAAGACTTAAGCCAGTTTTCAGCCCGACCCGGCAACCCCGATATGGGAGAGGATTTTGCCGTCACTTTCTCTTATATTCCCACTATAAGAAAACCCTTAATTGCCGCCATTAACGGCGCCTGTGCAGGCCTGGGATTCGTTTTCGCCTGCCTCTGCGATATGCGCTTTGTGGAAAAACAAGCCAAATTCACCAGTGCCTTCGTTAATCGTGGTCTCATAGCGGAGCATGGTTCCAGTTGGATTTTGCCACGAATAATTGGTTTATCTAATGCCCTTGACCTCCTCTGGAGTGGGCGGAAATTCGACGGAGTCGAAGCCGAACGACTGGGACTAGCCAACCGATTATGTGAGCAGGGCACTGCCAGACAACAAGCCATCGATTACATTAAAGATCTGGCTGCGACGGCAGCGCCAAACTCAATCAAAATTATCAAGGCTCAACTCTATCGGCATCTGAATATGACCTTCGGGCCAGCAATGCAGGAAAGCAATCAGCTAATGGCGCAATCGCTCGGTGGCGAGGACTTCAAAGAAGGCGTTTCCTCCTTCGTTGAGCGAAGACCCCCTGATTTCAAACGTGTTATTGATTAATGAAATGCTCAAACAGGAAGATTCTCAGCAACCATAATCCCATACAGCATTAATATTGCGCGAAAGTGCGGCAGGTAAATCAAGCAAACCATTGGATTAAGAGCCGGTGGGCATCGCATTGGCCTCAGTATTATTCCTCGATGGGATGAGCAGGAATAAGTGCACATGAAAATTGAAAACTGGGAAACAGCNGGTTCCCTAGCACCGCTGTATCANGAACTACAGCANCTTGGACTGGAAACAAACATNGCGGAATTAGAAGCCTTTGGCTATACNATTGTGCCCGCCGAAAAGATCGGACCTGACGGTTATCATCTGGAACTTAAAGANGCNCTNGAAGATGTTGTCAAAAGACGNTTTGGCGACTTACGTATTGATCAGGATCGCTGGGAAAATGTTAATGACAACCTGCGTTTCCTACTCTGGGAAAACCCAGTATTTGAAAAAATCACCTGCAACCCTGCTGGCCTGGGTCTGGCGCAGTACCTACTGGGAACCAACTGTATCCTGAGCCTGGTCAACGGTTGGGTTAAAGGACAGGGTGATAGTAGAACAGGTATTCATGGCGATTACCTTGATCCAACTCCTGAGGCCCATCCAGGCCAAAACATCAACGCAAATGTCCATTATTTCCTGACTGACTACTACAAAGAAGACGGCGCAATCTCATTCCTGCCGGGAAGCCATCGTTGGCAACGCCAGGTCAGTCCTCCTGAATCAAAATACTGGGCTGACCGAGCAGTTTCAGTGGAGGCACCCGCTGGGTCGGCAGTCGTTTGGGGAAACCATACCTGGCACGGATCTTATCCCAGAAAAAAACCTGGATTTCGAATGGCTCTCCAATGTGAATATATGCGCCCACGATACCAGCCTCAGGAGCCTTATCGTGAAACTGTTACCCAGGAAATTCTGGATCGCAATTCAGTTCGATTTGCCGGTCTCATGGACGTTTATGGACCTTTCCCTTTTGGCAAAAACGATCGCAATAATGATGGCCGGGCGTCCCAGGCTCCGCCAGGTACCGGCCATGGCCGCGGGAACTTAGATTCCTACTGTAGTCTGTTTGATCTTGAACCAGCGGCAGGTCGTACAAGTCTGCGCCCTAACTATGCCTATCATCATCATGATGGCCGAATGACATTTCAACGACATCGTGATAATTTTGAAAAGCAGCAAGCGAAAGCAGTAAAAAACGAACCGCTGTAAGCTGCAACTTTTTAATCTGACCTGATAATCAACGTCAACGGCATCTATAGAAAATCTGCATTTACCCTACAACAACTATTCGATCAGTTTAATCTCCAGCAAGGCATATGCTCGCACCAGAGCAATCCCAGGCTAACTGCTCAAGTTATTTTCTTCACGGAATTCGACATCGAATTCATACTTCGAAACAGGTAGGTCTCGCACTCGAGTTCCTGTCGCCGCGTAGATCGCATTGGTCAATGCCGGTGCTGTACCAGGAACACCCGGTTCACCGGCACCTCCCCAGCTAGCATCGCTGTTAATAATGTGGGTTTCAATCACAGGTGCATGCGGCATCCGCAGCATTTCATAGGTGTCAAAATTACCCTGGCTTACCCGCCCTCGATGAAGCGAAACCTCACCGTATAACGCTGCCGTTAACCCATACACCACCCCGGATTCCATCTGTGCTTTTAAACCATCAGGGGAAACCGCGAAGCCCGGGTCCACAGCGATGACGACCCGATCAACCTTCACTTGCCCTTCCTGCACGGTTACCTCTACGACTTCCGCAACCACCGTGCCAAAGGATTCCTGCAGAGCAATTCCTCTGCCCCTGCCTTTTCCGATAGGCACATTCCACTGAGATTTTTCTGCAACCAGATCTAAAGCTGCCAACAGCCGAGGATGACCACCGAGCATGTCACGACGAAATTGATATGGGTCCTGTGCAGCTTCGTAGGCCAGTTCATCAACAAAGGACTCAGTGAAAAAGCCATGTTGAGAGTGATCCACACTTCGCCAGGGACCAAACGGCACGTGAGTTGGGCTATCAACAAAATGGATCTTCTGATTTGCAATTGCATAGGGAATATGTGGCGCTTCCGCTGGTTCGTGCTTGTCAACATAGATGTTCTCCCAGCTAACAGGCCTGTTATGTTGGTCAAGACTTGCACGAAATTCACTCATGACTGCGGGTCTGTAATAATCCTGCCTAGTATCTTCCTCTCGGCTCCAGATTAGCTTAACCGGCAACCCGGCCTGTCGAGAAATCTGTGCAGCCTGGACCGCCACATCAGAAACAGAACGGCGGCCAAATCCGCCTCCCATGAAATAATTATGAAAAGAAACATTCTCCGGATCCAGGTCCAGGGCAGCGGCAACGTCGTAACGAAAACCAAGAGGATTCTGTGAACCGGTCCAGATCTCGCAGCTGTCCCCAACAACACTGGCTACAGCATTCATGGGCTCCATACAAGCATGGGCAAGATACGGTACAGTATATTGGCGCTCTACGACTCGCCATTGTTCAGCACCCCTAACCGGATCACCGATAATCAAATCTTCATGACTCTCACCAGTCTCTTTGGCAGCATTAATATCCCGTTGAAATTGAGCAAATATTGCCTCACTGTCTACGTCATCATTGGCTGTTTTTTCCCAGGTGACATCAATACTCGCCAGTGCTGTCTTTGCCTACCAATATCCTTCCGCTACCACGGCTACGGCGTTACCAAGGTCAACAACCTTCAATACACCCGGTATGCTCTCTGCTTTTACGGTATCCAGACGAATAATGCTCCCACCAAATACAGGAGCAGCAGTAATCGCTGCGTATTTCATGCCATCAACGACAACATCAATTCCAAATGCTGCGCTACCGTCAACCTTGGCCGGTATATCATGGCGCGGTTTGCTCTGCCCCATAATACTGAATTCGGTAACGGCTTTTAACCTTGGTTGTGCAGGTGGCGCCTTCCTACCCGCCTGCACCACAAATTCGGCAAATGCAGCCTGCTTACCTGTCGCCTTATGTATGATTTTGCCTTCCTTGGTCTGTAGAGCGTCTACTGGAACCTGCCAGGTCAGCGCAGCTTCAGCCAGCAACATCTCTCGTGCAGCGGCACCCGCAACGCGCATACCATACACGCCGGTGGCGCGAATACTTGAACTACCGCCAGTGATCTGTAAATGAAAAGCTTTGGTTAGCTGCAGGAACAGACCATCAACACTCCCCATCAGAACGGCCGGTACTTCAGTATCTCCCAAAATAAACCCTTTACCTAAAGCATAATTTGCAAAACCGTCTTCGGCCGGCGCCTCAATAAAACTGACATCTTCCCAACAGGCATCTAATTCGTCAGCCAGCATCTGAGTCAAAGCGGTCTGCGCTCCCTGGCCCATTTCGGAATGTGGAACAATGGCGGTGATCCGATTCTGGGTATCTATTTTCACCCAGGCATTTACCAGCGTTTCACCTTCATCGGCTACCGACCCAGTCAACTCTGCTACCCGATGACCCGGCCTGATAGCCACACCAATCACCAAAGCGCTACTGCCAATTACGCCTGCCGTAATAAAACCGCGGCGAGTCCATTTACCCATTATTCACCTCCCCACTGGCGTCATAAAATTTCTGGTCGCCATCCGACACTCGTTTTATAGCCGCCTTGATTCTCCCGTACATCCCACATCTACAGATATTGCCAGCCATAGCCCGGTCGATTTCTTCGTCACTAGGATGATTATTCTTATCTAGCAAGGCGACAGCTGACATGATCTGCCCGGATTGACAATAACCACATTGTGGCACCTGATGGTCAATCCAAGCCTGCTGCACGGGATGTAAACCCTGGTCATTAGATATACCCTCGATGGTTG
>NZUN01000011.1 GCA_002697205.1 Gammaproteobacteria bacterium
AAGATCTGAGCAAAGTGCTTTAAACGCCTGAATACCCATTTTTTAAATGCATCTAAATCGACAATAGCACCCGGGCCAGCAACCGGGTATCCTGGCATCCGGGTGTTCGAGTCGGCCTTTACACAACCGCGGGCTCGTCAGGCCGCCATCTTTCACTGCAACCCAGTAAATCCACTGCGCTTGCCTCGGTGTAATTCATACAGCCACGCCTTTAAAACAGGTACTGGGACTTACCCTAGGCAGTTTCAGCTAAACTGTCGGCCAGGGCGTTAACCAAACTGGTGATTTCTGCTTGCTCAACAATAAAGGGTAAGCCTAACTGCAGGGTATCGCCACCATAACGGACGTAGAATCCTTTCTCCCACATAGACATGGCGACCTCAAAAGGACGCCTGAGAGGCTCACCCGGGTAGGCTTGCAGTGTCAAACCAGCAGCAAGGCCATAATTGCGCACATCAACCACGTTGGCACAGTTACCAAGTTCATGGACAGCCGATTCGAAGAAGGGCGATATGGCCTGCACCCGCTGGATCATGTTCTCGTCTTCCAGCACTTCTAAGCTCGCCAAACCTGCGGCGCAAGCAAGGGGGTGCGCAGAATAAGTATAACCATGAGGAATTTCTGGAGCGTAATCGGGTGCATCAGTGGCCATAAAGCAATCATAAATATCTTGCCTTACGATTACCGCGCCCATGGGCATTGCCCCGTTAGTCAGTTGCTTGGCTATATTGATCATGTCCGGCTTGACGCCGAACGCTTCTGCACCAGTATTTGCGCCCATTCGCCCAAAGGCACAGATTACCTCATCAAAGATCAGCAAAATATCGTGGTCATCGCAGATTTTTCTTAACCGCTGCAAATAACCGACGGGGGGTGGAAAAACGCCACCCGATCCCGCTAACGGTTCAACGATGACCGCTGCGATATTAGAAGCATCGTGCAGGGCAATGAGTTCAAGAAGTTCATCGGCCCGGTCAGCACCCTGCAAGGGTAAACCTCTGGAGAAGGCATTTTCAGGCAACCAGGTGTGTGGCAAATGATCGGCTGCAACAGATTCTCCAAATATTGCCTTGTTACCACCAATACCACCTACTGAAATACCCCCGAAATTTACGCCATGATAGCCTTTGGCTCTTCCGATTAGCTTTGTCTTGCCGGCACGACCCAGTTTTCTCCAATAGCCCCTAGCCAGCTTTAATGCAGTATCGGTCGCCTCAGAACCGGAACCGCAGAAAAACACCCGATTGAGTCCTTCCGGCATGAACTGGGTAATGCGCTCTGCTAATTCAAAAGCCCCCTTGTGCCCATACTGAAAGCTGGGGCTGAAATCCAGGGTCCGGGCCTGTTTAGCGATAGCAGCATTTATTTTCTCGATATTATGTCCAAATCCACAGGTCCATAATCCGGACAGGCCATCAAATATTTTGCGCCCATCTGCATCCGTGTAATAACTGCCTTGCGCCGCAACCATCATCCTTGGGTCTCGCTTGAACTGTCTATTGCCAGTAAATGGCATCCAGTAAGCATCCAATTGCGCTTGACTCAGACCCAATTTATTTCCCTTCATATATCGCCTCGTTCACAACCCCAATATGCATCCGCCATTCTAGCGTCTAATTGCGATCCACCCCTAATAGCGATCGAACATAGATAACTATTGAGCATAGATAGCATCCACTATGGGATCAAGTTCAGGACCCCGCCTTAAATGATGACCGCCATCAACGCTTAGGCTTACACCTGTAATCCAGGTAGATTCCGGTCCACACAGAAACCGCACCGCCTTCGCTATATCCTCTGGCTGGCCATGCCTGTTTAACGGCATACAACGCCGATAATCCTTATAAACAGCTTCGGTGGTCAGCAGACCAGCGGCAAGGTCGGTCTCAACCAGGCCCGGGCAGACACTATTGACTCGAATACCTTTTACGCCAAGTTCATCTGCAGAATTTCTGACCAGCATTTCAATGGCCGCCTTACTGGTACAGTATGCACTCATAAAGCGATGGGTTCGTACGCCTGCGATAGAGGATATGGCACAGATAGACCCGCCATCGGTCATATACCCAGCTGCAGATTTAATCAGATAAAAAGTGCCGCCCAGGTTTGTCTGCAACACCCGCTGCCATTCCGAATCCTTAGTTTCCTGGATAGGCGCCAGCGAACCGGTCCCTGCATTGGCAACTGCAATATCAAGCCGGCCGTTGTCTGCGGCTGCATCCACAGCCCGCCCAACCGCATCTTCCTGGCCCGCATCACCAACCAAAAACTGGACTTTGCCCTCACCCGGCAGGGCCAGCAACTGCTCAACCGCTGCTTTCAATTTATCTTTGGTTCTGCCCATAATCAGGACATTGGCACCATCCATTCTGAAGGCGCTGGCACAAGCCAGACCAATACCGCTGCCACCGCCTGTGACCATCGCATTCATTCCCGCTAATAGCCCGTTCATTGTACTGCCCCGGCAAGTTCCTGGGCATATTTCTTTTCCAGACGCCTGGCATGCGCCTGTCTACTGGTTTGCCTTAATCGCTTAAGATAATCGGGTAATTGCCCTCGTACATGATAGGGGCCGCCTTCCAATACTACATTCTCCAGAGGGTCCCTGCCTCTAGCCGCCAGTGGCATCATTTCTGCCTGCCAGGATCTCAACCGAGACAAGCCGTCTTCAACCAGTTCAGGACAGTCAAGACACAGGTCAGTTTGTTCATGGGGGTCATTTTCAATATCAAAAAGCATTAAGTCATCATAGAGATGGTAACCATCATGCAGCGTCTTGATCAGTAGATTATCACCCCAACGGACACTTCGCTGGCAGGTCCAGGCGCCTTGTGAGACAACCAGAAATTCGCGACCCTGATCTTGACCGGCATCAAGGCTCTCTGCAAAACCCTGGCCATCCCAGGAACGAGGCGTCTTGCCACCCAACATTTCAATCAAGGTGGCAGTGACATCAATCTGGTAATGCAGGCCTTGCATCTGTCGACCGGAAAAATTGTCTGCGCCTGGCCATTTAAGTAACAACGGTACCCTTGAAGTACACCAATCAGCAGTCTGATGATCGCCGTAGACATTCAGTTCCCCGAGGGTCTCACCGTGGTCAGCAGACAACATCACGGCAGCGTCATCCAGCAAGTTATGATCTGCTAGGACATTCAAGATCCGGCCAACATAGGTATCGGCATATAGCACACCCGTATCGTATCCATCAAACATTTTCCTGACCGCGGCCATATCAGGAATTTCCTGGGGTTGCCTGGGCCAGCGCTCAAGCGCGCCTGCGCGGGGTGCAAAACCATTGCACTCCCTAGCGGAATGCGGGCCTGCCCCCTGCCAGTGAGCCGATCGAACTTCCTCGGTCAACCAGCTGGGNAAAGGCTGATCAGCAAACGGTTCACCAAAACTCGCCGGTGCCCGGTAAGGCGTATGGGGATCCCACAGGTGAATATGTAAAAACCAATTATCCTGCTCGGCATTACGATTTAGCCAATCCTGGGCCAATTCAAATACTTCGTCTGCTGATTCAAGTCCAATGCTACCCGGAACCCGAATCACCTCATCAAAACCAGCGTGCCAGTGGAACGCCGAATGACGCTGTGCAAAAGAAGATATGCTGGCGGTACGCATACCCAGGCGCTTGAGTTGGGTAGGAAAGCTGGTCAACTGCAGTTCCGACCAGAATGCCCTACCAGGGCCTTCAATNACAGGGTCAGCNTCTGTGCCACCATGATTAACAACACCATTGTGTATTCCAAAACGACCGGTAAGCAAGGCACTTCTACTGGGCAGACAAGGTGTATCAGAGGCATAAACTTCGTTGAACTGTAAAGCTGATTTTGCCAGGGCATCGATATTTGGCGAGGTATTTCTATGATAACCATAACAACCCAGATGATCTGCTCTTAACGTATCAATATCNATATACAGTAGTCGCATAACCTTAAACTCCGCAATTTTTGAGATTGTTATCATGATATTGACACTTCCACAGAGCATTGTCAGATACAGATTCTTGCAATTACTAAAAATTTCACTTTCAGCAAATCAAGTGAAACATTAAACTGTAAGTTACCTCTTAAATTGCCCCTGCAATGCTTCAATATGCCGTTCTAGCCGTTCTACTGATAACCCAGATCTGCAGCGCAGATCAGTTTTCACTCGCTCCGGACAGTAACGTCATCAAACAGATTGTCGATGCGCGCTTGATCGGCAACTACCATAAGGCAGATCAGCTGGCGATACAGATCGAGGCACAATACCCAGACCTGACCATTGGCTACGCACTTCACCTGGGGACACTTAATACCCGGCTTTCCTGGGATGGTAGCGATACCCGCTGGGATAAGACAGTGNCCAACACGGCAAAAAAGCTACTGTCGCTGTGTAAACAACCGCAGCCTACCCATATCCAGCTCGCCAGAGCTAAACTCGATTGTGGCACAGCTTACTTTTCGCTTTCATTTNTAGCCGGGCTCAGAGGTAACCTATATCAGGCGGGCACTAGCGGCAGCAAAGCGATTAATCACCTGGAAAATGCACTGTCACTCGATCCAGATCTACTGGAAGCAAAACTTCCTCTGGGTATGGCCTACTACTATGCCGATCACNTACCCCCTTTCATTAAACTGTTCAGCACACTGTTATGGTTCATTCCCAAAGGCCAATCCGACAAGAGCCTACCCTACATAAAACAGGTTATCGACGGCAGCCCTTTATATTCCGACTCTGCAAAATTTGTCTACGCTGATCTGCTTCTGCAGNCACAACCAGAAAGACCTGAGCAAGCACTGCAGATGTTAACTGCGCTGACTGAGAAATACCCTGAAAATCCTCGCCTGCATCTGGCTAATATTGCAGCCATAGTTATGTACGACAGCCCCGTGGCAGCGAAAACAGCCATCGATAAATTCTTCTTTTACTGCAGCGATGAAGAACCGCTGTTTGTCTTTTTTGGCAGGATCTGGCAAGCCTATATTGNTCTGGCCTCGGGCGACCANCTCAAGCCAGCACTCTCCCANAAAATACTCAATCGCACGCCAGAATCCCTGCCAGGCTGGTCAAGGGACTGGCTGATCCTGATACAGGGGATAATTCTCAATTATTNGGGGGACAAACAACAAGCCCAGCTTAAATTCAACCAGGTTCTAAACCATACTGACAAAGATAATGAAGATTGGATCAGCCAACAAGCCCGACTNGGCCTTCGAGATACCCTATCNANGCCCTGAGTTCCTACACTGGACTAGTTATGCTCAAGACGATAAAGCTGCTTTAATAGATTACGCCAACGTTCATACTGACCTTCCAAATTACCGACCAATTGAATCAGTTGCCCTTCTACTCTGGTAATGATCGGTGACAATTCAGCATCAAAGGACGATGCCATCTGACGCAATTCATCTTCGTTGTGACGTCGGTCCTGGAACTGTTTATAGACTCTTAACATCGACTCATATCTAACATCAACACGATTTCTCTTCTGGGCGGATTTTGCAGCCAGGCGACGATTGTAATATTCAAATTCAAAAGAATTTTTTCGCCAGTAAGCATAGGGTATTTTCATCCGGTTAAAGACAACCTGATACTGTTCATCCACGGCATCAATAAAATCGTATTCGCTTTGTCTGATCCTGAGTACACGCTCGTACATGGGGTCATCTCTGGCGGGCAATCCCTGGATCCGCAATTGATCGTGTTCATCAGGCTTTAAGTAACCTGCAAAAGTCTCTGGCGAGAGGGCCTGGGCATATCGAAGCAACGCAGCATCCAGTACAATGGAGCGGGTCCTGGCACTCTGAACTTTCAGACTCAATGCCAGATCATTTGCCAGGCGCACATAAAGGTCCCTGAAGGGATCCTCTGCAACAGCAATTTCATCGGGATAGTCGACCAGGCTGGCACGGTCCTGATAAACCTGGTCCAGCCAGACTCGGCCGGTGCTGTCACGACAGAGAATATGCACTTCAAGCTGGAAACCATCGCTATAGAGAATCCTGCCCTGCAGGGACAATTCCGCAGTGGGGTCAGCTTGAGGTACCACTCTGACAGCACCCCAGTATCCACTTTCTTCCAAAACCTGCTTTAACAAATAGGGGATATAGCGGGTTTCAGCAAATGCAACCGGCCTCATCATCCTCGCTGTAAGGCCATCCAGCTGTTCACCTTCGAACACCGTAATACTTAGATTAAGGCCTCCCTGACTCTGATCCTGTGAGAGCGCCGCTCGAAGCAACTCAACCCGTTCAACCTGTTCAACCTGTTCAACGAGGGGAGAAATCCGCTGACTGCTCAACCTGGGAGGTACAGGACGCCAGTAACGACACTAATAAAAAAAATCCTTTTCTCACGGTTCTGCTCCAATGGAACAAACCTTACCTTTCCCCAAACTGTACTTACACTGAAACTCACCTTTACTGGGCTGAAAGGGAATGAATACTCGATTGACAGAAAAAGCCTGGCTGACGCCATCGGAAGCAAGCTGTGTTGATATATTAAGCCGACCTCCATCCGCTGATTTCACAAAACGATGCTGTATGGCCAAGCCGCCTGGTAATCGTATATCGAAGATAAGCTGTCCGTTCTGCCAGCCACATCTTTCAATACCCAGGGCATCACCACCGCGCTCAGTATCAGAAAATTCACAGGCCAGCGAAAAATTATCTTCACGATCGACCAGAATGTGACCCTCATCCTGGTCGATATCCAGTACAGTGGTTCGTGTAATCAATTCTGCCAGCCGTCCTAAATTCACAATACCCCGTAATTCATCCATTGCCCGAATTGCGCTGTCTCTGAACTGAGGGTCGTTACGATTAACCTGCCGTTGGTAGTGACTTAAGGTTACTTCGTACAGGTAACGCAATTTGTCATTGGGATGCTCGCTATTCTCAAAATCAAGCTCCCAAAAGCCATTGAAGTCTGCCCTGTTAACAGCCTCAGCCTGTGTTTCAGCCGCTACAGACAAGGCAAGCACTAGGCTTACTACTACACAGAATATGTGAATCAATCGTTTTATCACCTTGCCTACTAGCCTTTCGCTTTTTACTCTTCTAGGATTCTATAAGAATCACTTATTTTCAATCTGGAGAATGTACAATGGAATATCCACTTAAAGGTCTCAGAGTCCTCGATTTTTCACGTGTGCTCGCTGGCCCGTTTGCTGGAAGGATGCTCTGCGATCTTGGTGCAGANGTCGTAAAAGTCGAACCTCCAGAAGGTGACATCACTCGCTACTGGGGCAAAAGTATTGCAGACATTCCTGGATACTACCACCAGCAAAATGCAGGTAAGCGTAATATCTGTGTGGATCTCCGCGCTGAAAATGCACGCCACCTGATCTACGCTCTGGTTGAAAAAACAGACATCCTCATCGAGAACTACCGCCCTGATGTTATGGCCAGGCTCAGCCTGGATTATGCTACCCTAAAAGAAATCAATCCTGGATTGATAATGCTATCCATCAGCGGCTTTGGACACGATGGGCCCGAGTCAAGCAGAGCCGCTTACGCACCGGTGATCCATGCTGAATCAGGCCTCATCCAGAGAAGCTCAAGAAGAGCGGGTGTGGGCACGGATTCATTTCGTGATCTACCCCTTTCCACAGCGGATACGAATGCATCACTACATGGTCTGGTCGGGATCCTGTCAGCGATCATACTGCGGCAGAAAACCAAACGCGGACAACACATCGATATCGCCATGTTAGATTCAACCATTGCAACTGATGACCAGCTCCATTACGACCTTGAGGCATCCTGGGATACAGGCCCGATAAGTAACGAAATCTGGTCGCTGCCTTTTGGGGCGGCACTGATTTCCGCAGATTTCAGGATCATGTTTCGACTTCTGATCGAAAATAAACATTTATCAGATCCCGCTTTACCTGACATGGAACTATCAGAGAAAATCTCGGCGCGAAGAGCCACCGTTACTGCTTTCTTTCAATCCCTGGCAACAGCAACTGCCTTTGATGCTGTTATGAAGCAAATGAATGTCGCCTGGGGCCTGGTTCGCGACCCAGCAGANATAGGTCAACAACCTACAGCCCGGGCCCGTGGTGCAATTATCGATATCGATGACAGGGCAGGGGGAAGTCGACCTATCACCCAATCACCGTATCGGTTCTCTGATGCTAAAAGTGGCGTTCGTGGGCCAGCGCCCCACCGCGGCGAGCACAACCATCAGATCATGGAAGAGTGGCTATCCTGGAATAAGCAAGAGATCGCCGTATTACATGACAAAAGCATACTGATCTACGATCAGAACTGGCAACACCACTAAGCTACTGGACTGGTTGTGTCAGCGTTAGCCATGCGGTGTAACCAGGAATTTTTCTCGTGTTGCCTGTCGCGCGTAAACTTCTATGTTTTCTCTGGCCAGCATTTCCGGCAATGATACGCTCTGAGTGTAATGGCTTGAAAAAGTGGTGGTAATCTCGTCGGCNACTCTCTGGCGTAATACCTGTGCCGCTGCNGGACCAATCTTCTGAAGAAACGGGGTCAGCAACCAGCCACCTAACCCCCATGCCATACCAAAGCTTCGGTTGAAGCTGGTCGGCGACCGATCAAGACCGCCATAAATATAAAGCTGTTTATGCTGCGTCGATCCATAGCGGGAAAATTCACCCATCTTAGCTGCCTGGGCAGCCTCCATTGCNGTTAATATCAGACCGCCAAGTTTACCACCGCCGGTTGCGTCAAAACCGATGGTTGCATTGGTCTGAGTCAATACCGCGATCAAAGANTCCATNAAGTCGTCNTCGCTGGAATTGAGAACATGCTGGGCACCCAGGGATTTCAATAGCTCAACGTTCTCAGCTTTTCGTACTACATTGACCAAAGGCACCTGATCTTTCAAACAGATCTTTACCAGCATCTGACCCAGGTTCGATGCCGCGGCCGTATGNAGCAAAGCGCTGTGGCCTTCCTCTCGCATGGTNGCTACCATGCCTAGCGCCGTGAGCGGATTGACAAAACAGGACGCCCCCTGACGGGCAGATACNCCTTCGTTCATAAGCAGGCACTGGTTGGCCTTCAATACCCTGTATTGGGCATACATAGCACCACCCAGAATGGCCACTGTCTTGCCCAGCAAACTCTGGGCGGCGTCAGAGGAGCCAGCTGCAATGACTTGGCCTGCACCCTCATTACCAGCAGGCAGGGACTGATCTGCTCTGGCGCTGATCTGTCTAAGCAATGATTCCGGCACCTGCGCCGTGACCTCAGGAAGCTCAGCGGTCCCTGAAAAAGTGGCCTGTGTTAAATCTGCCGGTCCAAATAACAAACCCAGATCAGACGGATTAATGGGTGACGCCTCAACTTTAACAAGTACCTCATGTTCACCTGGCGCAGGAAACTGGACTTCCTGTAACCGNAATGTAAGCTGACCTGTATCCGAAACTTCTGTTCTAAGCTGTAAACCTGATTCCGACATGNTATCTCTCTCCTTTACCAATAAATTCTAATAATGCCAACATACTGCTACGCNAGTCNCAGACCTGTCTAGGAATTTCCAGGAATAAGTATAGACNCCACNCNCCCCTGAGAGAACAATCAAGACACAATCTGATAACAGGCATGNTAATTCGACAGGGGCANCTTCATTCGCTTCTGATNTGCAAAACTAATCAGTAATCGATCTATCATCTGCATCAGNTTTTCGTCACCATGAAGTTGAAAAGGGCCTTTTTNTTCTATAGCGCGAATCCCCGANTCCTTAATATTACCTGNAACAATTCCAGAAAATGCGCGCCTCAGATTAGCTGCCAGAGCNGCAGCTGGTTGATCCATTGTTAAATCTAACGCAGCAAGATTCTCATGCGAGGGTGCAAACGGTTCCTGTAGATCATCAGGGATTTTCAACAGCCAATTATANTAATAGGCATCATCTTTTGCCTTGCGGTATTTCCTCACATTTCTAATACCCTTGAGAATCACGTTGGCAACTTTCCCCGGCTCACCGATGATAATCTGATAATAATCCCTTACCGAGTTNCCCAGGGTCTGAGTTAAAAAGAAATCAATCTGCTCGAAATATTCCCGTGCACTTTCAGGTCCAGCAAACACCAGNGGGAAGGGTCTGCCCTGATTGTCAGGGTGAAGCAAAATCCCCATGAGATACAAGATCTCTTCAGCTGTNCCTGCACCGCCTGGGAAGACCACAATCGCATGGCCAACCCGCACAAATGCTTCCAGACGTTTCTCTATGTCCGGCATGATGACCAGTTCGTTAATGATAGGATTNGGTGGTTCTGCAGCAATAATACCGGGTTCGGAAATGCCTAAGTATCGNCCCGTNTTAATACGCTGTTTGGCATGGCCGATGGCAGCGCCTTTCATTGGGCCCTTCATTGCGCCATTTCCACAACCAGTACAGATGTCCAGAGCTCGAAGACCAAGCTCGTAGCCGACTTCCTTGGTATAGTCATATTCACCTCGGGATATGNTGTGACCACCCCAGCAAACAACCATCTTTGGCGCTGAATCCGTTCTTAGAACATCCGCATTTCGTAAGATATCAAAGACGGCATTAGTCACCGACTCTCCCGCTTGTACGGGAACGTTAAGATGCGCATTGACGTANAAAATATCTCTAAGCACCGAAAACAATAGCTGCCGGATACCATTTAATATTCTACCTTCAACAAAAGCCGAAGCAGGTGCNTCAATCAACTCNATNGTGATNCCNCGATCCTGNTGNAGCAGCTTNATATCAAAGGAATNNAAGTNTNCCAGCAACCGGCGNCTATCNTCTATCTGTGCNCCGCTATTGAGTACTGCTAATGAGCAATTNCGATAAAGATGGTAAAGGCCACCCAAAGACGTATCCAGTAACTGGCTGACTTCCCGTTTGGAAAGCACTTCCAATTGCCCTCTGGGGCTCAGTTTAATATTTACAAGATCCATTGCAGCTTCCCGGCTGTTGTTGNTTTAGCGTACATGGGGAAATTCTAGCGCTCATAAATGACATTACCGGCAACAACGGTTTTCAATATTGCCGTTTGCAATATCTGCTGTTCNGGTATTTTCAGCAGATCCTGATCTAAAATAACAAAATCGGCCACTTTGCCAGGNTCCAGGGTGCCNTTAAANTCTTCTTCAAACGCACCATAAGCGGCATCAGCAGTATAAGCGCGTAAAGCTTCGTNACGAGTCAGCTTTTGCCCAGGCTCGAAACCAGATTCCGGTAATCCTGCCAGGGTCTTGCGNCTGACCAATGNATAATAGGATGCAATTGCACTAACAGGCTCGACCGGNGCATCGGTACCNTTTATCAANACAGCNCCNCTATCCACTAGTTTCCGCCATACATAAGCACCTTCTTCTATCCTCTTNTGTCCTAATCGGTTGATCGCCCAGGGTCTGTCCGAACTCATGTGGATACCTTGTACAGAAGCAATAACACCCAGTTGCCCAAAGCGNGGAATATCGGCGGGATCAATATGCTGGGCGTGCTCAATTCGAAAACGAACGCCACGGTTNCTNCCNTCAAACAATTCATCAAANATATCCAGNACNTCNCGATTTGCCCGNTCACCAATNGCATGAATACCNATCTGGAAACCATTCTGATAGGCAAGATGACTGATGTCAGTCATGTCATCTGGAGGCATNGTGGGCAGACCGATGTNGCCCGCTCGGTCTGNATAAGGCGCTAACAACCAGGCCCCTCTNGAGCCTAATGCACCATCAGCNACCAGCTTAATCGCCCTGATGGTCAGGCGGTTATCACCCAGGCCAATTTCCGGNCCTCTATCCATCCAGGCGGATAACAATTGATCNTTCCTGCCAGAGAGCATGACATAGAGGCGACTGGTGAGTCGCCCATCCGCTAAAAACTGCTTGAACAGATCAATATCTTGCTGNCCNGTACCCGCATCCTGAAAACTGGTGATACCGTGCTCTGCCAGATCTTCAAGGGCTAACGTCAATGCATGNTGCCGTTGTGAAGGGGAAGGNCGGGGAATAATTTTCGATACCAGGCGTTGCGCACGTTCATTGAGTACGCCGGTCGCGTGGCCCTTTGAATTACGCATGATNTCGCCATCGCCACTGAAGAGCGTTGCATCATTGATACCAGCCAGAGCTAGCGCCTTATCATTNACAAAAGCAGCATGNCCACTGGCATGCACNAGANATACNGGGTTCTCNCGGGAAACCTCNGATANGGTNTCATTGGTCTGAAAGCCGCCNATCATGTNATGCGGCTGNGGNAGCCATTTACTCTGATGCCATCCTCGACCCAATATCCATTCNCCCGGTTCTGCCGAATCAACNGCCGTTGCNACACTGGCGACCAATTCATCCAGATTTCTGGCCGANTTGAGATCCAAACGTAATTTAGCGAANCCCAAAGACATGAGNTGNCCNTGNCTTTCGATAAANCCCGGNATAACTGTNGCCCCNTCCAGATNAACAACGGATTCAACCTGGCAATCGACAACAGCNACNATNCGATCAGCNCTTACGCANAGCGATTGACCAACAGAGTTGCTTGAATCCAANGNGTAAACAGTACCGCCTGAATAAAGNGTATCCGCGAAAACTGAGACAGCGGATAAACCCACNATCAANCTCTTGAGAATTAACACGGGTAGCCCTGTANCGATAAGTCTTGTCATNATAAAATCCTCACNTATTGTACACCTGATTTGCAGGAAGAGCAGTCCCNACAGGCNGGATATCAACAAACTCTATCCCCAACTTGGTTTTCCTGGACTAGACCNGTGTTAACAAATTGGCCCGGATTATCAATCTAACTTTTCCCCACGGATATCAAACTGCCGCGCCTTNTGTCTAGCAAGCTTAACCGTGAAATTCTGGTTCAACCTTTNCGCTGGAGAATCAGTCGANAATTCTCCGACACGAATATAATTTCCCNCATCCAAAGCAGNTCGGAATAGTTTCAAATTTCCCCAGTGATCATCAACCCGACCTGAAGCACCGAGTCCAAACCCTTCCACGGTGGCACCATAAGTGACGGCTTGCATACCCATCCTATGTAACAACTTGGGGCTGGCAGACCTGATTACTTCAGGAGATACCGAGACAACCCAGTTTTCCTGCTGCCGCATCCAGGGTTTAATGTTACTCATGGTGGCTACAAAACGTTTGCTAGTGGAACGATTCAATCCTGNCCCNTGCAGGAGGCGTCCGTCGAACAACATGATAGTNCCGGCNGCTGCTTCCAGATTAATCGATGGAGGCAGTTCGCCAATCGCACCGCCTGAACCCGCCTGCGCAAACNCCCGGTGACTNCCTGGGATCACCAGTGTTCCTCCATTAAAGTCGTCTATATCCTGCGGGATAAACATAGTATTGANCAAGGCTGGCGCCTCTAGNGTCTGCCAGGGTAGCAATGGCCCCTGGTCAATATGCAAGCCCTGAGGATAGCCNCCCGGNTCCGCTCCATTGGCAAGAAAACTATGGCATATCCAGCCCTTGCCCAGGGTCTCATTAAGTATCTGTTCTATTAATGGGCCTGCCTGGACCGCATCAGGNTGCTGCTCTATACACAGTGCAAAGCAAGCACCTTTATTAANAAGGGAATTAACATACTGACCCGAGGGCGTCATCTGCTGCACACCTGCCAGAGNCTCTGCTTCAGCCTGATCCAGTAACCGGCNNAGGAAANNNTCGCACTGTTGCCTGGACAAACCATCTTCTATGAGACAAAACCCCCACTCGATAAGATCAGAACGCAATCGTGCGATATCCCGGGTCGGACCGGGCAGATCAAAATTTTTCCAATAGCTGTGTTTACGGGCTACCGTTGTTTCCCAGTATTTTCCCACACCCCATTCGAGAGGTTTTTTCATATCGGGCGGGATCAACCAGGGGTTATTCTTATACAGCGATTGATAGGGTTCTTTAGAGCGAAGAAATCCACTGTAAATGCCGCTGTCGACCGATGAATGCTGTTTAATATACGCTGACGTAAATTCAATGGGTACAGGCATATTATTCCCCTCCATGCTGATTCTGGTAAACAGTATCCATATTATCTACAGTAACCCCATTCTATTCAGACGTGCATGCTCGATTTTTGTACATTGATTTTCCACGACCGTAATACCCGCCTCTTCCAGCGCCTGCCTGGCCACAGGGCTGCGAATACCCAACTGCATCCAGAAAACAGCCGGTTTCTTCGCTCTGGCCTCTTCAACAAATAAAGTAACTCGCTCACTTCTCTGGAATATATTAATAAAATCTACAGGTTCTGTAATAGCGCTGATTGATGGATAACAGGGATAACCTAGGATTGCCTGGCAATCCGGGTTAACCGGGATGATTTTGTAATAGGACGCAAGGTATTTGCCAACACCATGGCTAGCTCGAGCGGGATCAGCAGACATGCCTACGATTGCAATGGTTCTGGTTTTTCTAAAATGCTCTGCCGTTTGCAGATCACTTTCCTGATTTGAATCCATCAGTTACAGTTCCTTAAATCTCGTCAACCTGCAACGCTGGTTAACACCTTCTCCATTAGGGTTTTGGCCTTCGAATCCAACGACTGGTCTGACTGATGTCCTGAATTTCTTCCTGACTCTTCTGCCATCCGGAAAAACCAGCTTCCAGATGAGCAACATTTTCAAAACCCATGG
>NZUN01000012.1 GCA_002697205.1 Gammaproteobacteria bacterium
ATTACCAGTTTTTCATCATCAACGATCTCGTAGAAAACCCGGGATTCATCCAGCGCGAAAAGGTCATCCCACATCCAGGCAATCAGGTCGTTAACGCCGTGGGAATTCGGCGTTGCATGATTGTAGTAAGGATACACCTGGTCATCGAAACTAATAGCCCCATTGCTCTGTACGAAAAACTGCGTCTTGGTATCACCAAAGAAATTAAAGTTGAAACCGATATCAAATGGACCGGCGTGATTATCATCATACAAGCCAACAACCTCAGTCCCTGTGAGGGATACATCGATCCAGTTGAATTCAGGGCCATCAGCAGTATTACTGTCCGTCCACTGGTAAAAATCACAGGCATCACCAATGCCGTTGACATTTGAATCCTGTTGATCTGAATTCAACGTATAGGGGCAGTTATCCACTGCATCATCAAAACCGTCTCGATCCGTGTCCATACGAAACAGGATCGCCAGCGCATCATGCAAATAGGGTTCATCGTAGGCCACCTGCATGGCAATGCTGCCAATTACGTTTTCAACACCGATGGTGGCGCTGTCGGTCTCGATACCATCCCGGAATTCGAGATATTGAAACAGAATCTTACCGTCTGCCTTGATTATCACCTGTGCATCCAGTCTCCCGATTTCATCTCCATAACGGCCAAAATTGTTGAACTGGATCACCAGTTCGCCATCTTCTAACACCTGGTAATAAACATGCGAATCTTCAAGCGCCTGCAGGTCATCCCACATCCAGGCAATCAATGGCATCGGAGGACGATCAGAATTAACTGGCATGGGAAAGTTCTCAGGCGGTACAGAGTCAGTATAGGGATCAACGAAGCTGATAACGCCATTGGAATGAATGAACACCTGCCGATAGGTATCGCCATACATCATGAAGTCAAAGCCAATATCATAGGGGCCGACCGCATTGTCATCTTCCAGACCGATGATTTCAGTTCCAGTTTCGGATATATCCTGCCACGCAAAAGTAGGGCCACCCTCGGTGTCACTATCTGACCAGCGATGTCCGATGCCAGGATCGTCGTCATCGCAGACATTGCCAATGCCATCATCGTCCGCATCTTCCTGGCCTGGATTGGCAATAGCTGGGCAATTGTCAGCGTCATCGGCTACTTCATCGTTATCATCGTCAGTATCGGCATTATCGCCAGTGCCATCTCCGTCATTATCAGCCACCTCGGAGGCATCCAACGGAAAGGCATCCTGGTCATCCTCAGTGCCGTCGTTATCGTCGTCAGCGTCGCAGACATTTCCCTGAGCATCGTTATCTGAATTGAGCTGGTCCGAATTACTCACTACCGGACAATTATCGCTGGCATCGGGCACACCATCGTTATCATCATCGGTATCTGCATTATCACCGATACCGTCATTGTCAATGTCTGCCCATTCCTCCGGGTCATCAGGAAAAACATCCGCGCTATCACTTACACCATCGCCATCGCCATCACTTTCAATGGCGATATCCGCGGTCGATACAGCAAAGAAAATATTCGCAGATGCCTGTACTTTTATTCGTGCGGTGGAACTATTCACATCAGGGATCATCACTTCATGACTGCCATCGTTATCGACGTCGCTGGCCAGTACGTCTGGATAGGTCAGACCACCGTCAAGGGAGATCAGAATATCAACCTGACCTGCATTTACCGGCGCCTGGTCAGTATCAGCCACATCCCAGGTGATCGTCTGCGCAGTATCCCGAACATACCCCGAGGGTTGGTTGGTCAACCTGAAAGGCCCGGCTTGCGCTGTTACAGAGAAGCTGACCAGGTCATCGGCTACGCCTCCACCCCCTGCCTGGTTATCGCGAACCGTCAGTTTAAAACTGAGATCACGACCATAAGTGGGCAACAGCTCACCTATGGTTGATTGACCGGATGCCAAATCCTGTAACCTGGGGAATACACGGGTCGAATCGCTGGTTGCCGGCCAGGACCTGAAGATAGGCTGATTACCCGAAGGGTTAGTGAGATCAGCATCGCTATCATCGGTTGCAGGCCCCAGGTCAAACTGCTCCCAGCTGTACGTCAGGGCATCCCCATCGGCATCAGTAGCTGAACCGGTAAGAGCAAATGGTGTCGATACGGGGATGGAAAATTCACCCTCCGGCATGCTGATGACCGGTGGGCTGTTGCCGGTTTCCGTTACCGTCGCACAGCTGTTGCCATTGCCATTGACAGAAAATTCATAGATATCATTATAGCTTTTATTATGGAAATAACCGTCCGCCGTATTCTGTACGTTAGGAGCACAAATCCCAGCATAGGACATGATAGTCGAGCCACTTCCTGGCTCATAGGCAGCCGAGGATGCCCTGTTACCGCCACAGTAATTGTTATAGGTATGATCAGCACCGAACTGATGACCCATTTCATGGGCGACATACTCGACATCAAACGGGTCGCCTACAGGACTTCCACTACCTGTGACACCCTCGGCTTTTGCAGAACTACAGGGTGCATCTAATTGTGCAATGCCGCCACCACCGGTGCTGAAAACGTGGCCAATATCGTAATTATCGACTCCGATTATCTCATCAATATTGGCCTGGTTTTCTCCCAGCATATCGAAACCGGATTCATTGCTGTAAGGGTCAGTATCAGCATCGGTATAAATCAGCTCATCGGTGTTATCAACCAGAACCATGCGAATAGCCACTTCCCGTTCATAAATACCATTGACTCGCACCATGGTGGTGTTCATGGCAGCCAGGGCACCCTCGACGGTTCCACCATGGAAACTAGTATATTCACCGGTGACTGCCAGCGCTAATCGATAGGTACGCAGCTCAGTGCCTGAGCTTATCTTCCGGCTGGTCTGATCGTCATCCTGGCTGTATTTCTGTGTTGAGCCTTTACGCTGGATGACGTCATTCCACTTTGGGTCAGCAGGCTCCTCCCTGGGCAGCGGTGGTAATTCCCTGAAAACCTCCTGGTTGGTCTGGTAAAAGGCTTGCTCCGTGTAACTGATATAAGCTGCCGACGAGTTTGAGTCGGCGTCTGTGAAAGGATCAATGTAATAGTTACCCCGGGGGCTGATGACTGCACCGTGAAAACCTTTTGGTGAAATATCAAAGCGCAAGGTAGCAGCCGGTTCATCAATACCCTGCCCCGCAAAAGACCGGATGTCTGGATANTTTCTGGACAGGNCTTCTGACATGATTGGCGCTTCAACAATTCTGAATTGCTGAGTGGTNCCATCCGGTAANGGAATGACNATTACAGCATTAGAATATCGTAACGATATATCGTTCTCATGAGGAACAGTNTCCAGNNGGCTTTTNAAACCATTGAGATCTAAAGTAAGGCTGCGGTATTTACCTGGCATGATCCGGCCANCCTGTACCGCAATGGTGTCAGAACCCTCGCTCCACACAGACTCTGCAAACAAGGCCTGCGAGTATATAGTTGCCAGCGCCAGTAAACCCAACATAGCGCGCCTACAGTGGACCAGAATGTTTACTGCAGTCACATCGACAGGTATCTTCTGCGCTGATCTTATTATGTGAACCAAGGTTCTCCCCTCCAGATCGAGTACCCGCTCCGCTAAGCCCGCGTCACCTCAGTATAGGAAGAAAAATGCCTGGTTTCATGTGCTTTTTAAGTGCCTGAGGCAATCTTCATCCAAGCTTTATATTGCACAACCCACCTGGCTTNACTCAATNATCCGATGAACGGTCTTNTCCTCATATGATTTCAATACGCCAGCCTCTGCTATCAGTCCTGGANGAGAGTGTTATAGGCATGTGAAACGAAGTACAAAAATAGCCCGGTAGCGACTGTCTTAGTGTCTGATTGACCGGTTATCTGGTTACAATAGAACAAATTTTAAGGTCAAGCTGCCTATGAAAACCCTGCTACTGNGTCTGCTGCTGCAGACCATGCCCATAAGCCTTGCTGATGTCATTGTTCCGGATACCGAAACTGCAAGACTACAGNCTATNTTCAAGGCATCCTGGGATGCGGAAATGCAGGAAAACCCGGTTTGGGCCTCTTCCCTAGGCGATCGCCGGTTTAACCAGCTGTGGCCNGACTTGTCNGAAGCGGGGCGACAGGCAAGGNTAGGTCGATACCAGCAGACCCTNGCAGGCCTGGCGGAGATTGACCCTATCGAACTCACCGACCAGGGCCGAGTCAATTTAGAGTTGTTCAGCAGACAGTTGCAAACCCGTATTGAGGCTTTTAAATACAGAACCGATCTAATGCCGGTCAGCCAGCGTGGTGGTATTCAGACATTGGACGAAACCCCTGCACGGCTCCGCTTACAGACTGTTCAGGACTACGAGGACTGGCTCGCCAGGCTGGCAAAAATNGATCAGCTGATGGATCAGACTATCAGGCAGATGCAGCAGGGACTGGCAACCGGCTTTGTACCTGCCCGGATCACCATGCAGCGGGTNCCCAGACAGATTCTCAAGCAGATCGTCGAAACACCTGCCGAAAGTCTGTTCTACCAACCTTTCAAGCGCTTGCCCGAGAACATCANTAAAGCTGATCAGCAACGATTNCGGGANGCTGCAACCCAAATCATTGCTACCCGCGTGCTACCCGCCTACAAGCGGTTCTACCAGTTCTTCACGCAGCGTTACCTGCCTAACTGCTCAGATGATATAGCGGCCTCCAGCCTGCCAGACGGAAGCGCTTTTTACGAATTCAGGGTCAGGCGCTACACCACAACCGATCTCACGCCCGANGAAGTACACCAACTTGGCCTCAAAGAAGTCGNCAGAATCCGCGGCCAAATGCTGACCGTCAAAGCACAGATTGGCTTTGCTGGCTCGCTTGCGGAATTCTTTACTTTCCTCAGGGACAGCCCACAGTTCTATTTTGATAATGCAGATGAGCTCATGAATGCCTATCGGGCCACAGCAAAACGTATAGATCCGCTGCTGACCANACTGTTTACCANGCTCCCGAGGATGCCTTATGGCGTCAGGGCAATTCCTGACGCCGTTGCNGCCGATACCACCACAGCCTACTACATGGCGCCAGCAGCGGACGGCAACCGGCCCGGTTATTTTTATGTCAATCTTTACCAGCCACTGTCGCGACCAACCTTCGAAATCGAAGTACTGACCGTACACGAAGCAGTGCCTGGGCATCATCTGCAAATTGCGCTCCAGCAGGAACTGGCTGACCTGCCTAATTTTCGGCGATTTTCAGGTTATACCGTATTCACCGAAGGCTGGGGACTCTACAGCGAGCAACTGGGTTACGATATCGGTCTTTATGAGGATCCTTACTCCAGATTCGGTCAGCTGAGTTACGATATGTGGCGTGCTGTGCGACTGGTTGTCGATACTGGAATGCACTATAAGGGCTGGTCAAGAAGCCGTGCGATTGCCTATTTCAAAGATAATGCTCCACGCAAGGAACTGGATATCGTTAATGAAATAGATCGTTATATCTCNTGGCCGGGCCAGGCNCTGGCTTATAAGCTGGGTCAACTGAAAATAAGGGAGCTCCGGACACGAGCNGAATCCACCCTGGGNAAGCAATTCGATTTAAGGCTTTTCCATGACAAGGTTCTCGAAAATGGCGCTATTCCCCTGAATATTCTGGAGCAGCAGATCGACTTGTGGATCAAAGAACAACAGTAGTCGATCCGCAGCTNCCCGCCTTTAAGATNATAACCAAACACTTTGCGCTATCAGCGAAGCCGCTGACCAACTCCCTCGCACCTACCCATAAGACGTCGAATCAGGCNTGATAACGNGCACCTGATGATTAAGCCAGGTCGTTGCTAAACGGCAGATTACACCTGCATAAAGCGCTGGATTATGCTTAACTATCGCCGCTATNGACTACCCCATTGCTTTTCTCCAGGAAAATGTCATGCCCATTCGTTTCGAACACCAAATCAGCCTGTTCAGGATAAAGATCAACATTCTGGTCGCCCTGTGCGTNCTGATTACGGTCGCCAGTCTGNCCCGGCTGGGTATNTGGCAGNTGGACCGTGCTGCGGAAAAACTTGCCGAGCAANAGGCCGTNCAGCTCGAATACCAGGAAAAAGCCCTGCGACTGGAAGATATCCCGGCAGCGGAACTGCAACCAGGAAATAATGACCTGCAGAACCGCCATGTGTCACTAAACGGCACTTATGAAAATGAACACAGCCTATTGCTACTGGCCCAGTTCTACGATGGTCAACTCGGTTACAGTGTGGTGACACCGCTGCGCCTGAAATCGAGCCAGCAGCTGGTGCTGGTCAACCGGGGTTGGATTACAGCCGTCCTGAGGGCNGATAGCCGGCCAAATCTACAGCCTTTCCATGAACCAGTGACTATCACCGGCCAGATACACCTACTCGAGCCAAGGCCCCAGGCCTATGCCGAGCAGCTGNATAGTTCAAGCTGGCCGCTNCGTATGCGCTACCTGGATTTTACNANGATTAATGAAAAACTGGGCGAATCTGTGCTTCCCTTCGAGGTCAGGCTCGCNGAAGCCCAGCCAGGCGGGCTTATCAGGCATTGGCCTGCCGTGCATATCAACATTAACCAGAACCTGTCGTATGCCATGCAATGGTTTGCCCTGGCCCTGCTGGTCGCACTGGTAAGCCTCCTGGCGAGCAGTAACCTCTGGTCGCTGATACGGGGCCCGCGATAAGCTGCCTGNTTTGAAGCAGACCGGCGCTAACCCTAATGAACTATCATCGCCTGGCCAGCTGTCGGATCAGGTTTTTACCATACCGCCATCAACCATAAGCGATTGACCGGTAATATTGACGGCGTTTTCAGATGCCAGAAACAAGACTGCATTACCAATGTCTTCAACGGTCTGCGGGCGCTGCAAAGGCGTTCGGTCGAATATGTGTGGGTAGTCTCCCCTGGCAATACCCTCAAACCAGTCATCCGCGTTTTGTCCCTTAAACTCTTCAATCTCATTGACTGCCCTAGCGGCATTACTTTTCCAGGCATCGGTATAGACTATCCCCGGGCAGACTGCATTGGCATTAATATTATACGGCCCTAACAGTTCAGCCAGGGTCTGAGTGTAGNTGATCAGTGCAGCTTTCATGGCACCATAGGATGGATGGACAAAATGATTGAGCATCTTATCTGACAATGACGTCCGCCCGGCAATAGAAGATATGATAATAATCTTNCCACTTCGCCGCTGCCGCATATGTGGCAGTACCGCTTCAGTCATCTGTACAACGGGNAGCAGGTTCTGGGCATACAGCGCATTCCATACCCCTGCTACCGGCCCGAGTTCGTGCTTATCCGACTCAATTGCCTGCTTCGGCGCNGCGCCTACATTATTAACCAGGATATCGATTTGCCCNTACTGATTGAGCGCATGATCGCGTAGCTCAAGCATTTTGCCTGGGTCAGTGATATCACCGACCACAGAGCTGCTCTTACCACCTNACTGATTTATCTGGGCCACAGTCTCCGCAGTGGTATCAGCAGCATAGGAATTGACCACCACCTGCGCNCCCGCCCTNGCCAGGATTANNGCGATACCACGGCCGATGCCTCGGCCTGCCGCTGTTACGATNGCCACCTTGCCCTGTAACTGCATTTTCACTCCTTATTAATGATACGGTTGGATTAAAGAAACGGTTGAANTAAGGATACGATTNAGAATAGAAAAATATAGCGGATAAAAAATCGATAATGAATAGAAAAATAACNCCGAGTAAAAATAAATACTGCATAAAANCAGTACCGATTTAATATCTGTCCGTACAACTGAATCAATATTGANGGGTCGCNGCAATCAAAACCCCTGTTTATAACGACGCNCTNCAATCTTACCAGTGGCAGAGCNGCGGCTANTATAATTNTCAGCNTGCTGTNGGCCTGGCCATNCAGCTANGCCATAGACAGNAAGAGTCTTTCGAAGAACCAGAATGCAGCCAGCACGCCAATAGGCCCGGCAAGCACNCTTGGCACAACAACCCGCTTAGTCAATCCCAGGCCACCGCTGAAGCTTCGGTACAGCGCTAACGCCAGCATGAGGNCGATGATATAGCCGAGCTGACCTAACTCCACGCCGATATTGAACGCCAGCAGTGCTGTCACTATTTCGTTTTCCGGCAGGCCCATGCCAACAATTGCACCGGCAAAACCCAGGCCGTGCAGNAGACCGAAACANGCTGCCATCATCAGTGGCGAACGCCAACTCCANGTATCTTTCTGGTCGCGCAGCAATTCAGCCGCGACAAACACAATGCTCAATGCAATAACTGCCTCNACCGCTAATATCGGAACCCTTATCAGCCCCAGGGTAGCCAGTATCAGGGTCAGAGAATGGCCAACCGTAAACCCGGTAATCATCAGNAATAGCCTTTTCACTAAGCCTGCCATCAGGACCANGCAGGTCACAAAAAGCAGGTGATCAAATCCACCCCATATATGCTGCGTNCCCAGCGATAGATATTCATANGCAACCTGCGCTTTGCTGGTATTACTTGCCAANACGATTCGACGAGATGCCGGTAAGGCATGAAACACAGCAACTGCNCCNTCCTGGCTGGTAACTCTGACAATGGTCGACAGCGANGGATTGCTTTGNGGGTAGTCAAGNACCACCGCCTTTGGTAAGGCATCGGTTGCGCACANGTAATGCTTCAGGCCCTGATAGGCGACCCTGATCNGGTGCAAACGCTCAGAATCACGGGAGGGTGAATACTGCAACCTGCAATCACCGGCAAGGTTTATGTCAGGCACANCAGCAGCCTCAACACTATCAGGTACCCGCCAAGTTACACTGTAATTCACAGCAGTGTCCTGCATGACCTCAATATAGACCGGCCGGCTATCGTGTGACCATGCCTGTGCAGCGCAGACACTAGCGATTACCAGTAACACTCGACGTAATACACACAATGACAATGAGAATTGCCGCAATGTTCGCGGCATCAAAACCATCTGAACACGGCTACCAGACCTACCATCCACCGCCCNCAGTTCAGCCATTGGCACTGGCAAATATCAGAAAAAGAAACNTCAATTGGCTAGCAACTGCGGATCAATTCTGACCTGGAAATCCGCTATAACCTGGTCGATGTAGTGNTGCTGATTGGTGCGTTTGATCTGATTACGCAGGTCAACCNGGACACGNCCGGCGACTTCCTTAAAGTCGGGCGTCCGGGCCGGNTTGTTCTCCGCCACGACAACCAGATGACTGCCGTGTTCAGACTTGATGACCCCTTGCCAGCGCACCGGCTGAACTGGCAGGGCAAACACCTCGGNTGCCATTGCTGCACCAAAATGATCAGCTATCTGNGGCTGCGATTTTTCAACATAGTTAATATGGTAGGGAAACCGATCGCCGAACTNTGCAGCATGTTCTAANCCCAGCTCCTGGTCGTTCAAGCGCTCCAGCAAGTCGGCCGNTTTGNCNGCAGCAACCGCTACCCCATGTTTACTGGCACTGTAGAATACGTGAGCAAAAGAAATAGTAGCAGGCTGTGTATACTGGGCTAAATGCGCCAGATAGTGATCCATTATAGCGTCNTCTCGCAACGCTGATTGATCAAAAACCAGACCTTCGGCAATAAAATCCATTTTCTGTACCAAACGCCTGCGAATCACATAATCCCCCTGTTCAAATCCAAAATCCAGGGCTCTTCTGTACAATGCTTCTTCCCTTACGAACTGTTCAATGACCTGCTGCCTGGCAGGCCCGGAAAAATTGAAAAANCGCTGTCTTGCTGCCTGTGGGTCAAATGACTTNGACCGGTACTGCATGAACTCAAGTAAGGCCACCTCATCTACGTTGATGGTGTTTTTATCGGTAACGCCCGCCCCATCTGAAGCCCAGTAATACGCAGCGAAAATAACACCCCCTAGAAACAGGAAATACANCACCGGTTCACGAAACAAACTTTGTTTCACTAGGGGGTATACCAGACCGGTGACGTATAAGCTCGATCCTGAATAACCCTGGGAATTTCTGCATCGAGGTCCAGGTCAAAAAAGGCGGCATCGTAGGTGGTCCAGCGTGGCGTGGGGATTTCCAGCACTCTGGCATAATAAAATGCTCTTTCCTGGGCATCAAAGTCCGGGTCCAGCCAGACCACGGCTAAATCAGTGGCGCCTATGGAATTAAGATAGGTAGCAGATTCAACCTCGACGGTATTACCAACGGCTGGCAACTTTCCTGTTGCAGGGTCCACCTTACGATCACCCGACCAGGCTACGTTATAAACCTTCTCGCTGAGAACCCCGTCCTGGCCCAGCCAGCCTTTGACAATCTGTATACGATCCAGGTTAGCCCCATCTGGGTCTTTTGCCGCCACCACCAAAAAGGTAGGCGCCTTGTCAGGCGGGGCCTGCATGAGGTCTCCGCCCATGGGAACGCCACCGCTGTAGGCTATATCCAGATAGGCTGGTCGATCGACGTCATTAGGCTGGTAATCCCATCCACCAAAGAACCGTACCTGAATCCGGGATCCGGTGGTAGCGTAGACCTCCCTGCGCTTGAAGGCATCGAAAAGCGCTTCCCGGGTGTTTTCTCTTGCCCAGACTGCTGCATAACCAGAGGCAACAATACGCCAGTTCTCCCACAGTACTCCAGCCATCTGAGTATCAAGTCGTTTCGGGCTGGGTTCTGATCCCGGGAATTTTCCGAAAAAGTTATCTTCCTGGGTTGTTGAAATCGTATTGTGTCCATCCGTACTGCCAATCATGCCGAACTTGAAGGGATTAATGCCCAGTTTCTGTTCCTGCAAAAGCCCTAATTTCAAGGCGCTGCGAGCATACTCGTGCTTGAGCATCCAATCTTCTTTAGCTTGGGTTCTGCCAATATTGTCTTTATCCCAATTTTCAAAGTCAGCAAATGCATCATCGGGCGACAAGGTCGGGTGAGACTCTCCATCGCCTTTCACTTGGGTGACCTCGTAAACGGGTTCCCAGCGGGACCTTAACCTCGCATAGTTTTCGTCAATGGCGGTACCGTCCACAGCGTTATCAGGAAACATCATGCCATTTGAAATATTCCCATTATGGGCGATGGCCATAACCTCTCCGCCGGTGACCTGCTCATAGCGCTCCAGCGCTTTCCACAGTTCCCGGGGATCCAGGCTGTCCTGCCCCGAGAAAGGTGGCAGACGAGCCACTTTATCCGCACCATCCCGGTACAGCACGACGCGGTGCAAGTTATTTCCAGCAATCATTGAAGTCCACTCATAACCAATCAGGGCGGTAAACTGGCCCGGCATATTATTTTCATCGGCTGTCTGGGCGACATCCTGCCAGATCAGCTTTCGAGTTATTTCCGGGAATGCTGGATAATCCTGTGGATCGGACATGCTGCCAGTGAAAGCGCCAATCCTTTTGATAGGATCACCTTCGGCCATGAACACCTTCCATTGATCTCCAGCGGCAGTTGCCACTACCACCGGATCAGCCACATCAAAGCGGTAGTAACCTGACAGGTATTCAGCGTGGTCAGATACAACCAGAAAATCCAACGGCCTTCTGAGTTGCGCCTGCATGCCATTGTGGGCAGTGATTTTCTGGCCCCTGGCAAAGCGGTAAGCATCGGTAGGCGTGAGGTTTAAGTTTCCCAGGGAGTAAGCATCGGCAGAGTTTCGGGTATGCAGATGGGTATCGCCCCAGTAAACGTTTTTTGGATAGTCCGCAGATACGGGGCTTGAATATTCTGAGACCCCCGCAGTGTCTGCCTGGAGACCACCCACTAAACAGCCCAGTGATACAAATACAGAACACAACCCAGCAGGCTTGTTGATCCAACTCATTAGCATGGTTATTTCCTCTTACCGTTAGGGGTGCGCAGTGTTTACCGCTACCACCTGGAGAACTAAACTTATGATGTACTAATACTGCCAGTATTGACATGGTCCAGGCAATTCCTGCGAATAATCAATTTAAGGCTACACGCTGCATTAGCAGAGCGATCCATACTGTCCAATTGTATATAAAGTGACCCTGATTCGTGCTGATAGTGCTTAGCAGCCCTTATTTCTATCACAAATTAAGCAAACATTTTTCCTTGGGTCTCCTGGCGGAGTAAAGCCAGCTCGGTAGCCAGGGCCTGACGTCCTGCTTCTGCCCTGGAATCCTCGGGGTAATAAGCAAGCTCGGACAGATCACCTGCTACCCGAGTAGCGATCAAGGTCCTTGGTTTGCTGTAATCATAGGGCCTGGCACGGTGTAACAAAACCCTGTTATCCCAAAACAGAGTATCACCCTCCTGCCACTCGTGGGTGTAGACTCGAGACGGCTGGCTCACCACAAACTCAACCAGAGAATTCAGTAACGCCCTGCTCTCTTGCCTGTCCAGTCCGGGGATAGCAAAAGCATGCCGACCCAGGAACAGGCTCTTGATTCCCGTCTCCGGATGCACCTTGACTAGCGGGCGCAGATAGGCTTCACCATGATAGATAGTGCCTTGCTTCTGCTCGGGAAAATCAGCGAGGTCATTTGCCTGGGAGAACTGCGTAGAGTGGTAGGCACTCAGGGTCGCAACTCGCTGTTGAGTCTCGCCATCCAGCGCCGCGTAACCCGCCCGCATGTCTGCAAGTTCAGTCTCGCCACCCTCGTCTGGCACGGTAACCGCAGACAGCATCGCGCATTTGCTACTGAGCGGCCAATAAGTTGAATCTGTATGCCAGGCTTCGTTACCGATGTTGGTTCGCATGCGTTGCGTCTTTATGCTGATGACATCATGGTAGCTGCCATCTTCATGCTTGGTTTGATTGGCAATGGGCAGTGCGCCGAACTCAAGTTTACCGAAGCGCGCGCCAAACCGGATATTCTCCTGATCAGTAAGGAATTGGCCAGGAAAGACCAGAAAACCATACTTAAGACACGCCGATCTGATTTCAGAAAACTGCTGATCAGTTAGCGTATTAAGATTGATGCCACGGACAACAGCACCAAATTCCTTATGCGCTATCGGGCTGATTTTCAGTTCCATCAGATACGCCTCAAACTCAGGGCTTAATGCAGAGAATACCCTAATATACGTAATAGTTGAAAACTGTGCTGCCGTTATTCCACAGTTTGGTTAACATCATATAGCCCGGTTTTGTGCGCTGGGCGAGTGCCAATGGCCACTTTGCATTGCATCAACCCAATCGCACAGGTTAGCAGAGGCTCATTCTCGGACAACCGGGGTGATATTAGCAACAGCAAGCAATGATTCAACGCAATCGCGCAGCGACTGGTCAAAGGATCGAAACGTGATTCCGGTTACCGCTCTGATCCGATCGTTACGAAGATCACAACCAGCCCAGTTAGATCGATACTTTTCTTCTCTGGCTTGCAGGCGTTCAGGATGCACCTCTACTGGTTCGGACACTGCAAAAGAAAGCTCCGGCAGAACGATCGCGATCCTGGCGCAGATATCNGCCACATCAANCGTATCGGTGGACCAGGCTATGTAACGTTCTGCATTAGCGACCTGAACGCTCTCCAGTAAACCAATATGACAGTCGGCATTGTCCCGGACATCAACAGGAAACCAGGGNCGATAGACCCAGGTCTGGTCATACTTACCGGTCAGCATGGTTTCGATATTGTGCTGCCATGGGCCATAGTCTTTCTGATGTGCCGATAGAATAGGTCCGACATTGTCAGCCGGGCAGCAGGTAATCGCTTCCCACAGACCACTGTCTGCAGCTGCCTCAGCAAAGGCGTTTTCCGCAATGAGTTTGCCCATGGAGTAACCCTGGCTGCTGGGNGTACGTTTTGGATTAGACGCATCGGGATACCGCCCTTCAAAAAGTACTGGCCGGCGAACCAATTCCTCCAAATCCATTTCAGACATAACCGCGGCGACGCTGGAGGTAACAATGACCCGGGTAACCGANTGGGAAAGGTTGACGGAAGTAATCATATGATTGCAAACCCGTTCCACATATTTGTGATCTTCATAATTACTGACATGAGATATATGGGCAACGCCATGACAGCCACGGAAAATATCATCGAAACAACCGTCGTTGTCCAAATCTGCGGAATGCAGTGTCAATCTGCCCGATGCATAGCCTGGCATTGCTTTNAGAAACCCGACTCTGCTGTCATTTCCCGTATCNCGAACACAGGCCCGAACTCGATAGCCCCTGCTNAGTAGTCTNTTTACTGTCCAGCCACCAATAAAACCAGCTGCCCCTGTGACTGCGACCGTGCCGCCTTTTTNNAATGGGTGCCATAAAGCCCTCGCTGAAAGTAATGTATTCAGTAAGATTGATATTAAAAATCAAGCTCNATGTCAAATGTGGCAGGGTTGAATAAAAAACCTGCTAACANCTCTANTTACAGAATTAAATANANATAAACAGTANGTTACGAGTGAGTTATGATCCTATTTTTAGGNCAATGNAAAGCATTTGAGTGNGTTAGCGACAATCCAGGCAGGGCTGAATTTTCATAAAACTNCCCACTGCGCNCGGAGACAGACGANCAANTCAGCTCAATTGAGACAGCCTGGATAGGCCATCATGATCCAGCGCGGCGGTAACATGACGTTCTGCCATGGTCGCCAACAGTTCCAGGCCGCGCTGATTACTCAGATCCATCGTACCACCNGTCACCATAGAAGTAGCTAGACCNCCCTGCAGGTGAGCAAAACAGTAATCGTCCCAGGCCTGAGTGAAGGAATAATCAGTTACACCGCTTTCAACTAACTGCGCATGGTAGGCATTGACCAATTCATTTTCGTGGGCCCGGCGCAAGCTGATTTCCATGGACCCTCCGAGCAAATAGGCTAAATCATAAACACCCGGACCGCGGCCAATGCCCTGCCAATCAATAACCACGACCTGCCCCGTTTGTTCACCAAACAACAGGTTTTCTACTCGATAGTCCTGATGCGCTATTGTCCANGGACTGCGCTGCGCCAGTTCAGTATTAATTCTCAGGTAGTTGCCGGCAAACTGCTGGTACAGGTCCATACCNCCGACAGGCAAATACTGGCCAAACCCAGCTTCAAACACCGGGCAGATCTGCTCAAGCAGCTGGTCTACATACTCGATTCTTGGCCCGATCATCGAGGAAATCCATTCCAGTTCAGGCACCCTGGCCTGGTTCCACCAAACCGAGTGAATTCCCGCCAGCACTTTGACTGCAGCNAGCGCCTGTTTAAAGGACATGCCNGCACTTTGGCTAACCAAGGTGAGATGAGTAAGGTCCTCCATGACTATAACGAAGTCAGCCGTACCCGGAATAATCCGGGTAAAGTAGATCTCNGGTAAGCCTGCGCTTACTCTNGGAGCCAGATCATTGTAAAATCGAATCTCGGCCTCAAACATGCCCAGGGTCACGCCCTGCTGGCGATTTTCTTCAAATGAAGAAGGCAGTTTGACTACTACACTTTCTGGGCTTTCTGGGCTTTCTGGGTTTTCAGGCCCTTCTCCTCCAGACCCTGCATACACGATGCTAACCTGATAAATATCACCCATCAGGCCCACGCCCTGGCCAATCTGCGTGGNTTCAATACTGGCTATATCCGCCTTCAGCACATGACCNAGCCAGGCNGCTGTTACTTCTGTAATAGATCTGGGTATCTCGTTCATATAAACCTCTTTCCAGTGTTTGCAGTCAGCCTGGCGAGTNACTGAACAAGCNGAAAACCGCAATATAAGCCTAGCCTCACCTCGCACTCGCTGGACAATGTGANCGCGCCTTAAGCATCAATCTTTCTGNAGNCAGCCGTTCCAATAGGTCACCTCTCGAGCTGGCTGGCGCTTGGCTTTTTTCAGGTTCGCTCCTTTTGTATAGGCNGCCGGCAGCATCACAGTCTGGGTGACGCCTTTGGGAATACCCAGCAGTTCACTGATCTCGTCTGANCTNGAGGATAACAAACTGGTCCAGGTAGTTCCTATACCNCTGGCCCTCATGGCCAGCATAAGCGACCAGGCAGCCGGCAGGATTGAGCCGTAAAACGCCAGTTGCCCAGGCGCTTCAATACCGGGTTCACCAATGGAGAAAACCATNATCATGCAGGGAATCTCGTGTAGACGTGCCATTAACGCATGATGGCTGGATTTTAAGGTAACATTCCTGGATTGACTGATCTGCAANAGCACATCCCGGTAAATATCCGCTATTTTCGACTTCAGCTCCGCGTCGGTAATGACCATGAATCGCCAGTTCTCTCCCGCCAANCCGGTTGGCGCCTGAACTGCGACATCGATACAGGCCTCGATATCCTGCTTCGAAACCGGCGTTTCAAAATCCAATTTACGACGCACTGACCTTGCAGTACTCAATATATGATCAATCTCGCTGGTTAACCCGTCATNCATAGAGACCGACCCTCGCANANTCATTATTCAAAAAGGATTTAATCATAGATTTGTCTGCGATGTGAAAGAGCCTCTGCTAAACCGGTGCAGGCANCCATTAGAAAACACATCAATAACCGATGCGTCTAAATTCAGGGCTACANGGGCTCGCCTGCTGATCATACTGACGATACCCAAAGGATCCCCCCCGCTANCTATGATCAAGTGNATCTAANGTCCAACTGAAACGAATTGATAAATCATTTCCACAACCGGGTCTTCAGCCTGATCAGCGCTTGTCATAATTGTGGTGTGCGATCTGTCTTGCACCATTACCGCCTGCGCATCGACGTCAAAAGCCACCAGCGCGGCTGCTAATCGTTCGTTCTGCTGTCGTCGCCAGTCATCATCCCCGTCGGCGTATATCAATCGAATAGATGGCTTATCCCTGCCGATATANCCACTCACGGATGGTTCCAGCCAGCCAGATGGGTCCTTACCCCAGACAACCTTGGATCGTACGGGTGCAACCTCCTGCACATAAAGAAACGGGCTGATAGCGGCAACACCGGTAATATCGGGGAGCATCATGCCATGTGCTGCCAGGTAGCGGGGATCAANGGCTAACTGCACTGACAAATAAGCCCCTGCAGAATGCCCGCCAAGGAAAATCAGTTGCGGATTACCGCCATAGTCCGCGATGTGGTTTTTAACCCAGCTAACAGCANCCGCAGCATCCTGCAGGTGGACTGGATGCTGCACTGCCGGTGATAAACGATGATTCGCAGCGACGACGACAATACCCTGCTCAGCCAGCGCCCGGGCAAGCCCGGTCACTAACTGCTTATCGCCCCGCATGAGCGCACCGCCATGCCAGAACAGAAGAACTGGCGCGTGNACTGCATCTGCCGGTCGGTAAACATCCAGCAAAGCCCGCGTCGGATCATCTCCCTGGACAGGTTGNTANGCAACATTGCAGCTTTTGATNANGAGCGGGTTTTCCATAGCCATCACACTGTTTCCCAGCCCTGCTAACAGCAGTGCCATTAGTTTAACCATTATTTCCTCTCAAACCATTACTGGTTGGGCTGGCTCAGTCGATCCAAGACGGTCAAGCTGATACCTGTATATGCTTGCCCTTAACATCGTCNGGCGAGNCAACCTACCTCATTTCCCTTCATACTACCTCNTAGCTTGTCNNGCCACGGCAACGACTCAATCTATTCCGGAAGGGGGAAATGAACGCCTGGAACGCCGTCTGACAAGCCCTGGTACCAGTCTGGCCTGGGTTGAACCGGCTGGTAAGTGGTTGGCACCATGGGAGTATCTTTATTCCACTCATGATGGATAGGCGGAATCTGGAAGGTACCATTACTGGCATTGGTTCCTCCATCCACGAGAAGATCAATACCGGTTATATAACTGGCCAGATCGGAGGCCAGAAACATGACTGCATTGGTCACTTCCTGAGCTTCACCGACTCTGCGCATGGGCGTGCGGCTGGCGATCCATTTATCGATACCCATGGCTTCCAGTGCTGGCCTGGTCATTTCAGTGACGATAAATCCAGGGGACACAGCATTTACTCTAACGCCACGGTCAGCCCACTCGCAACCCATCTGCAGCGTCATATTGCGCAAGCCTCCCTTGGCAGCGGTATAACCAATGATGTTATTTTCATTGCCGCCGCTGCCCATTATTGAGCAGATGTTGACTATCGAACCAGACCTGTTTTCAAGCATGTGCCGGCCACACTCTCTGGCATAGTAAAAAGCGCCGACCAGATCAACTGACAATATGTTATTAAAGGTTTCTGCATCAAACTGCTCGGCTGCAACACCACGCATATCTGCAATGCCGGCATTATTGATCAGGACGTCGATTTTCCCATGTTCCTGTATCCCCGTGGCAACCACGCGCTTTACATCTTCTTCCTTAGCCACATCTCCCGTAACAACCGAAACCTTGGCGCCCTTCTCCCTGCAGGTATCAGCGACCGCTTCAAGTAAATCACCACTTCGGGCGGTAACAATAAGATCCGCGCCGGCCTCGGCAAAAGCATAGGCGAACTGTTCTCCCAGTCCATAGCTGGCACCCGTTATCAGTACAACCTTTCCGTTAAAATTAAACACTATCAACCCCCTTTGTATGTCGTCTTACATCTGATATGAATTTTACTGTGTGGCAAACTAATAAACCTGCTCATGGCCAGCCATTGCGGCGCAGCATTCTAATCACGCCGGCTTTTTCGCATAGCCANTAGCCTGCATGATTTAGAAAGCAGCGTCAGAGTTACACTTNGAGAGACTCACTTGAGTTTNCTACCTGGCTCAGAACCTGCGTCCACCTGCTTGGNCTGGATGGCAACAGCAGCNGCTATTTCATTCGGGATCAGCATGCTGAGACTATAGTGGGCTATCTTCCACTCACCCTCCTCCCTGACAATAACACCCGTACCCCGGCATCGTCCAAGTTTCTGGTTAAACAGGATTTCATCAAACCAGAATAGTTGTAGNCCTACNCTGGTCTCAATATTTCGCTGAACCACATCATACTTCCAGCCTCTTCCCTGCATGAAAGCCGTCCTGGCATAGGCCTTGAATTCAGCAACTGACCATCTTTCGCCAGCATCTGTTCCCAGAAAATATGCGTTATCGGCAAATCTACCAAAATAATCATTAAAATTACTTTCAGTTGCAGCCTGATGAAAGCCATCTAGCAATTCATCAACCGCAGTCGGGACCTGGCTNGCATTCACAGCCAGACTACCAAGAAGCATCAGCAGGATAATTGTTCGCATCATGTTTTCCTTTGTGGTGTGCTGGACCAGTCGCCCATTCTAAACCCAAACCAATGCTGAATCATCNGCGGGCCGATTGGATCTTACCTGATCTGGCGTGACACCGACCTGGGCTATTGCAACACAACAGCAGTCACCTGATACTGGAGCCCTCAGTCACCCTGGAGCAAAAGATATCCCGCGATGAGCTACCAACAACTTGAGAAAACATTTTATCGCCTAGCCCAGCTAGACCATGCCAGCGCCATGCTCGGCTGGGANCAGCAGGTCATGATGCCNCCCAAAGGCAACGATGCCCGAGGACGAGCTATGGCNGAGCTATCTGTCATAGCAACCGAAATACTTCAGCAGGACTCNCTCANNGATCTNTTTGATGCAGCAGAANACGATAAGCTGANCCTTGAAATCTGGCANCAGGTGAACCTNCGCGAGATGAAAAGGGACTGGAAAAGGGCTGTGGCAGTTCCNGGAGANCTGNTNGAGGCCGAAGTCATAGCCACAAACGAATGNCAGCACGCCTGGAGAAGTTATCGCAGNANTAATAACTGGCTTGATTTNCAACCCTTGCTGGAGAAGGTTTTTGACCTCAGTAGAGAAAAAGCCCAGGCATTGAGCACGGCGCTGGCAGATGAACAGGGTTACCAGAATGATTACGATGCGCTGCTGGACCTGTTTGACCCGGGCACCCGTCTCGCTAAAGTTGATACGTTTTTCAACCAACTGAAAACGGTCCTGCCAGACCTGCAGAACCGCATAATGGCACGACAGCAGCACTTGCCAGCTCCGCTGCAGCCAGCACAGCCAGTACCCAGACTGACCCAGCTGGCACTTTCCCGGGACATCATGAGCGTGCTGGGTTTTGACTTTGATGCAGGACGGCTCGATGAAACCCTTCACCCGTTCTCCGGTGGTGTCAGTGATGACAGCCGCATCACATCACGTATTGACGAGAACAATGTGCTGGAAAGCATCATGGCGACCATTCACGAAACAGGCCATTCNCGATACGAAACAGGATTNAATCNAGACTGGCGTTTCAAACCGCTTGGCCGTTCCATGGGCATGTCCATTCATGAAAGTCAAAGTTTATTCTTTGAGATGCAGATGGCTCGCTCCAAAGCCTTTGTCGATGCCATTCANCCNATGGTAANNAANCATCTCGGTACCGACCCTGCTTTTAACNCCNAAAATCTGCATAGCACNTACANCCAGGTACANCCGAGNCTCATTCGGGTTAATGCAGATGAGGTTACCTACCCCCTTCATGTCATCCTCAGATATGAGATCGAAAGAGATGTTATNCTCGGCAGAACCCCGGTAGCCGATATTCCNGAACGCTGGGATGAGGCCATGCTCAAATACCTGGGNTTAGATACCCGAGGAAATTACCAGNATGGNCCCATGCAGGATATCCACTGGCCATCCGGTGCTATCGGCTATTTNCCATCCTATACNCTGGGCGCCATGAACGCCGCNCAGTTACATCATGCGNTGGTTCAAGCGATACCCNATGCTNCCGAGCTTGTCGGTCNATTANAACTGGAACCGATNTTTAACTGGCTGGCCGTTAATATCTGGCAGAAAGGCTGCCTTCTAAGNACAGATGAACTGATGCGCGAAGCCACTGGAGAAGCCCTTCAGGCCCACTATTTCATTGACCATCTGCAATCACGATACTTATAAAATGGGCTCGGCATAAAGACCACTTGTAATCGAGGGTTCAATTGCAANAGGCGCTGACTGGAATTNCTAATGATTCCACCAGGCACGATCACTGAAAGCGCGCATATCCAGCTCAAANGTCCAGGCCGANCGGTGTTGCTGGGCGATATGGTAATAGGTATCCGCTATCTTGGCCGGCAGCATCAGACCATCGTGCTCCAGGCCGCGGCTATTTCTAAGTTCCTGAAACCGCTCTGGGCCCAGCATTTTACCCAGCGTATCCGGCGCATCAACAGCACCATCAATAACAATATGAGCAATGTGAATGCCTTTGGCAGAAAATTCAGCGTTGAGAGACTGGCATAACATACGTCGTCCAGCCATTGCAGAAGCATGCGAATGCTGGCCACTGTTACCACGGACCGCTGCTGTAGCTGAAGTAACAATAATGGTGCCCTTACCGCGCGCCTGCATCAACGGACAAAGCACGGATGCGAGCCTGAACAGACCGAATGTAGCCAGCCTCCAGCCCATTTCAAAGGCTTTGTAACCAGTGTTTTGTAATGACCTGTCACCGATCTGCGCACCCAGATTATAGATTGCAACTTCAATTGGGCCTGTATTGGCCTCAATTTCCCGGACCCTTTCTTCTATGGCATTTTCTTCAACTGCATTTAACAGAAAGCCGGAGGCCACCCCCCCGTCTGCCTGAATGCCCGCAACCAGGTTATCCAGGCCCTGCTGATCGCTGCGCCGGACCAGGCAAGCATGATAACCTTCAGCGCTGAACCGCCGGGCGACATTGCCACCAATACCGGCACCGGCACCAATAACCAGACAGACCGGTTTCATAACCGACCCCCACGGACCAATCGACCGGGCATCTGTCCTGTCGNCTCACCATCTTCAAAGGTCACCTTGCCATGGCTGATTGTGGCTGTGTAACCCCTGGCTCGCTGAATCAGTCTCTTACCATTACTNGGCAGATCAAAAACCATTTCAGGNGCTTCGAGTGTCAGCTCATCATAATCAATCAGGTTCAGATCAGCCTGGTAGCCTTCAGTGATAACCCCTCTATCGTGTAAACCATAAACCGAGGCGGTGCTCTGGGTCATCTGGTTAACAATAAACTCCAAGGGCATGGTATCTCCCCGCGTTCGATCACGAGTCAGGTAGCTCAGCATGTAAGTTGGCACACTGGCATCGCACAGCACGCCACAATGAGCGCCACCATCGGACAGACCAAAAACACTGCGTTCATGATTCAGGAGCGAAAACTGCTGATTCAAGTCTCCTGGATAACCACCAAAGAAGAACAGAATCGGTTGCCTGTCGGCCAGCACATCCATCAGTACCTCAAGATGATGCCGATGCGTAGAATCGGCCAGCCCTTGTATAGAATCCGCTTGAGTGGGTTCATACGTCATAGCCTCATCCAGCGGATACATCTCGTCAAAGCTGGTGGTGAATCTTCTGGCATCCCTGTTGCGATGATGCCGGGGCGTATCCGACTTTAGTTTTGCTCGAAAAGAAGGATCCCTTAACAACTTGACCTGCTCTTCAATGGGCAAGCTTCGAATGGCTTTATAGCTGGGATAAATCGCCAGAGGATTGATCGTCCCTTCCAGGCTCATCAGGATAGATGCAGGCCGAGCGCCGATCTGTGGCCGCAAATCAAGCCCCTGCTGTTCGAGTTGCGAGGCTCT
>NZUN01000013.1 GCA_002697205.1 Gammaproteobacteria bacterium
AGCGATGTATGCCAAAGCCAAAGGACAACTGCTGCCTGGCTCGAGGGCGATCAATCCAGAAACGATCAGCATCTTCAATTTCACTGCTATCCCGATTGCCTGAAACGTACCACATCAGTACCTTGTCGCCAGCTGAAATCTGTTTACCGCCTAACACAGTATCTTGAGTTGCAGTTCTTCGCATATAGGCAAGCGGAGTCTGATACCGAATGATCTCAGGGACCATATTCGGAATCAGGCCCGGGTTATCGCGGAGTTTCTGGTACTCATCGGGAAATTCATTGAGAAAGCGAACACCGCCAGTGATGGAGTTCCGGGTGGTATCATTGCCGCCAACAATTAACAGAATAAGGTTTCCCAGATACTCCATGGGTCCCATATTCTTGGTTGACTCGCCATGCGCCAGCATGGATACCAAATCGCCCGCAGGTGGTTGATTTACGCGTTGATTCCATAGTTCGGTGAAGTAGGCTAAACACTCGCCGAGCTCTTCACGCCGCTGCTCTTCACTTTCAACGACTCCGGAATTTTCGTCTGCCGTGGCAACATCACTCCAACGAGTCAATTTACGCCGGTCTTCAAACGGAAAGTCAAACAAGGTTGCTAGCATCTGTGTCGTTAATTCTATGGAGACCAGGTCAACCCAATTGAAGGTTTCACCCCTGGGTAGACTGTCCAGAATATTCTGAACTCGAGTTCTTATAATGCCTTCCATGGTTGCAAGATTTCTAGGGGCAACGACCCCATTGACTTCGCGTCTCTGCTGATCATGCTGGGGCGGGTCCATGGCAATAAACATGGGTAATGGGAAGTCTTCAGCCTGATCGTCGGCAACGATTGAACCCGCACTAGAAAAAACCTGGGGATTTGTATCCACAGCCATAATGTCCCTATAGCGGGTCACATGCCAGATTCGCCCCAATTCCTCACCATTATTGCCAATTTCTGTCACCTTCTGGAAGTAAACAGGATCTTCCCGGCGCAGCCTTTCAAACAATTTCAAGTGGTAATCACCATGAAATAGGGTCGGTTGCATCAGGTCAATGTCATTAATTTCCATACCCATTGGGTCCGCGCGTAAATCTGATTGTAAAGCTTCGCTCACTGGCACATCTCCACTTATCCGGTAAAAAGAAACTCAGTTTACTGCAAGTCGTGAGCGTAGGCGAATCCATTAACACCTTGCGCAACCCATATTGAACTAGAGCTTTGAATCAACCACTTTGTCAAACGCGCGGGATCACCGATAGAGCNAATGGCTACCCGTCGACAAATACGCTACTCTTCCTTTTCGCTTTCAGGACCAAAAGGCAAAATACCATCATGACCTACCGCACCTTAGATTTCGCCATTGAGNACAATATCGCCACCATAACCTTAAACCGTCCCGAGGCNGCCAATGCCATGAACCCACTGATGGGCAAGGAACTCAGTTTAAGTGCGATAGCCTGCCAGGAAAATANGGCTNTNCGCGCTGTCATTATCAAGGCCAACGGGAAAATGTTCTGTGCTGGTGGNGATCTNNCCGAATTTGCAGCAGCTGGAGAGNCTATTGGTNCNTTAATNCGCGAAATGGCNGGAGACCTGCATCTGGCNATCAGCCGCCTGACCCGTCTTAANGCGCCGGTCATTGCTGCGGTACAAGGCACAGCAGCNGGTGCTGGNTTCAGTCTAGCTGTCGCAGCAGATATTACCATCGCANCCGATCATGCTAAATTCACCATGGCATACACTAACGCAGGACTTTCTCCTGATGGCAGTTCAACCTATTTTCTNCCGAGGCGAATTGGCGATAGAAAAGCCCGTGAGCTCATGCTGACTAACCGGGTACTGAGTGCCGAAGAAGCAGTTAGCTGGGGCATCATCAATCAAGCGGTGCCGGCTGACCAACTAGATTCCACCGTAGATGCCCTGGCTAAGCANCTGGCAAATGGCCCTACGCTGGCATTTGGCTCAGTCAAAACCCTGCTGAATCAGAGTTTTGACAATGGCCTTGAAACNCAAATGGAACTAGAGACTCGCGAAATTGCCCGATTATCCGCNACTGCAGACGGCCANGAGGGCATCCAGGCCTTCCTGGCAAAAAGAAAGCCTGAATTTACGGGTAANAACTAGCCGCNATTGACTGCGGCAAAGCGGTGACCGAAGTAAATCAATCACNATTCNCCTTGCTTNCATATGCCNGCTTCAACATGCTAATCGGTGGTTCTCCATCAACNACTCCCAGGGTGGAGCCATAAACCCANTANCCGAGCAGGCGCTGCATAATAGTNCCTGATTTCAATACTCGTTCCGGCGTCAGCGACAAGTACACATTGTCTTGCTGGCGCAGCCACTGCCTGGCATAAATATTGTTGATACATCGGCGTCTGGNACCTTCTGCTACCGAACCACCAGCACCGTGCCAGAGCGCGCCGTCATAGATTAAAACGGATCCNGCTGNCATCTGCGCTATCATCGGCTTTTCACTCGGGCGAGTTTCTGTTGGNTTCAGGTGTGAGCCNGGTATATATCGGGTCGCGCCATTGTCTTCATGAAAATCATCAAATGCCCAGATGGCATTCACCTCCAAGGGCGGTCTTGGCCAAGGTAACCGGTAATGCCCTGTATCTCGGTGCAGGGGCTGCGCCTTCTGGCCTTGATATAAGGTCATCCCCATGGATGCCGACAACTGAGGCGTTTCATCGAAATAGCCTTCGATAATTGCCAATACCGCCCGATTCATTATCAATTCGTCGAAAACCTCTGTCTTACAGACAACGCCATAGGCTCTGTGTGTTTGGTACCCCTCAAATTCAACCCGCCCCTTCGGGGTCTGATCATTTATCCTATCCAGGGCATCTCGCATAGATTCCAATACCGTGGCATCAATCTGATTGGGTAAGATTACAAAGCCCTGCTCGGATAGTTGCTTTATTTCATTTTCTAGGGCTTGTCGCTCAGTAACTGAAGTAATAAATTTCTGTGCTAATCCGACCGCTTCAGCACTGAAAGGGTCCGTATACCGAATATCTCTGGTACCACTATCGGACTTTGAATCACGCATGCATTACCGCTCCAGAATAGCCAAATCTGAGAAGGCTGAACTCATCACAGGCCCCTCAAAAGCTCAGTAGTATACTGCTCACTCGATTATGAAAGCCTGTAACAGCGCCTGTCAGCATCAACACTTTAAATCCGGTCATGCTATGGCTTTCATACCATGGCTTTCATAAAAGTGCCCAGATCAAAATAATCCCACCATACTTTAATCTAGCCCCCTTCCATCTCAAAAACGCCAAAACAGGGTCAATCGACATTGCCTCGCTGCGTTTTCGTTCGATCCAGCCTTTCACAAAAAACCGTCTCGNCCTGTTCNGTAATGTTGATTATGTCCCAATCTGTCTCGGTCCAGNTGGAGAGAAANTGTTCNATNAATTTTTCAACATTTNCCNTACCGGTAACCGGCTGGNTTGGCATGTTNTAATAACTGCCATCATCGCANAAATACCCNGCAAGTCGAGCCGCATCNAAACTGCTCCATGCAGCGACAAATTCTTCCACAATCCGAATATTATCTGACATGATTGACTTCCCCACAGAATTTNCACTACTAAAACACTGCCTAGCCCCGGACGCAACAGCTAAAGCCAATCAAAAACTGCTGCCAACCTGAGAGNCTACATGGGGCGTCTACAGATCTGNGTGAAAAATCGGTGGCCGTTTCTCCATGAAAGCTGTTATTGCCTCTTGTGCTTCATTGGAATTACCACTTTCTANTAAATGACGGGCTTCCAACACCANGCTTTCCCTAAGGCCCTGGTCAAGGCCCTGGTTGAGATTAACCTTCATCCGNCTTAACGCGCCGCTGGGTCCGTTAGCAATTTCACTGGCATAAGCTTGAGCGTCTTCACGAAAGGTTTCATCATCAAAGACCCTGTTCACCAGGCCCAGCTGAACCGCCTGCTCGGAACTTACTCTTTGGGCGGTGTAATACAGNTCCTTAGCTCTGGCCAATCCGATAAGCCTCGGTAAAAACCAACTACCTCCATAATCACCGGAAAGACCAATATTACGAAATGCAGTGGTGACAAAAGCACGTTTTGCNGCAACCCTNAAATCGCAGGCAAGNGCTATCGACAACCCGGCACCAGCAGCGGCTCCGGGCAGAGCCGCNACCGTGATTTTGTCNAACTCATAAAGACGCAGAGTCAGTGTTTCCTGTTTTAACGTCAATTCGGCAATGCGTTCCTGAGTGGACCTGGGCTGACCAGGGCTTGCCCCCATACCACTGACATCACCACCTGAACAAAAGGCATCGCCGCTNCCGGTGATCATAACGCAACCTACCCGGTCATCTTGTTCAACCAGCAAAAGCGTGTTCCGTAAAGCTGGCGTCAGAATATCACCCAGCGCATTTTTCTTATGGGGCTTATTTAAAGTAATGACCGCTACTCGNTCATCNATGTGACAAAGCAACTCATCTGTACCTGTATCGATAGTTATCATGCTAGTACTCCTCTGTGTGCCAGTNTCAGGGGTATCAACCGGCCAGTTCCGCTGCAACCACTGCTGATAACCTAAACATTTCTGCTGAATAAATAAACCGCNCACCNGCAAATTAAGATGCAGACCCGCCTGATAGGAGACTATANGTAATGACNTGTTCCCTGGTGAAAAAATTGTNNTGGTATAACGAGCGTTCGCTGACCGCATCGAGACAACCCATCANCAGNGTCAAAACATTTACAGCCGGGATCAACAAGACCGCTTCTGCTACCCGCATTATCGGCACGCCNCTGATCTATGATTTGCCAATAATCCGTGTCATGGTTAAAGCGGTGAGTAGAAACCTCAAAATCGGATCAGAATGGTCAATTAAGCAATGCCAGTNGATNCGATAAATCACCCANTTTTCAGGAGTAACTGACATGCAGATAGAGTTCCACTTCGACTTTGGNAGCCCAAATGCCTATTTAAGTCATCTCGTCATACCGCAACTAGAACAGCGAACGGGTGTATCAATAAANTATCTACCCGTTCTGCTGGGGGGCGTTTTTAANGCAACCAATAATGTTTCCCCTGCCGTTTCAATGCANGGAATTAAAAACAAANGGGAGTATGCCCAGATTGAAACCCAGCGTTTTGTTAGCAGACACAANATCACTGCGTACAATCGAAATCCTTTCTTCCCCGTCAATACCCTGCAGATTATGCGTGGTGCAGTCTACGCTGATCAAAATGGATTTCTGGANACTTACGTCAANGANATCTATCACCACATGTGGAGCGATCCCAAGAAAATGGATGACCCACAGGTGATGGCGGATGCCCTGACCTCTTCAGGACTTCCCACAGAGGATATTCTGGCAGGCATTCAAGACGCTGATATAAAAAAAGGACTCATCACCAATACTGAACGCTCTGTTGCCATGGGNACATTTGGTTCGCCTACTTTTTTCGTGGATAGCGAGATCTTCTTCGGCAAGGATAAACTCGATGANTTCGAATCCCTCATCAAATCAAGACTCTAAATAGACNAGACNGATAGCGATTATAAAAAGCNGCGTTTATAAATGCGCTCGAACATGCGCNCTACCAGTTTAACCTGTGAATTGCAGCCTCCCGCTGACCATGCACCTTACGTAAGCTGGNTATCTACCTCTGTGGGTAAAACCAAATCAAGCTTTTATTGAGGTAGATTTAGCATCCGATTCAGGATACATTCAAAGCAACCTNAACTGATCAGACAGAGGTAGCTACNGATGGCAGAATACGATGTCATTATTCGCAACGGCACCCTATACGATGGTAGCGGGAGCCCCCCAAAATACGTTGATATCGCCATTAAAGACGNCATTATCTGTAAGCTGAAGGCNCATATTTCAGACGACGCTGAACAGNTTATAGAAGCCAACGGTAAAATCATCACGCCTGGCTTCATTGACGTACACACCCATTATGACGGCCAGGCAACCTGGGATTCTCACTTGAATCCATCAGCCAACCTCGGTACAACTACGGTCGTTATGGGTAACTGCGGCGTTGGCTTTGCTCCCTGTAAACCGGAAGATCATNAAACNCTCATTGNATTAATGGAAGGTGTAGAAGAAATTCCAGGTTCAGCCATGGACGAAGGCCTTCCNTGGACATGGGAAAGTTTTCCGGAATTCCTCGATACCCTGGCTGACCGAGAAAGAGACATTGATATTGCTGTTCTNTACCCNCATGGCCCNCTACGCGTTTTTGTCATGGGTGAACGCGCCGTCAACAGGGAAATCGCAACGCCGGATGATATTGCCAGCATGCAGGCGCTGCTCAGCGAAGGCGTCGCCGCCGGNGCAGTCGGCTTTTCCACATCCAGAACGCTGGTCCACCGTAGCAAAAACGGCGAACTGATCCCAACGTACAAAGCAGCTACCCATGAATTAAAAGCCCTGGGCAAGGTGCTTTCAGGTGACAAAGGTCATGTCTTTCAACTGATCTCAGACTGGGAGGATCCACAGGANGAATTCAGTATCCTTGAAGACACCTGCCAGGCAACAGGAGCAAAAGGAACCTTTACGCTTCTGCAGTTAGATAGCCAGCCTGGTCTGTGGAAACAACAATTACAACTCATTGAACGAGCTCAAGATCGTGGCCTGGATATTCGCGGCCAGGTTTTATCGCGGCCAGTGGGCATGATGATGGGGCTTCCCTCTTCGATGAATCCGTTTTATCGCAGGCCTACTTATTTGAACCTTCAAGACCTGCCCTGGTTAGAACGGCTGGAGCGTCTCAAAGATCCGGAAATGAAAAATAAAATTCTTCAGGAAGAAAATATTAGTCCTCACATATTTGTCAGAATTTTCAATAAGCTTCACGACAAAATGTATCCGCTTGAAGACCCTATAGAGTACCTCCCCCAAGCAGATAAATCAGTAGCCGCCCAGGCAGCAGCAGTAGGTCAGGAACCCGAATCCTGGCTCTACGACTATTTTCTCGGTAACGATGGCAGTAATCTCATCTATATCCCTGCGGCCAACTACTCCGATCAAATTCCGGAATTACTGGGGCATCCCTTCACCGTCGCTGCACTCGGAGATGGTGGCGCCCACGTTGGTTCCATCTGTGATACCAGCGCTAATCTCTATGTGCTGACAAAATGGGTTAAGGAAATCGGTGCTTTTAATCTCAGCCAGGGTGTTCATATGCTGACCCAGCAACCAGCAGAACTTTATTCTCTGAAAGACAGGGGATTAATAGCAGAAGGAATGAAAGCCGATATTAATGTTATCGATATAGATGCTCTGGCACTGAAGACGCCGCACATCGTTAACGACCTGCCTGCAGGCGGCAAACGATTTCTTCAACATGCCTTGGGACTGGAGACCACGCTCGTGTCCGGTATCGTGACCTATCGTCACGGCTCGGCTACTGGTGCACTGCCGGGCAAACTGATCCGAGGTCAGCAAACTGACCCAAGAGTAAACCAAGTCGATTGAGCTCACTCTGCGGGCAACCGGCTAAAAGCGTTTTATCAGTCCCTGCCCCACAGCAGAAGGCGTCTGCACTCGCGTTATTGACTAGGGCTTTAAAGACTTAACATCCTGTAAATTATTTCTAAATTCAATAACTGCTATAAATAAATGAATGAATGGATGGATGGATGGATGGATGAATTAATGAATAGGCCTGCTTCAACTAACACTTATGCTCCATCATCCATCATTTATTGATGGATGATTCACTTCCCACAACCTCAGCAACTGTCCACTCCGGTTCACAGTTAGTATAGTTTTTAATGTCATCACGTAGTGGTAAAACGTGCTCACTTCTACGAAAGGCATTGAAACGGGCAACCTCAGCCTCTGATTCAACGACTAATACAAACACCCCCGGCGCACGTAATTCATGCTCGCGCATCATCACGCGCGTGTCGAATTCAGCATACATCTGCAAATAGCTGACGTGACCCGCAAGTAACGTCCGTGCAAGAGGGATATGATAAGTCGCATAATATTCTTTATCAAAATGCATATCGTTTTTGGGAAGATAAGTGGCTCGAATAACATACATTTAAATATTCCTAGTTAAATAATTAACATTAGTGACAAAGAAGTCGCTCCAGCAGTATTCATTTATCCGTTCTTTCTCAATCTTGATGTCTGGTTCGACTCTTGTTTCTTGGTCAGGAAGGCTGAGTCTATCCCGCCAGAAGTTCCACACCACAAGGCAATCTTAAAACCACGTATTTTAGAGTCGTCACGGCTACTATACTCTAATATTAATACGAAAGTGTATTCGAAGGCCAACCCACTAAATATTTAAGTCATTGATTTTACTTAATATAATAGGGTAAGTTAGCCCGCCCGGAGACATTCGAAGGGGCCGCCCAGGATCACGACATTGCAACCTGCAAGGTTGCTGTGTATCGGTGTTAATCCAAGGAGCGAATCCAAGGAATTTAGAGGTTGGCCCGCCCGGAGACATTCGAAGGGGCCGCCCAGGATCACGATATTGCAACCTGCAAGGCTGCTATG
>NZUN01000014.1 GCA_002697205.1 Gammaproteobacteria bacterium
ACAACATTAAGTGATCAGAATCAATCATGCAAAGTGATAATTCTGTCATATATTCGCTGAATTCAAGCACCGACTATCAGGAAAAAATTTCCGTGATCAATCAATCTGCATGTAGACTCCCAATACTGGGGCTTTTACTGCCATCTGCTTTACCACATGATGGCGGGCATAATGAACAAAATAGTCGTTGCCAAACTGGGACACGATAAAATCCCGGCAGAGACCCTATTTCCGACCCCCCAACAAGTACCCAGTTCAGTCAACCTGGGGCCTGGAGGATAAGACCCAGACTGGAACAACACAGACTGATACTACGGGACTGCATCATGTACTATAGAATATTACTTGTTGCCATCTGCTTAACCAGCTTTCTACCAATGACCGGCTATGGACAAGAGGAAACCGGACCAGGCTGGTATCACGCCTTCGAATTAGAGACCGGGCTCAGGCTCAGCCAAGAAGAACAAGGGCTAATCGAATGGGACCTCGACGGCTGGGTGGGTTCTGATGAAAACAAGATACGATTAAAATTCAAATCGGAGCCAAACGCTTCAAATAAAGACGAAGCCGAATATGTCGCCATGTTCAGCCACAATATCTCTACCTTCTGGGACGTTCAGGTGGGCCTGCGCCTGGACACACAACCCGAATCATTGATTTATGCAGTCATTGGGTTCGAAGGCCTGGCCCTGTATTTCCTCGAAACCGAAGCTCACCTTTTCATCAGTGAGCAGGGTGATTTCAGCCTAACCCTAAAATACGAAAAAGATTTCCCGATCACAAACAAACTGATTGCCAAGCCCTATATTGAGGCCAACTACTTCGCTCAGAATATTATAGAACAGGATATCGGGACAGGACTGTCCAATGCTGAATTGGGTATTCAAACCCGATTCGAATTTAGCTCGGCTATCGCCCTTTATGCAGACTTAAAATATAATCGAAAATTCGGAAAAACCAGGCTCCTGGCTGCAAACAACGGCGAAAAAGGGAAAACCTTAGTTGCAACGCTTGGTTTCAAATTCCTGTTCTAGGATAGCCTGTGAATGACTCAAGCAACCCTGGCTAAACCGTTTCGGTAAGCATGACCTGGGCCACCTGGACTGACGACCCTGATCCTGAAATGCGGTATCTCTCTGAGACTGAGGGCCATTGTGGTTACAACCTGTCCCTGAACCAGCCGATACCCAGCACCAGCATAAGAGGAGCCACTGCAAGGTTGATTAAACTGAGCAGTTGCCATTGCCAGTAATCTGACCATGCAACTCCAAGTGTTGCTACCATAAACAAAGTCGTCGTCGTCCATGGTAGGAGACTCTCGATCATGGTGCCATAATCCTCTAAAGAGCGGGACAACACCCTCCTATCAATACCGACCTGATCGAATTTTCGCCGAAACGCATCACCAACAATGAAACTGGTTGCATACTGATTACTCGTCATGGCGTTAACCGCTCCGGTCGAAAAAAGTGCAGTCAGCGCCGTGGTTAATGGTCGATCACTCCACCGCAGGAGACTTTGGATTACCCGGGGAATGGCCGAGACTGAATCCACTGTTCCAATAAAGAAAAATACCAGAAAAGCAATAAACAATGGCTCGCTCATGGAATAAATCCCGCCCCGGTTTACTAATGCAACCACACTATCCGCCATTTCCCCTTGCCCGGACATGCTACTTAAGTTGTAGCCTGATTTTAAAGACTCACCAACCTGATGCAGGCTATAGGTCTGGAACACTAATGCCAGCAGGATCGCCACTACAATCGATAGTAACAAAGTAGGCAGGGAGGGTTGCTTGAGCATGCTCCCTGCTAGAACGATTAAAGGCGGTAGCAACAAAATTACATTGAAATTAAACAGCGCAGTTAATCCCTGCAACAGGTTTTCCAGCTGGGAACTGTCTGCTACGCTGAAGTCATCGCCTCCTCCCCATCCCACAGCAAAAAATATCATGCCGGCCAACACCGCTGATGGCAGCGTGGTGTAAAGCATGGAATGAATGTGCTCATAAAGGTCTACATCACAGGCTATCGCTGCCAGATTGGTTGTATCTGATAACGGCGACAACTTGTCGCCAAAGTAGGCACCACCGATAATCGCGCCGGCGGTAATCCCCAGATCCGCACCAAGTGCTGCGCCAATTCCAATTAGAACAACGCCAATGGTAGCTGCTGAACCATAACTGGTCCCGGTCAATGATGAAAACAGCACAGGGACCAGAAAAGCCGTCACATAAAAATAATCTGGATCCACTATCTGCAGGCCCCAGTACACCAGCATGGGAATGGTTCCGCAAACCATCCAACTGCCAATCAGCGCGCCAATAAACAGCAGAATAAAAAAAGCAGGCATGGCGGCCTGCATGCGCTCAACGATACTATTCTGCAGCCGGCTCCAGGGTACTCCACCCATACGAAGCACCAAAACAGCAAAAAAAGCTGCCAGCAGGAAGACCAGCTCCAATGCAAGCGGTGGTGTATTGCTGATTAGAGGCGGTAATATCAGCCCAAAAACGATCAGGCCAATCAAGCCAATCAAGGGTAGGGCGACCACCCACAAGGGTAGAGTCTTCTCAGGTAATTCCGCTGTATCTTCCAAGTCGTTCCTCTGGTTTTCACGAATTGTGAACTTTATCGCCATGCTCTCACGGCTGCAGGTAAAAACGCTACCTGCCACTGACTACCAATAGCCAGTGTCCGAGTGATGTTCTGCTCTAATGGATAAGCATCTCTGCTCACTACCCGGTCAGTGTCACGACAAAAATTAAAAATATGACCGGAGGCGCTACATAACGCATATTAAAGTGCCAGATCCGGAAAATGACATGATTTCCTAAGCCCAACTCTTCCCGGGTGGACTTTCTAGACATGACATAGCCAACAAAAACTGTAATTAATATAGCGCTGGTGAGAATCAATACATTTACCACGAAGAAATCCACTAGCCTGAAAATAGTAAAGTCTTCAAACAGACTGATAAAAGCCAGGGGCTTAAAATCAGCCAGCAGGTTATATGAAAAAACCGAACCCAAGCCAATAAACCAAATCACGCTACCGGCTATCACTGTCATTCTGGCCCGCGTCGCACCCGGCCGTTCAATTAAGCGGGACACCACCGACTCCAGCATAGAAATGGAGGTGCTCAGTGCAGCAAATAGTACTAATACGAAGAACAAGGATCCGACCAACCCGCCTCCCGGCATCTGGCTGAAGGCAACGGGTAATGTTTCAAACAGTAACCCGGGCCCTGCACCTGCTTTCAGACCATAGGCAAAAACAAGCGGGAAAATAGCCAGCCCGGCCAGTAGATCCACCGAAACATTGGCCGAGGCGATCAGCACTGCGGTTTTTGGAATCGAGGCCTCTCTCTGCAGATAAGCGCCATAGGCAATTATTCCACCACCACCAACACTCAATGAAAAAAAAGCCTGACCCAAAGCCAGCAATACTACCTGGGAATCAACTCGATCAAAATCGGGCACGAACATAAACTCAATGGCCGATGAAAAATCAGCAGTAACCGCTGCATAAACCACCAGAAACAATAAAATGACAAATAGTGCCGGCATCATCAAACTGACTGCCCGCTCAACACCAGAACGAACACCCTGCCCTACTATAGACATGGTCAGCACCATAAAAACGCCGTGCCAGAACGTCATAGCAACCGGATCTGATTTAACAAGATTAAATAATTCAACGGATGCCGAGGGGGATAACCCAATCAGTTCACCCATGACCGACTTCACGAGATAAGCCAGTACCCATCCGGCAACTACGCTAAAGAAAGTTAAGGCGAAAAAAGCAACACTCAGGGTCAACCAGCCAAGCCACTTCCATTCAGGGCTATGCCCATCAGCGACTGCCAGCGCCTGGGTACTGCCCACAGGGCTTTTGCCACCCCGCCTGCCAATCAATATCATTGCCATCAATGCTGGGATACCAAAAAGCAGAATAAAAAGGAAATACAACGATATAAATGCACCTCCACCATTTTCTCCGGCCATAAACGGAAAACGCCAGATATTACCCAGGCCAACTGCGCTGCCAATGGCAGCCAAAGCAAAACCCCAGCGTGATGCAAACTGTTCTCGGTGTTCCAATTAATCCCTCCTAATTCATCAGTGTTTAAATTCCCAGCTATAAATCAAGGCTTAACGAATTTAGATTCATACTCGATCCCAGGGATCAGTTAACACATTGAGCAATACTGAATGTCCTGCAGCAACCATATCAAGCGCCCATGCCAGGGCCTGAGGTAGCTGATCAACACTTTCTACTAATTTCCCCTGCCCGCCACAGGCTTCAATTATGTTATGGAACTCGGGCGATGGTGCCAGATCTACCAATGGCATGGAATCCGCATTCACACTATACCCTTCCGGATACATACCCTTAGTAGCAGAGTGGACCGAATGCCAGCGTTCATTATTAGCAACGATAGTCAGCGTTGGCAACCGCTCGGCCTGGGCAACAAAATGTGCGCAAACCGGATTACCAAACAGATAAGATCCATTGCCGATCAATGCAATTAAGGTCTTCTCGGGGAATGCCCGCTTAATTCCCAGGGCAGCTCCTAATCCAAAACCCAGACCACCGGCATGGCTGCCGGCAACATAGCTCCCTGCAGCAGTTAAAGTCAGGCTATCGAGTGTCACTGCCAACTCATTGACCACTATGGTGTTTTCGTCTATATGCTGGTTGAGACATTCTGCCAGTTCAAGAGGATGCGTCCTATTACTGGCTTCGATGCTTTGTCGGGTCACGGCCAAATCGTTTTCTACTACCTGCCGCANTTGCTGAATGCNCAATGTTCTTTGCTGTAATGACTTCGACTGGGNNGACTGGTCGACTCGCAGTTGCTGCAACAAGGCTGCCAGAAATCGCCCAGAGGGCGCAGNAACGGCAATGTCCGCAGAAAACCCTCTTAACGGGTAATGCTGAAAGAAGGGATCATCAGAACANTGAATCAACATNGCNTCAGGNTTNGGTGTACAACGGTCCGGGACCCAGGGCACTTCACAATCGACCACCAGTANCAGGTCAGCGCTGNNCAGCACGAGCTGAGGCTGGATACCCAGATTCATGGGGTGTACGGCTGATAGATTAAGATCCCTGGCGAAGGGCTGCACCACCCCGATTGAAAATTCTTCGGCCAGTACCGAGAGGAGTTCAAAGCACTCTGGATCACGCCCTAGAAANGAGGTCAGCAGCATGGGGCATTCTGCCNGNCGGATACTNTCAGCAATATCCNTGACAATCCCTGGATCCACATCCNGGCCAATCGCGCCATAAGGNCNGTCTAAGTTCAGCNCCAAACTGACCGCGGTCTCAGCCAGAACCTCTCTTGGCAAGGTTAAATAAGCAGGACCGTATGGAGCCGTCAGGGCGATGTCCACCGCCCTTTGCAGCAGCACAGCTACATCCTGCCCGGAGCGTAGTTCGTAATCCCATTTTGTGTACTCGCGGACCAGGCCTCCCTGATCAAAAGTATCCTGGCCCCAATGGATCATCGCTCTTCGTGATGCTGCAGACCCAGACTCGGTATGGGGTGTACGGCCAGCGATCAATAGCAGAGGAATATGATCNCGAAAGGCATTCATNATTCCACACAGCGCATTAGCGGTACCGACGGTGGTATGGACCATGACGACAGCCAGCGTTGCCTTGGCTCGATAATGGCCAATGGCCATGGCCACAGCGACATTTTCATGAGGTACTACTACAAAATCAGGACAGTCNCTTGCCTCGGCNCGCAGGGCTACAGACGCCTCTATCAGTGGTGCGAAATCCGTTCCTGCATTTGCAAATACCGCTTCTATCTTGAGGCTGGCAAGNGTACTAAGAAATCGTGCGGCAACAGAATCAACGATACGCANGCTCATCTATAACTCAAAAACGCGTTGCGCATTACNGCAACGGATGGCGTTGCAGGTATCGGCTGGTAGCGCCTGAGTATGANCCAAAGCGCCGACGGTATCGAATACCTGATGCGGCCAGTCTGTGCCAAACATNACCTGCTGAGCACCAACAANCGAGATAAGAAAATCCAGCGCACGTTGATCATAGGTGATGCAGTCATAATAAATATGGCGCAAATAGTCAGTTGGTTTGCGCTGCATCTTCCTGCGTTGCGGTAATTCGACTTCATCACCNTTTTCGAATCGGCCAACCAGATAAGGGAGTGTAGCGCCACCATGGGAGGCAATCAGCTTGAGATTCGGGTATTGATCAAAAAATCCGGTGAAAATCATTCGAGTGATCGCAAGGGTCGTATCGAACATGAATCCCACAGCCCAGCTGAGATCAAACTCCCCCATATCCATGACTGTGGCACCAGGCGGGTCGGTNGGGTGTAATAGCACCGGTAATTTTCGACGATCAATTTCNTCCCAGACCGGNGCAAAAAAAGCATCTGTTAAACTTCGCCCAGCAACATTAGCCAGGACCATCACGCCTACNGCACCCAATNCACAGGAACGTTCAAGCTCTTCTATTGCCGCATCAGGATACTGCCAGGGTAAAGAGGTAAACCAGCGTAATCGANCAGGATAGGCCGTCTGGGCTTCGGCCATNGCATTATTGGATTCCTCGGCAGCAAGGATACTGGTATTCNTTCCGCCCCAGTATACGTTTGGGCAGGTCAGAGACACGATNGACATATCTATCCCNGTATCTGCCATCTGCTTAATTCTGATGTCGTAATCAAAGTGGCCCGGCTGGGGAAAGGCAACCGGCGTTTCACCACGGAATATTTCTTCAAAACCATCGGGCCGGATTTTCAGCCCATACTCTCCCCCCTGTTCTCTGAGAATCTCTAAGTACTTTCGCGTATAGGCATGGGTATGAATATCAATGATNGTCACTTGAGGCTCCTCACTAGTTGTTCTCCGAGACCAGGGTATCTCTTGCTCAGAGACTAGCATCGGTTTACGCCTAATTCTTGTTTATTTAACTTTTATTTACCTTTTATGTAACCTCGAATTAGCCTCGAATTAGCNTCGAATTAACNTCGAATTANCCTCGGTTTTATTCATNGCAGCCATTTACTAACATCGTCACAGCTGAACTGAGCTAACGNAAATACGGGTTTCNCNTAANGANTCTGCAAACAGCCGGATTATTAAANTGAAAATNAAANCTGAGTCAATAATGCGCTTATCCAGTTTACAGAAAAGCGTGTATAGTCAATTAATCGCAATCCATTGGTTTATGAGGTACATAAACACGAACAAAAAAGGAGCGGNGTCTGGCGGCTGCAGCAGTCGACCCTGCTAGCTTCTCCNGAGCGCGCTGAACAGAGATTGNATNGGGTGTTTTCANGTAACCCGNCGTTGCCAGTACAGAGATGATAACCGAGTTTCTCTCTTCGANACCCAGGGTTGCTNCTAAACCTTTTGACATTGATAACAGCGCTGCNAGCCCGACCTGGTAGAGCTAACCAGTCAATAAGACACCTCATGGAGAAGAAATGAGCGAGTACGGATTAATATCCTTNNTACCNCCCATCCTGACCGTTGTNATTGCNATGTGGTCGAGAAATATCATTGTATCTTTAGGCCTTGGAACACTCTGCGGCTCACTTATTCTCACNGGTTACAATCCTTTCAATGCCACTTTAGATCTGATCGAAAATCGCATCTTTGTGCAGATNAGCTCGCCTTCAAATATACAGGTTATTTTCACGATGATGGCCATCGGTGGATTTATCAANCTGCTTGAGGTATCCGGAGGNGCNANAGCATTTGCCAGAAACATGACTCACCTCATCTCCAACAGGCAACGGGCACAACTGTCCACCTGGGTCTCTGGTATATCAATCTTTTTTACAGACTCCGGCAACGCCCTTATTATTGGCCCNCTGTTTCGACCCATTTTCAAAGAACTCAGGATCTGCAAGGAAAAACTGGCCTACATCCTGGACTCGACATCCTCACCCATCTGTATCCTCATGCCGTTTATTGGCTGGGGCGCCTACATCATGGGATTGATCGATCAGGCCTATTCAGATGTCGGCCTGACCGAGACTGCNTTATCAGTCCTGATCAAGCTGATGCCTTACCAGTTCTATGCCATCCTCTGCCTGGTANCGGTACCCATGCTGGTTTTCACCAACCGTGATTTCGGGCCAATGAAAAAAGCNCAGCAGCAATATGANAAATTACGGCTCAANGGGCANTCAAGTATCAAGGATCCCGCCCAGACAGAGAGNCCTGAACCTATGAGCCTTTTTGTGATTCCTCTGGCGACTCTGCTGATGCTNATTGCCGGGCTGCTCGGTTGGCATGCTTCTAATGATGATCTGACCAGCCCCCACATCCGNTCCAGCTTAACCATTGCCTACCTTAGCGCTTCTCTGGCCAGCGCCATTCTCATGTACAAAATTCATGATATCAATTTAGCAGANTCGCTCGACACCTTTGTAAAGGGCACAGAAACGATGATGTTTGTNGTCATCATATTGATTCTNGCCTGGTCCCTGAGCTCGGTAATCAGTGCCCTGGGTACAGCACANACNTTNTCAGTGCTGATCGGGCAGGCCNTTAACCCTTCTNTACTGCCGGCACTCATATTCGTCCTNGGCGCGGTCATTTCACTAGCAACNGGNTCATCATGGGGCACTTTTGCAATTCTAATGGCCCTTGCCATTCCAGTTGCCCACAACANAGGCGCCCNCATGTATCTGACCATCGCCGCTGTTCTCAGCGGCGGCCTATTTGGCGACCACACCTCACCCATATCTGATACTACTGTACTTGCCTCTATCGGTGCGGATTGCCCGCATATAGATCATGTTACNACACAGTTTTACTACGCCGGGGTCATCGGATCAGTGGCATTTCTGGCATTTCTGGTCACNGGTTTCTACCCCTCNGAAATGATTATTATCCCTGCAATCATATTGCTNTTTACANTCGTCCAGGTTCTNGGNAGAANATCGGAGGCCTANCCGGCAACACCTACAGTAAGNATGAGCANCAGAGATTCGAGCACTGACAGGCTGCCAACCTTAACGCCGATTATCATTGCGACCCAACNGGCCGGGCANNGTGACCAAAANAACNNACTTGTTGGNTGCCATANTTAACCTCGACGCTTCCNGCCTNGCTTGAAACGGTACTATNTAAAATTTTCGGTTCAATCGGCTCACCCGAAGCGCATCCTGGAGCTGATAAGACCAGTAGGCCATCTGAGCNATGACGGGCCCAAAAGGTTTGCCCACATANCGNAGGCCAAAGGGCGCAAATAACTGATAGTGTTTGTCATCTGCNGCGATTGCTGAGGCAATTAATTCCCCNCCCAAGGTGGTTGTAGCCATACCGTGGCCGCCAAANCCCTGGCAGTACCATTCACCCGCGCTGAGTTGGCCTATCTGTGGCATCTTATGTCTGGCATAACCCATATAGCCCCCCCAGGCCACGTCTGCCTGGATGCCCNCGAGCTGGGGATATACGGACAACAAATCNTTCAACATCANCACGGCCAGTTTTTNCTGGGAAGGTTGAAACATGGAAACCCGTCCACCCCAGAGCAANCGGCTATTACCCACAATTCGATAATAATTAGATGAAAATCGATTGTCGCTCACAGCATAGGGTGAACGCACCGCATCTGCTAATNTGGATCCCAATTCNTGCGTCAATAANACATAGGTGGCAACAGGCAAGGTCGCTCGACTCAGTTTCGGCTGTAAGGAACCAATATAGCCACTACAGGCATAGACCACATTATCTGCCAGNACTGAACCCGATGNGGTGATAACCAGCCANTGATCCTTTTTCTTCTGGATTCTCAGCGCAGGCGTTGCNTCGAAGATTCGCAGACCGCTGNCCTGAGCCAGTCGAGCCAAGTGTAAAACATAATTCAAACTNTGAAAACACAGGGTCCTGGGTTTCAGAAACCCGTCGAAATAACGATCGGTAAGATAGCTTTCAGCAACGCGTTGACGAGACCAGAACTGCAGATCTTCGTCAAATATCNTGTTCATATCGTCAACATAACGCCTGACGCCTTTCTCGTCGTCAAACCAGGAANCGGTTATAGAACCCGGCTCACCTTCAACAATCGAATCCTCAAAACCAATGATCCGCTGCTCAATAAGATCGACTGCATTGCGGGTCAGCTTATANAACCTTTTCGCATGACTTTCTCCCAGCCAGCTGACCAGTTTCAACGCGCTCTGTGAAAATCCGGCGCTGACAAAACCACCATTACGGCCCGATGCACCCCATCCCACCTGCTGGCCCTCCAGCAGCACACAGTCAATATGACGCTCCACCAGACCCATTCCAGTCGAAACCCCGGCAAGGCCGCCACCAATCACACAAACCTTTGTTTCGATGTGTTCCGAAAGTGGCACTGTTACAAGATCTGNACCAACCGTACGACTGTAATAGGTATCTGGGTAGGCCATTTATAAATCCCAAAGTTGACGAAATTAGATCGCGTTCAGACCTCTGCTGCCGGGCNACTATANCGCCAANCTGCCACTTAAACGCTCAATGTCTAGCATAACANCAACCTGTCCATCGCAATTACCCANGGCAATTTAGCCATATCGCTTTCCAGGACTGTCGTGGCATACTGCGCTTAATATGAATCATGGAAAGGACTTGCACATGCANCNTATNAGCCTGTTTAGTCGAGCTACTCCACGACATCGACAGTTACTCAGAATCATCATTCTGTTGTTTTCAATTCCCGGGCTAATTTCAATTTCTGCCTGTGCCGAAGAACAGCCAAGTGAAGTAATAAGCGAGGNTGAATGGCATTACCTGGGCGGCGACTCAGAGCACACCCGTTACTCACCTGCGGCCAACCTAACCGCGTCGAATTTTGAAGACCTTGAAGAGGCNTGGGTATGGGATGGCGCGAGTTTCAATGCACAAAGTGGCCGCTCTACCCCTTCTTATATAAACGGNNTTCTCTATACCGTGGCAGGCCCCCGCAGGCATGTAGTTGCCATGGACCCGTCGACNGGCGAAACCCTNTGGTCCTATCGCGAACCNCACACCGCTCGTTACCAGTACTCCATGCGCAAGGATTACGGTAAAGGCGTGACCTATGCTGAAGTTGACGGCAAAGGCGTTATTTATATGTCCTCACCTGGTTTCTTCCTGACTGCNCTTGATGCTGTGACTGGCCTGCCCCTCGAAGGATTTGGTGAGCCCNTCAACATCAAAGGATTCCCAAAAACCGGNGTGGTCGATCTGCTCAAGGATCTAGGCCACNAGTACGATCCCTATGATGGCATCGCGTTGGCAACCGGCTACATTACGGCATCGTCTCCNCCCATTGTCGTTAACGGCGTCATCGTTGTTGGTAATTCACATGAACAGGGCTACAACCAGTCCCGACGCGAAAACATACCCGGAGACATTCTCGGATATGATGCCAAAACCGGCGCATTCCTATGGAAATTTAATGTCCTACCCGGACCCGGTGAATTCGGCCACGACACCTGGGAAAATGATGCCTGGNAATGGACAGGAGATATNTCTTCGTGGGCACCTCTGTCAGCTGACCAGGAAAANGGNATNGTTTATGTGCCNACTAATGGCGCCACCATGGATTTTTATGGTGGTTTCCGCCCCGGAGACAATCTTTTCAGCACCAGCCTGATTGCACTGGATGTTAAAACTGGTAAGCGCCTATGGCATTTCCAGATGGTGCACCACGATATCTGGAACTACGATACACCAACCGCNCCGATTCTTNTGGANGTAGNGCATGAAGGTANACCAACNCCAATTGTNGCGCAAACAACCAAACAGTCCTTTGTTTATGCCTTCAACAGAGTGACCGGAGAGCCCCTGTGGCCCATTGAAGAAAGATCGGTCCCANTATCGAAAATGCCGGGTGAAAAACTATCTCTGACTCAACCTTTCCCTACAAAACCGGCACCTTTTGATATGCAGGGCTTAACCGAAGATGATCTCATTGATTTCACTCCTGAACTCAGAGCAAAAGCGATCAAGAATCTGGAGCCTTATGAAATTGGGCCCTTATTCCACCCACCTTTACATCGAGACAATGGTTCAGACAAAATTGCTGCTCTCTGGTGTCCAGGCGATATGGGCGGCGTTAATATCGATGGACCATCAGCGGCGGACCCNAANACAGGCATCTTATACGTAACATCGCGCAAAGGCTGTACATCGCGCATTNTTGCGNCTGGTGCCGAGCGAGACGAACTGATCGATGCACCCACCGGNTCAACCATTACTGACTATGCTGTACTGCGTTACTCTAGAGTAGAGCTTCCAGATGGCCTGCCGCTATTTAAACCACCGTACAGNAAAATAACCGCCATCGATATGAATACGGGTGAACANTTATGGTCTATCCCTGTGGGAGAAACACCGGAGATTGTGCTCAATCACCCTCAACTGAAGGATAAGCAAATAGCCAACACCGGCTCAGGCAGGATTGCCAAGATGATGGTCACCGCAAACCTGCTTATCTATGCTGATGTGGCCAGTGATGGTACACCGCATCTATTCGCTATTGATAAGGCAACCGGTAAACAACTAGGCAAAGTTGAAGTGCCTGAGAAAAGCAACTACGGCATTATGACCTACNTNCACAAAGCCAGGCAGTATATCATTTTACAGACTGGTCCCAGGTTAACTGCCATGGCACTGCCTTGACCCGGCAAAAACGGAACCCGCTGCAAATAATCTGTTTAGCAGCTTTGCTTNTATTGCCACTGGCAGGTTTCAGCAATGATGCACCTACCNGCATGAATGACGGGATTTTCAGNAAAGACCAGGCTAAATCAGGCAAACGNCTGTACAAAAAACACTGCCAGAGTTGCCATGAAGGCAGCTATTTTAGACCNGTCCTGCTGGCCTGGCGAGGAGAGTCCCTGTCCAGTCTGTTTGGGCTCATCACATCTGCCATGCCAGAAAATGACCCAGGTGCTCTNGAGCAGGACCAATACACCGACATCTTGGCCCATATCCTTAACATCAGCGGTTATGCCCGGGGGGAAAATCAACTGAACCCAACAACCTTTAACGGCATTACCATCGATAAGCCAGCNNCAAAATAAACACNAGAAAGTCTAGTTCTTTTTGCTGCCCCAGNGCGTACCCTGATCTCCCTGNGNCACTGTTTTCAGCCCCTGATAATTGAATTTCTGTACCCTCTTNCCTTCATAGGTTTCTGTCGTAAAAATATTACCCTTTGAGTCNGTGGCGATNCTATGGACTGCAAAAAATTGTCCAGGCTGCCTTCCGCCATCACCAAAACTGGTTAGAATCTCCAAAGATTCACGATCCAGAATATAGACCTTCATATTTTTGCCGTCGGCNACATACATGAANTTCTGCATTTTATCCNTGGAAAAAGCGATATCCCAGACAGANCCATCACCCAGCGTTTTCGGNGCAATNCTTCGTTCCTTGACAAATTCTCCATTTGATTTGAATACCTGTATGCGATCATTAGCTCGATCACAGACATATACCAAACCCTGGTTACTGGGCTCAGCGCAATGAACCGGATTACGAAATTGCTGGGCTAAAGGTGCATCAGGATCATACCGCCCCAGATCTGCATCATCTGGTTTATTGCCATAGGCTCCCCAGTAACGTTTGAACTCACCGGAGTCAGCATCGAGAACTGCGACCCGCTTGTTAGCATAACCATCAGCTATATAAGCTTCATTGGCCGAGGCGTCAAAAGCGACTTTAGCAACTCTTCCAAAATGCACCATACTGTGGCTATCTCTTTCCACGCCTGGTATACCGATCTGTTGCAAAAACTTGCCATCCCGGCTGAATTTGAGCATATGGGAATCTTTTGCGCCGTTTCCACCGATCCAGATATTGTCCTTATGATCCAGCGTTAAACCATGGTTCGAACTCGGCCAACTGTAACCCTCTGCAGCCCCACCAAATGAATTTACCAGATTCCCTTCAGGATCGAATTCAAGGATATTCGGAGCCGGAATACAACATTCTGCGGTTTTAGGATCGGTGGCCGCACCGATCTCGGTACGTTCGTTAAAACTGTTGCGCCGATGTATTACATAAACATGGTCCCTTGAATCAACCCCAACACCCACAGCAGAGCCCAGAACCCAATGGTTCGGCAATGGCTGAGGCCAGTAGGGATCCACTTCAAACGTTGGCACCTTGACCACCGAATCGGCCTGTACAAAGGCAACAACCACGAACGATAAAATTAATATGAAACTNCTTGATATTACTTGAATGAAGTTATTCAAAATTCCTACCCTTTATTAATGAATTNATGTACCCAGATCGCATCCGAAGCCGACATCCAAACTCTCAATACCCCAGATCAGTATACTGACATGAAAACGCCGTTTATACTCGTTCGTATGAAGTTTTACCTGTTACAAAGAANAAGCATTTACCTTGCGGCTATACTGGTAATAAATTATCTCCTCGCTATCGCGCCATTATCAGCCCACGAGATCCCCGAACGGGTTGCGCTCAAAATCCTTATCCACGAGGATGGCAATAATCTTGATTTACTGGTGCGTGTACCACTTGAAGCAATGCGAGACGTGGACTTTTCTTTACGGGGNCCCGGTTATCTCAATTTTTCTGAGTCCCTACCAATGATTCAAGAAGCCATCAATCTCTGGGTTCTAGATGAGATTAAACTATACCAGGGCAANACAAGGCTCAACCCAGCAACTAAAGAAATACTCAGAATTTCGTTGCCCTCTGATAATTCCTTTGCAAACTATGAANCCGCANTACAGCAATTTAATACNCCGCTACTGCCGGATGATACGATTCTGTTCTGGCGCCAGGCTTATGTAAACGTTCGCGTTAATTACCTGCTCAAGAACCCTGAGACCACCTTTGACCTGCAACCGAGCCTTTCTGGACTGGGACAGAAAACCTCGTCCGCTGTCACATTCACTGATAGAAACGGTGCTGAATATCAGTATGACTATGTCGGTGATCCAGGTTTATTATCCCTGAACCCCGATCCGCTNCAGGTCATAATTAGATTTGTCTACCGNGGCTTCTTACACATCCTAAGCGGTATCGATCACCTGCTGTTTCTAGCCGCACTACTGGTGCCTATGCGCAGCAGNCGATCACTAATTATTGTGATTACAGCTTTTACCCTAGGCCATTCAATTACGCTGGCATCGGCTGTACTNGGATTCCTGCCTGGCTTTCTGTGGTTTCCAGATGCCATAGAATTNCTGATNGCCCTGTCAATCTTGNTTCTCGCCATCGACAATTTAATCACCAAAGAACNCCGCGGTCGCTGGATATTCGGGCTCTTTTTTGGCCTAGTACATGGCTNTGGATTCTCCNTTGGCCTGTCNCAATCACTNCAGTATTCGGGCANCCATCTCTGGNCCGGACTATTCGGATTTAACCTTGGGGTTGAGNTGGGTCAACTGTTCATCATATTACTGGCACTGCCACTNGTTATTTTTATGCAACGCCAGCTTAAACGGGAGCGATTNATTCTAATGATTATNTCTCTTGTTATTGCCCATACAGGGCTGCACTGGACACTGGATCGATGGCAACTCTTATCAGCCTATTTCTAATTCAGGCACTTCATATTAAACTTCAGGTATTCAGATTATTTGCGTTACTGAAAATAAAATGANACAGCATCTGATTAGTCCAGGGACCTTTGCAAAAAAAAAGACAGATACAGNTCCATACTCTTAAATAAAGGTGAGAAGCAGTGCTTATATTAGTTAAATATTTGATGTTTTTTTGTTTAGCCTGCCTGCCCGCAATATCCATGGCAGACAACCACGCACCAAACCCATTTACCACTATTGAAGGCTGGGCAAAATTNCCAGACGGCAGGAAATGGGGCGCAACCAGTGCTATCTACCCAGCACCTGATGGTGAGCACATCTGGATCGCAGAACGCTGTGGTGCCAATAGCTGCGTTGACAGCGAATTGGACCCAGTTTTATTGTTCGATAAAAACGGAACCCTGATAAGAAGTTTTGGTGCGGGTATGATTGCCTGGCCTCACGGCCTGCATGTCGACCCGCTGGGTAATGTATGGGTAGCGGATGCTGTCGGCTACGCGCCAGTTCCTCAAGGCTGGGGGCATGTCATCTATAAGTTCAGCCCGGAAGGTGAATTGTTATTGACGCTCGGCGAAAAAGGCAANCCAGGAACAGGAGAAAGCCGGTTTCGTAAACCTTCTGACATGCTNGTCGCACCCAATGGCAATATATTTGTTGTCGATGGTCATGGCTCAGCACCTGATGAGCCAGTCAACAATCGGGTAGTCAAATTTAATCCCGAGGGGGAGTTCCTGAAATCCTGGGGCAACTCAGGGGGCGACAAAAATGAATTTAAAGACCCCCATGCNTTAGCCATGGATTCACAAGGCCGACTGTTTGTAGGCGATAGGGGAAACAGTCGCATTCAAATATTTGATCAAGAAGGCAATCACCTAGCAACCTGGACTCAATTTGGCCGCCCAAGTGGCCTATTCATNGACGCTAACGATATTTTGTATAGCGCTGACTCTGAATCAAATGCAAGGCGCAATGGTGGTTACCAANGAGGGATCCGGATAGGCAGCGCTNAAACGGGGTTCGTTACACATTTTATACCGGACCCTGANCCNGACCCTGATAACTCAGGTACCAGTGCGGCAGAAGGAGTTGCTGTAGATGCCATGGGCAATATTTATGGCGCNGAGGTTGGACCCCGGGCCGTNAAGAAATATGTCCTGAAAGGTAACTAAGATGGATAAGGTACTTTCAAGGCGAGATTTCCTGAACCTGGTTGGCGCGGCTGGCGGCTCAGCAGCTGTCTTTCAGGTTACCACTGCCCTGGGAATGACGCCTGTCATCGAGCACTCGNTCACGCCGCAGCTGGNTCCTCTAGCAGGCAAGAANCGCAAAGTGGTTATCCTTGGAGCNGGAATATCCGGCCTGACCTCGGCCTATGAGCTATCGAAGGCNGGTTACCAATGCATTATATTGGAAGCATCANACCGACCCGGGGGTCGGAATTTTACCGTACGCCACGGCGATTTTATTGATGAAGTCGGTAACCCCCAGCAATGTCAATTTGATCAGGCGCCACACCTGTACATGAACGCAGGTGCGGCACGAATTCCNCATACCCACCACAAGATATTGTCTTATTGCAAAGAGTTGGGTGTTGAACTTGAAATCTTTGAAAATGATAATCGCAATGCCTGGGTCCAGGANCCGAAATTCAATCAAGGTAAACCCGTTCGCAGTAAGGAGTATCTGGCCGATGCCAGGGGTTTCATGACCGAATTGATGGCCAAATCAATCGCACCAGAAGATCTTGATAAACCTTTTTCAGAATTAGACGCAGGGCTTCTACTGGATTTCCTTAANAGCTATGGCGACTTATCAAAAAACCACCTGTACAAAGGATCTACTCGGGCAGGACTCCAGTCCGGCGGGATGTTGATGCCAGCGATCAAGAAAGGCGTTTATGATTTTTCAGAGCTTTTGAAGGCTGATTTCTGGCGCTTTCGAATGCATTGGGCGGAAGGNNCGGACCAGGGTAGCCCGCTGCTGCAACCTGTTGGCGGTATGGATATGATCGTTAAGGCTTTCATGAAAAAGGTTGGCCATCAGGTAACAACCGGCGCCCAGGTTAGATCCATTATGAATCGAANCGAAAGTATTGCGGTGGAGTATGAACATGAAGGTNAACGTAAACAGGTGGAAGCCGACTACTGCCTGAATAGTATACCGACACATTTGGTTACTGGCCTGATACACAATTTCCCGACCCGCTATGTTGAAGGCCTGAAAGCACCGGGCCGCGGCAAGCTGACCAAAATTGGCTTTCAGGCAAACGAAAGATTCTGGGAAAAGCAATCAATCTATGGTGGTTTTTCCTGGACCAATCAGGACATTCAACAAATATGGTATCCGTCGCATGGCATACATAAGGAAAAAGGCATCATCCTTGGAGCCTATGTTTTCGGTAATAAAAATGGCCAGATGTGGGGGGAGCTCAAACACGAAGACAGAATTGAAAAGGCACTGTCACAGGGAGAGCAGGTACACCCTGACTATCGAAAACATCTTAGCGCCGGNGTCACCGTGCCCTGGCACCGCATGAATCATATGCTGGGCTGCGACTCACACTGGTCACAACAAGCGCGTGATTCATATTTCAAAACCCTGCAGCAGGCAAGTGGCCGGCATTTTATGATAGGTGATCAAATCAGCTATCATGCTGCGTGGCAAGAGGGNGCTGTGAGTTCTGCTCATTTTGCTATCAATGAAATAGATCAACGTGAACGAGTAAAAACGAGCTGAACNATCATGAAGACAATACTTCTTAATGGNCTGATTTCTTTGCTTCTGGCCTTNNNNTCATCACAGGCNATNAGCGATNCAANGCCAGCNAANNTNGNTATATGCGTTACCTGNCACGGNGTTGANGGCAGNGGTAACGAGGNCATTGGTGCNCCTAAAATTGCTGGCATGGAAGCCTGGTATNTTCGTGANCAGCTNCAAGGCTTTCAAAAANANTATCGCGGCATACACGCCAGCGATGAAAATGGCCGGGAGATGAAGGCCATGGCTGACTATCTNNCCCATANCGAAATCGATGCCCTGGTGCAATGGATCATTCAATGGCCTGTAGATGNAACCCCAGCCACGATTTCCGGGGATTCCACCAAAGGCCGTAAACTGTATGCTGACTGTGCAACCTGTCACGGCGACCAAGGCCAGGGAATAGCTACTTTAAGAAGTCCAGCCCTGGCNGGCCAGAACGATTGGTATCTGCTTAGCCAACTCCGAAATTTTAATTCTGGCGCCCGGGGATCCCATCCGGATGATAGTTATGGGCAGCAGATGAAGCTNATGATGAATACCCTAACGGATGATGAATCCATGCGGGATGTGGTGCGCTACATTCAGGCGCTACCGGNCCCAGGCNATGCACAATAAACAAACCCAGCAATCTAAAACTAGTTACCAACTCACCAGGAAAAAACGATGAAAAAAAANTTATTGATACTCGCGATCTTTACCCTGTGGTTATCTGGCAGCGCATTTGCCGACGTTATTCGGCACCCACTACCTAATAACTCAACCTTCCCCATCGCATCTGCCGTGGAAGTCCCCGCAGGAACGACCATTACTTTCCACAGCGGCACCGTACCTGGGACTGCCGATAAAACCGCAAAACCAGGCACCCCGGCCTTTTACGGTGATACCAAGACACAGACTATCAGTGTNTTTGAACGTATCAAACAAAACCTTAAGTCCCAGGGAATGAACATGGGTAATATCATCAAGTTAACCGTATTTCTAGTNGGCGACCCCGCAAANNACAATGCCATGGACTTTGCCGGATTTATGGAAGCCTACGTGCAGTATTTTGGAACCAAGGAGCAGCCTAATCTGCCCGCCCGGTCTGCCGTTCAGATAGCCGGATTGGTGAGACCACTGATGTTCGTTGAGATTGAAGCCATAACAGCCAGATAGCTCTTAATAAAAGGCTCTTAATAAAAGGCCCTGATTAAAAGGCCCTGATAAACAGATCCTGATCACCAGGACAGTTCAACCAGGCGAGTTGATTGGTCTGAGTCCGCGCTCCACTCAACCACGGGGTTAATTAGTAAGCCCCTAAAGCGCATCCTGGAGGAGTGCCAGTAAACGNNNCCAGGCTCGCTCTGCCTGGGGCTGATTGTAAACTCTCGAATCAGGCGGACACCAGCCNTGCATGGCACCTTCATAGACTTCAATCTCTGCTTTTANACCNGCTGCCAGAAAAGTCTCTNCTAATGTCTGTTTANTATCCGGTGCACGCTTATCATCATTTTCAGCCACAGCGATGAGAAACTGAGCCTTCATTTTCGNCACGAGCAGATGAGGGCTATCTGGGTTGGCNGTNACCAGNCCACCACCATGAAAAGAGGCGCCCGCGCCTATTCTGTCCGGCGCGACTGCCGCCGTTCTCATCACCATAGGTCCACCCATACAATAGCCCATAGTGGCGGCTTTTCGCTTNATATCAACGCCATCCTGGGCATCCAGNAATGCCATGAATGCAGCCGCGTCGGTAAAATGGGTTTCAGCAGAAAGGCGCCTGGCNTAAGGCAGGATCTTGGCCCGAGTCTCTGGATCCTGAAAACTTGCNCCTTCTGAGACCACTGGCGNTCGNGCATCCCGGTAAAATGGGTTAACCACCAGCACNGCATANCCTGATTCCGCAAGCCGGGTNGCCATACCNCGGAACGCNGGCCGCAATCCCAGGATATCNGGCCAGATCAGCACTGCAGGATGNTTTCCTTGTGCCGGATGTACGAAAAAAGCATCTGCTGTGCCATCCGGGGTGGTTACTTCAACATCAGAGCCTCGAACCTGTAGTGCACTTGCATTGCCTGGCCATAAAGCAGCAACAGCCACCCCAGCCGTTAGCGTGTTGAATTGCCGCCTCGACAAATTTCTCAGATAGATATCCGACTCCGCTACCGTATCTTCATCACACATCATTTTCTCCTACAGTAAAATAAGGTTTTCTGGCTAGGGCGTGTAACTTAATCCTGGCGATTCTCCTAAAGATTCGGGCAGAAGCCGGTAGGCATCTAACATGAATTCAGACAACAGCGGACTTGTATCCCTGGGGTCTATCATATTTTCGATACCGAATGCGTGCGCATTACGGAAAGGCGATGAAATAGCTTGGAGCCGATCTTCAATTTCCTGCCGTTTCGCCTCAGGATCCGTTGCTGATTCAATCTCCCGCTTGTAAGCAATTGCAGTACCTCCTTCTATGTGCATCGAACCGCCATGCGTAGAAGGCCATGCATAACGACGATAAAATCCTTTCTCACGGTGATGCAGCCCTCCGGCAACACCATATAGCTGCCGGATCACAATGCAGGCATAGGGCATTGAACTATTGTGTATTTTCGTTAAAACCCTTGCGCCTGCTCTGACAATACCAGCGACTTCCTGTTGTTGGCCAACCGAAAACCCTGGCTCATCAGCAAAATAGATCAGAGGCAGATTAAAGGTTTCACTCAATTCGACCAACCTAATCGTTTTTTCCCCGGCCGCAATATCCATGGAACCACCATTGAATTTGGGGTTGTTTGCCATCACGGCACAGGGCATGCCATTGATACGGGCAAGCCCTGTGACCCGTGCCTTACCATAATAAGGCCCTATTTCAAAAAAACTATCCAGGTCAAGGACTGACTGTAGAATCTTTTTTGGATCATAAATCTGCCGACGATTTTTTGGCACAATACTCATCAGCCGCTGCTCACGTCGATCAGGATCATCTTCGCAGTCAATAACCGGTGGTAGTTCGTGCACACTTGAAGGCAGGTAAGAAAGAAATCGCTTAATCTGGTTTATGGCATCGGCTTCATCATCGGCCAGGTTCATGATGACACCATTTTTGACCTGGATACGTTCATCGCCCAGGTCCTCCTTAGTAATCGGCTGGCCTGTCGCCTGCTCGACTACCTTGGGTCCTGCAACAAAAACCTGACTGGTATTTCTGACCATCAGGTTAAAATGACACAGGCAGGCCTGCACCGCCGGCAACCCGGCTACAGAACCCATGACAGCAGACACCACCGGCACTGTCTGCATCAATTTGATACCCAAATCTGCTCCGGCACCCTCTGGCAAGTAAGTACGGCCTATCTTTTCAAAAGTTTTAACGCTGCCACCGGTAGCATCAAGTAATCTGATATAAGGCAACCTAGAGCTAAGCGCATATTGCTCAATGAACCTTGACTTATTGCCTACATTTGCATCAGCCGAACCACCCCGGATGGTAAAATCGCCTCCAGAAAAGGCAACCTTACGGCCATTTACCTTACAGGTACCAATAAGCGTATTCGACGGTTTGAGCGATTTTAAGATCTGCCCCTGCCAGTCAGGTGACCCTGCCAAAGTGCCTATTTCCTCCAGGCTGGCAGGGTCCTGAAGCAGGTCTATCCTTTCACGTACAGTGAGCTTTCCCCTGCCATGATGGAAAGCGATGCTTTCTTCGCCACCCATCTGCTCGGCCATCCGGCTTTGTCGTTGGATCTCGTTTATTTCGTCTTGCCAACTCATGATAACCTCCTCAACGATCTGGGAAGAGCAAGGCGCCTGCCCACTCTCCTCCATGTATCTCTCAAGCTAACAAATCATCGAAACAAATTCACCTCGTATTATGATCTCACCTTAATCTGGGAGAAAAACAGCGCTACCTGGTTATGTAAACCCGGCAAAAGCGTAATCTGAAGCTGTGGTTGTGATTTCCAGGGTTTAGAATTTGACCTGGGTATCTACCTGAATCCGGCGATAATCACGCGAGCCATTAGTCATATCCTGCTCATTAGAAAACAAGGTCACCGCCACAATCCATACTTCACTAACAGCCCAATCGCCTTTGAAGATATGACCTTTAGCATCAGTGCCACCACCGGCAAAGTCAGAATTGCTGGTTAAGCCAAATACCGCATCGGCTTCAAGGTGGTTATACCGGTAGCCAAACTGCCAGGAACCTGCCCGCTTTGCCTTACCCAATCTAAAGCCAGCAGCCCAGCCCTTGTCTGCTGTTTCTATGGCGAGATTCTGAACCTGCTCTGCAAACAGCACCACCGGGGCGCCGCCAAAATTCAACTCCGCTTGTGCAAAAACCTGAAACTGCTCATAGTCATAATGGTAACCACACGCTGGAATGGCCGTATTGCCCGAACAGGTCTGGCTGTTGCCAAAGTAATCTTCGTCGTCAAAAAAGGTGCCGCGCCCGGCAATGGCTAATTCATAATAGCCCAAACCCGCAGTGACCCTAGCGCCACCCAATTGTCTTACCAGCCCACCCTGTAACCCTATAACGAAGGACTGACCTTTTTTAGTATCACTTTCGAGCCAATTTAGCGCACCATGCACAAAAACCTCATCAGATCGATAAGACACGGCAAACCCTTCAGGATTGTAATCGTTGTCCCAGAGCAACTCCGACTTTTCCGGTTTAAACCAGATGTTTTTAAATTTACCCGCCCTCAGAGTCAACAGATCACTCATGGACCACTGCAGGTAAGCCAGGTCCAAGCCCATGTCCTTGGTCGAACCTGCACCACTGAGAGACTGGTTGGTGGAAACGGGATTTACGCTACCGCTGGCAAGACCTACAATCACCTCCAGGTCATCACTCACTGCGGCTTGCAAGCCTATTCTGGTACGCAATCGGTTACGCTCTCGATCAACCGAGTCCTGAACATCCAGGCTTTCATAACGATAACGAAAATCACCGGTCAATTTAATATTATCTGTCCAGGAATCCGAGCCTGGTGCTGGCAAGACCAGTGCCTTGGCTGCAGCACCCATAGCATCATCGGGCCTACTCTTGGCCGCATTATCTAATTTCAATGCCGCATTTTCCGCTTCCAGGGCGGCCACTCGACTTACCAGGGCAGCGAGCTCACGCCTTATATCATCCAAATCGGTAGATTCACTGGCAATCGCCTGCCCAGCACTACCCAGGGACAGTAATACCACAAATAATCCAGACAGCACATTCATAGATTTACCTTTCATTTTCTTTTACTGGCACTTACGAACAGCTGCGAATTTTCGCACGAGTCAGTCAAACTTAGGTAATTTTTAATGGGCATTAAACAAAAAATTAATGGCTACAGTCCCACTCGACACAGCGCGTTCGATTGCCCTGCACAGTCTAGTTAGTCATGAAAATCACCATGTTGGCCAAAACACGGCCTTAGCAACGTATTATTAGCGAGCCAATGACTTTACTGGCCTGGCCAGCAAACCCATTGCCGCCAACTTCTTCGTTGCATAGAGTTAATAGAGAACAGAGTTAATGTAGTGGTGGAAAGCCAGACAAAAAAAGAGCCGTTAAACCCTTTTTTCTTTAAAGCAAAAAAAAGAGCCGTTAAACCCTTTTTTCTTT
>NZUN01000015.1 GCA_002697205.1 Gammaproteobacteria bacterium
TAAATCGACCACTTTTAACCCTTCAAATGGCATTGTCATTGATCTTTCCTGTGAAGCCTTAACGCTCTCGCCAATCCCTGGCCAACTCGATAGCCAACACCCTTGTCAATCCAGCATGGTGATCACCTAAACCAGATTTACACTATCCGACTTTGAATTACAAAGGAACTCCGAACAGGCCCGGTCGGCTGGAAATACCTCACAAACAAGTCTGGGGACTTATTATTGGTCATCAAGTCTGCAGTATTCAACTGATCAGCCCGGACTGGATTTATCAGCATTAATAAACTCACCGGCAAGGAACATATAAAAGACTTCAGGGTTACAGCAGGGATCAGGGTTGAACTATAGCAGCGGGAAATGCTGCCAACCCAGATTTACTGCCAGCATCCTAAGTTCAAAAACCCTGCTCTAGCAGACCCTGGGTACTAAGCTAACGAAGGATGCTGAGTATGAAATTCTGAAGCCTGTTCGAAAGCATAGCCTGCCTTTAATAAGGCGGCCTCATTGAGCGGCGCGGAGACTAATTGCAGGCTCAACGGAATCTGCTCAGGAGAAAAACCACAAGGCAGCGTCAAGGTAGGATACCCGTTATAGTCCCACACAGTAATAAAACGTGAGCTGCGAGCAAACCAGGCCAGAGGCACACCCGCTATGGTGCCCTTACTAGTATCCAGGCCACCATAAGCATCTTCAGGGTTGTAGCGGAACGATTCGCTGGCCAAGGTGGGGCAGGCCAGCACATCAATGCCATGGAAAACAGGCGCCATGCGCCCGGCTGCACGTTTTCGGGCAAACACCGCTTTGGCCAGGTCCACTGCGCTGGCGCTACGCCCTTCACTTAAAAACCCATGGAAGTAGGTGCCATAGGCATCGGCCTGCGATGGGAAAGTTGCTTCGTGAACGGCAGCAGCCTCCGAGGCTGCTATGACACCCCATGCCGCCACTTCATCTGCTTCGAGAAGCGGTACCTTGATGTCAACAATCTCTGCTCCCAGGCTTGCCAGTCGTGATACGGCTTGGCTGACTGCCTCTGCGACATGGGCTTCAACGTCCCGAGTAGCAAAGTCTTTATCCCAGCCAATGCGCAAGCCCTGCACGCCTTTTTCCATCTCAACCTCATAATCTGGCACGGCATCTGCGAGCGATGTGGGGTCTTTGTTATCATGCCCGGCTATTACGCCAAGCACTCGTGCTGCATCGCGCACGCTGCGGGTCATGGGCCCTATATGATCGAGTGTGGGCCCCAGATCAAGCACACCGTGACGGCTTACCCTTCCCCAGGTTGGTTTTAGCCCGACAATGCCATTGACCGCTGATGGAAACCGGATAGAACCACCTGTATCAGTGCCCAGCGATGCAAAGCAAAGCCCAGCTGCGGTTGCAACACCCGAGCCGCCGGATGATACCCCTGGCCAACGATCCAGGTCTCCCCAGGGGTTTCGCGGTACCTGAAAATCTCTGTGATAGCCCACCATAGCGCCTTCCGTTGTTGCCAGCTTACCTAGCAATATGGCACCGCTTGCCTCGAGTCTGGAGACGACGGTGGCATCAAAGTCGGCAATGGCCTTTTTCCGAAAGCTGTGCCCGGCGGTGGTAACCCAGCCTGCCTTATGGCACAGATCCTTAACTGCAATGGGTACGCCATGTAAAGGCCCCTGCATCTTACCCTGGTCTCGGAGCACATCAGCTTGCGCTGCTGCTGCCAGAACCTGTTCTCTCATCACCGCGATATAAGCGTGCAGACGAGGTTCAAGATGATCGATCCGCGCCAGCAGTGCGCCAGTGACATCAACAGAATTGAGATCACCCTGGGCGATCTGCGCTGCGACTGCTGATAAGGTTTTGTAATGAAGCGGCTGATCGGTCATGGGTGCCATTCCTGTTTGCGACGTGGTATCTGCATCAACCACAGTTTCATTGGCCGGTGAGCAACCCAGCAGAGGCGAGCCTACAGCCACGGCGGTTACACTTCCCGATAATATCCTGAGTAGGTCACGTCTTGTCGTATTCAACGTTGCATTCTGATGTAGATTGAACTGCAAACATAACACAATTCACAAATAGACCCTGAACCAATTAAACCCAGACCCTGTCAGCAGATTTTACCGGCGGGAACGCTTGCACGAGAATATTAACCCGCTAACCATGGCAGGCCGGACCCGGCCAACTTCTATCATGAGGCCGATAGATCAATTGATTCAAGCGGCAACCCTGGCCTTGCGGCGGTTAGCACTTAACATTTAACCGACAAATTGTTATAACCCTAGGGTCTCAATAGCTGAACTAGGGCCACCCTGTTCAGAGAACTATCGTGAGCTAGCTATGGCAATGCAAGTCCTGGGGATGATTGGAGTCGCACCATCAGACGGAACATCCGTTCACGTCATCGGTGGTGGTATCGACGCAGAATATCTGGCTGCCTTCGCTCAGGCCCATGAAACATCCGGGTTTGATGCAGCTCTGGTGGGCTACAGCTCAGCATCAGCGGAAGGCTTCCAGATTGCCAGTTACTGCGTGGCCCACACCAGCCGAATCAAGTTCCTGGTAGCGCACCGACCCGGGTTTATAGCACCTACCCTTGCAGCCCGCAAAATAGCCACCTTAGACAATCTCAGCAAGGGCCGGTTACTGATACATATCATCACCGGTGGTTCTGATTTCGATCAAAGAAGGGACGGCGACTTCCTCGGCCATGACCAGCGTTATGCGAGAACCGACGAATATATTGAAGTTATGAAGAAGGTCTGGCTCAACCGCCAACCCTTCGATCATGACGGCAGCCACTACAAGGTTGAAAAGGCAAATTCGGAGGTACACTCGTATCAGACGCCACACGTGCCCATCTATTTCGGCGGCATATCAGATCCAGCCATATCAGTAGGTGCAAAACATGCCGATGTGTATGCCCTGTTTGGAGAATCCAGAGCCAACATAACGCAGATTATGCAGCGCATTAACGAGCAGGCCGCAGAACACCAACGGCAACCAAAGTACCAGCTATCCTTTCGCCCTATCATCGCATCGACCGAATCTGCAGCCTGGCAGAAAGCCGAATCAATCCTGTCTGCAGTGACCCCTATGAAAGCACGAACTGCAGTACCAGAGGCTGAAACCGCCAAACGACTGTTACGCCTTTCAGCGCAGGGAGACATCCACGATGAGCGGCTGTGGACACCGATTGCTGCCGCAGCGGCTGGTTCAGGCAATACTACTGCCCTGGTGGGCACCCCGAAACAGGTTGCAGATGCGATTGCTGCCTATTACCAGCTTGGCGTTGATGGCGTGCTCATCCGCGGCTTTGATCCCTACAACGACGCCATTGAATACGGTCAGGAACTCATCCCAAGGATTAAGGAAGCAACCACCTGAGGGTTGCCTATCCGATACTGGATATTCCTTCTACTCAACAGCTTTAAAAAGCAGCCACTAAGCAAAGGCACCACTTTCCCGCAACTGTCTGATCTGACTTTCACTATAGCCCAGTCGCCTGGCTATCTCTGTGTTGTGCTGGCCCAGTTCGGGAGCAGCAAAATGGATCTGCCCGGGCTCATCAAGAAACTTCATAGGGATACCGATATGTTCTCGGCCATTTTCATCCACAACAATCATCTGTCGATATCGTACCTGCTCATTATCTGCCCCCTGCCGCAGGCTGTTCACCGGTGCAAATGCCGCATCTACATCCTCGAACCATTGAACCCAATAATCCTGACTCTGACTCTGGAAGGTTTCGCAAAAGAATTCACGAACCGGTTCCTGGCTGGGCCCCGGAGGCTGCGCGCATAGAGGCAACAAGTCCAACCTTTCGAATTTGCGCAGCAGATTTTCGGCAAAATGAATTTCTGATGCACCCAGTACGATGAATTTTTGGTCCGCGGTCTGGTAGATGTTGTACATGGCATTGCCACCCCAGATGCGCTCTTGTTTAACGCTGGGCGCCTCCTTATCGGCAAATACGGAGCCCATGCTGTTAGGCAGACAGGCCATCAGTGAATCCATCATGGCCAGGTCAATATAATCGCCCCTGCCGGTATCCTTACGCCTGAGCAGCGCCATGAGTACCGCAGATAGTCCCATGGTCGCAGCCAGCATGTCGGCTGCCGGAATGGCTGGCATCGCCGGTTTGCCATCAAAGCCAAGATTGGTACTGAGAACGCCTGCATAAGCCTCTGTGGCCAGATCATGGGCGGGTTTTTTAACGTAAGGACCGTCCTGGCCAAACGCGGACAGGGAAATATAAACGACATCCGGGTTCACTGCCTTCACAGCCTCATAATCAAGACCAAGACGGCTAATAACCCCCGGTCTGAATGCCTCTACAATGACATCAGCCTCAGCGGCCAGTTTCATCGCCATCTCAAGCCCAGTTGGCGTTTTCAAATTTAACTGCACACTGCGTTTGCCCCTATGGGTATTAGCAAAATAAACTGAAACACCGTCGCGTTTCTGGCCAATACTCCGATTCGGCTCACCCGACCCGCGAGGCTCCAGCTTAATCACTTCAGCACCTTGATCTGCCATCATCTGCGTCAGCAGGGGCCCTGGTAGAAATAACGATAGATCTAATACCTGAATGCCTTCGAGCTTCATATCAATTCCGAATGATTAAACTGTGCTTGCCAATGGCATCACACCGGATTTCTCTGCATTAACTGCCTGGCAATTATTATACGCTGCATCTCATTGGTACCTTCGCCAATACACATCAAGGGAGCATCCCGGTAATAGCGCTCCACATGGAGCTCTTTAGAATAACCGTAGGCACCATGGATACGCATACATTCCGTGGCATTCTCAAGTGCGGCTTCCGAGGCAAATAGCTTGGCCATGCCTGCTTCCATATCGCATCTTTCGCCGCGATCATAAGATCGAGCCGCATCTTCAACCAGCAGGCGTGCCGCTGCGCATCGCGTTGCCATATCACCCAGCTTGGTCTGGATAGCCTGGTGCTGACCTATGGGTTTCCCCATGGTTTCGCGGATCTGCGCATAGGAAGTAGCATCTTTAAGGGCAGCATTAGCCACGCCCACACCCCTGGCAGCCACATTAATTCTTCCCAATTCAAGGCCGCCCATGGTCTGGTAAAAGCCCTGACCTTCAACACCACCAATCAGGTCATCGGCAGAGATTCGATAGTCATCGAAAATGAGCTCGGCCGAATCAATGCCTTTATAGCCCAGTTTTTCGAGCTTTTTACCTACATCAAAACCCGGTCCTTTCTCGGCCAGGAACAGGCTCATGCCTTTATGTCTCGGTTCTATCTGCGTGTCGGTTTTAACCAGTAGTGCCACACAGTTACCCTCCCGGCCATTGGATATCCAGGTTTTAGTCCCATTGATAATATAGCCATCACCATCACGGACGGCCCTGGTTCGGATCGCCTGTAGATCGGTGCCGCAATTGGGCTCAGTCAGGGCCAGGCCGCCGCGCAGTTCGCCGGTGACAAACTTTGGCAACAAGCGGGCCTTCTGCGCTTCAGTGGCAAACCGCTCCACAGCCGCAGCCATAATCAGGTGAGAATTGAAGATACCGGTGAGCGACATCCACACCTCGGAAATCGCCACAACGATTTTCGCATAGGTTGCACTGGGCAATCCCATGCCGCCGTACGCCTGGCTGATGGTTGCGCCAAACAGGCCCAGCGCCTTCATCTGCTCTACCATTTCATAGGGGTATTCATCCGCATGTTCTAGCTCAAGCACCTGATCGCGAACATCACGATCCAGCCACTTTCTGATGCTATCAAGAATCAATGTTTCTTCTTCCTGGGTTATGGTCTGCCCGTCTCTGTTGGTTAGCTGCATAGCTATGACTCCTGTATGATCCGATCTTCAACCGCAAAACCTCGATTAGGGACTAAAACAGTGCGCTTATAGTCCATTACCAGCACCTGGTCCTGGTTAAAAGCCCGGGTCGCAACTGCAACAATACCTTGGTTAGGCCGTGACCGGGATGCTCGTTTTTCCAGCACTTCAGACTCCGCATACAGGGTATCACCGTTGAAAACCGGAGCCGGTAGCGTTATATCGGTCCAACCCAGGTTAGCAATGGCCTTCTGGCTCACATCTGCAACGCTCATGCCTGCCACAATCGCCAGGGTCAACGAGCTGTTTACAATAGGTCTGCCAAATTCCGAATATTTGGCGTATTCAGCATCAAAATGAATGGGGTGCTGATTCATGGTCAGCAAGGTAAACCAGGTATTGTCGGCTTCCGTAATGGTTCTGCCAGGGCGATGCTCGTAAATATCCCCTACCGTGAATTCTTCAAAGTATCGGCCGGATGATGCCCGGTAACGGTTTCCTGCAAGGTTATTTTCAGTCATCGGCTATCTAACTCATTATTGAGGTTAGACTTAACTTACCATCTTTGATATTGCAGGAGCTATATCGATGCAGATAAAAAGGTTCCACAACAAGTTAGATATCTCATCCCAGGCGGAGCTGTTCTCCTTGTTTCTTGAGGCTCTATCAATGGTTCCACTGGGCGCCGACCTTGACCCTCTGCACTACTATTACTCCAGTCAGGAGATTGTCCATCAAGACGAGACCCGGCGGTAACCATTCGTGGTCAATGCCTGACACACCTTAATTGTAAGCTCGACTAAGCGCTTGTCGAGGGGNGCTGATCTTTTTCCNNACCAGTCATTTATTGTATAGTAGANCTATGCCGATCCACGAAACAGATCATCTGGGATTTGAAGCCCCTGCACCGCTGGAGCATCCTGCAAGGGCAAGCATCCCGAATGGTCATCCTGCCGGTCCTGCNCTGGGTGAGTATCTGCCTGACTTTACTTTACCGGACCACCTGGGACGACNCGTAAACTTNCANNAACATCGGCAAGGAAGGAAAGTTGTCCTGAGCTTCATTCGCTCAGTCGTCTGGTGACCCCCNTGTCTGACCCAACTCGGTGAGTTAAGGGNAAATTATANCCTGTTTGAAGCAGCCGGGATTGACCTGNTTGTGGTTTCCTATGACGATGAGTTGGCACTTAAAGCCTATATAGATGCAACTGCTGCGCCCTTCACCATGCTCTCCGATAAAGACTCAAAGGTNATTCGACAATATGNAATTCTCAACGAAACCGTTCTTCCAGGTGATATCCCGATCTATGGTATCCCCTATCCAGGAAGCTACGTAGCCGATGAGCAGGGTAGGGTCATCTATAAAACCTTTCTGGAAAGCTACAAATGTCGAGAAAGCCCCCAGGTNCTCATCGATTCAGCGCTAGGGNAGGTCAGTCTGGGTGATCCAGAGACAAGCATGCAGGCTGGTGATGAAGATATTCGNGTCCGGGTCGGCCTGCTGGGTGGCGCCATAAAACAGGGTGCACAACGNAGAGTTGTCGTTCGGTTTGAAATGAGCCCAGGANTACATCTTTACGGTAAACCAGCGCCNGCAGGAATGATTCCCGTCGAAATCAACGTAAATGGACCCGATGGCTTGGTCGTGCAGCAAGCCATCNTGCCAGCGACTACACCGCTATGGCTTCANGAGTTAAATCTTGAACTGGCGGTCTGGACCGGTCAGCTAGATGTGCAGATACCCATATATGCTTTATCNAAAGTCGCATCCGAACTCAAACCCCTCACCGTCACTGAATTGACCCTGGATATCAGTGTGCGCTACCAGGCCTGTAATCANGTCACCTGCCTGATACCCCGTACCGAACATTTTGCCCTGACNGTACCNATAGACGTAATCGATGTACCCCANCTGAGNCTGTTTGCNGGCAATGGNCAGAAGACGCTGGGCTTCAAAGCTGCTCCGCACCTCATGCGCCTGGTATGGCGCATTTTTCGAATGAACCCCTTNGCCTTCTTCAAAGGAATTGCAAGGCAGCGAAAAAGAATCCGCAAAGCGAAAAATCGCCGTTTTAGTTGAGTNGAAATTCGGCTAAANAACAGGTGTCATCAGCAGANATCTNGACCAGTCAGTTTTACTTANAAAGCTGGCTATTCATCCTGGTCAAGTGATTTCATGCCTGCNGCTGTATATCGCTCACCGGCCACATTGTCACGGCTAAACAACTTATCTACCTGGCCGATGATCTCATCGCTGAGAACAANGTCTGCAGCAGACGCATTTTCTTCGAGATAACTAACTCGTTTTGTGCCAGGTATGGGGGCAATAAAGTCTCCCTGTGCCAGTAACCAGGCCAAGGCNATCTGGCCACGAGTGACATTAAGCGAATCTGCAATCAATCCTAGTCTCGCCACCAGTTGCAGATTCANTTGCAGGTTTTCACCCTGGAACCGCGGCATGGTGGNGCGCATATCACCGCTCTCCCNTATTGAATCCTGGCCCGTTATGGTCCCTGTCAGAATGGCCCTGCCCATCGGACTGAATGGCACAAATCCAACGCCTAATTCACCGCACNCAGGTAACACATGAGTATGAGGGTCACGCGTCCACAAAGAGTACTCAGACTGAACTGCAGAAATGGGATGAACACGATGGGCCCGTCGGAGCGTCACAGACGAAACCTCAGACAGACCTAAATAGCGNACCTTACCTTTTTCCACCAGGCGAGACATGGCGCCCACGGTATCTTCAATGGGGACCAAAGGATCCAGACGGTGCAGGTAATAAAGGTCAATGACGTCGGTCTGAAGTCGNCTCAGGGATTCATCGCAGCGCATCTCAACTTGATCCGGATGACCATTAATACCGCGCTGGCCATCTACCAGGGTAATGCCAAATTTAGTGGCCAGCTGAATTTCNGCACGGCGGGCTTTTAACACCCGGCCGATGAGTTCCTCATTGTGGCCCATACCATAGGCATTGGCTGTATCAAGAAAACTCACGCCGATATCAAGGGCTCGGTGCAGGGTTCTTTCCGATTCTGCNGCATCAGCTTCGCCATACGCCTGGGACATACCCATGCAACCCAGGCCAATAGCGCTCACTTCCAACTCACCCAGANGGACTCTTTTCATCTCATAACTCCTTGGCTCATTCCGTTGCCTGCCATTACGGNCGCTTACTGATTCAACTTACTGGTCTNNATTGTGCTCCNTCAGAATNAACTCAGACCATNCCCTGCTCAACAATGAACGCTGAAACCACGTCTACACCATCATTCTGCTTCAAATTGGTAAAGGTAAACTTTCTNTCTCCTCGCATACGCTGCGAATCCGTTTTCATCACCTCCAGCGANGCACCAACATAGGNTGCCAGGTCGGTTTTGTTGATTACCAGGAGGTCGGACCGGGTAATGCCAGGGCCGCCTTTGCGCGGAATCTTGTCTCCGGCGGACACATCAATGACATAAATGGTGAGATCTGACAGTTCAGGACTGAAGGTCGCGCTTAAATTATCGCCGCCACTTTCAATAAAAATAATGTCCAGCTGAGGAAATTTGTGATTTAGCTCGGCCACCGCATTCAGATTCATCGAGGCATCTTCACGAATCGCCGTGTGCGGACAGCCACCGGTCTCCACACCNATAATACGGTCATCCTGCAGNGCCTGGCTTCGTATCAGGAATTCGGCGTCTTCCTGGGTATAGATGTCATTGGTCACCACTGCTATCTCGTACTGGCTGCGCATTTTCTTACAGAGCGCTTCTACCAAAGCCGTTTTACCTGAGCCGACGGGACCGCCAACACCTANCCTCAACGCATTACCTTTTGTCATTTTACCTCATCCAAGTTGATTATTAAGATCGAAACAATCGCGAATATTGTGTTTCGTGCANGGAACTGGCCATCGCCACACCATAAGCCGTATTGCCAATTTCATCGTCACTGAGCGCNCTGGATTGATCGATAACCGCTGGTATGATTTCTGTCAGTTCCGCCAGCAAGCGTTGTCCATCGGTCTGCCCGAACGGCATCAATTTTATCAGGGNACTGACCTGATTATCACACCAACTCCACAAAAACCCAGGCAGTGCCTGTTGTGGTGGTATCGACCAGTANTGGGCAGCAAACGAATATACGGTTAAGTAGGCGACCGGCTCGCTACCNAAANAATCCGGCAACTCAAACTCCAGGTCCTTGAGCAGACGAGACAAAGCCTGGCCTAATTGCTGATCTTCCAATAACAGCTCGCTGGTTTCCCTGGAGCTCAACAGAAACCGGTTCCAGTGGTCTGCCGTAGCCAGGTCGGTTTTAGCAAAAGCCCCGGACAANCGCATAAAAATCGGNACCTCAAGCCGGCCCAGGGTTGNCTCGAGCTGGCCTGATATCCATTCATAGGCGCTGGCCCGATCCCTGACCCAGCCGGTTTCAACNGCAGTTTCGAGCGCTTGTGAATAGGCATAAGCACCCACCGGCAAAGTCGGTGAAATCAGTTGCCATAGCCTGAACTCNGCCTTATTAAAACGGTTGGCGGAAGNCTNAGTCATTTTCANNNGGTTGCGTATGCCCATGATGCTGGGCGNGTCGATGAGATGGCTGTTGATAGGCGCCTGACTCAGGCTCAAACGGTGCGGATAGATGGCTTATCCGCCCGCCCAGGCTTTCGACCAGTTGATCCAGTACATGATCACACTGGTAACGTAGCCAGGTTTCACTNATCTGCAATGGNACATGCCTNTTGCCCAGATGGAAACACAACCTGGCGATAAGCAAAGGAGAATCTGTCTCAGCCTGGGTGACCTTTTCTGAAGCGGTCCTGACCTGGATCACGGTACCATCTTCGGCCTCAAGNAGATCNCCGTGCTGCAGCGTGTTNCCTCGNTCCAGAAACAAGCCNACTTCCCTGCCATCGTCCAGCTTCGATTTAAAACGCGCCTTCTGGCGTAATTCAAAAGGCAGGGTCAGCGTTGTCTGGGGAATGGCATTGGCCTCTGCCAAATCAGATATTGATAAATANGCCATAAAAAAANTCTTCTCTAGTGAATCAGAAAGGGAGAGGGCTNATGTCAACACAACCACTTNCGATTCACGTTTCAGAACAGGAAGTAACGCTGCGCCAGCGGCAGTACCTGTGCNGGTTCGCAAGTCAGTAACTCACCATCGGCCCTGACCTGATAAGTTTGCGCGTCCACCTCAATATCTGGCTGGTAACTGTTATGAATCAGGTCCTTCTTGCCAATATTCCGCGTGTTTCGCACGGCACTGACCAGATTCCTCAAGCCCAACTGGTTCGCGATATCATTCTCGATGGCTAACTGCGACATGAAGGTCATACTGGTGGCGTTCCTGGCTTTGCCCAGGGCACCAAACATAGGACGAAAGTGAACCGGTTGCGGCGTCGGTATAGAGGCATTTGGGTCCCCCATTGCTGCTGCAGAGATCATACCGCCTTTAATAATCAGGGCNGGTTTAGCGCCAAAGAANGCCGGTTTCCACAACACTATGTCGGCCAGNTTGCCCACTTCAAGGGANCCAACTTCATGGCAGATACCGTGTGAAATAGCAGGATTGATCGTATACTTTGCGATATACCTTTTTGCGCGAAAATTATCATTACGGTCGTTATCCTCGGTCAGTAGGCCGCGCTGAACTTTCATCTTATGCGCCGTCTGCCAGGTTCGGGTGATCACTTCNCCGACACGTCCCATGGCCTGCGAATCAGAGGCAATCATGCTGAAGGCACCTANATCATGGAGGATATCTTCGGCAGCNATTGTTTCCCTTCGTATGCGTGACTCAGCAAAGGCCACATCTTCAGCAATACTCGAATCCAGGTGATGACAGACCATCAGCATATCCAGGTGCTCGTCTACCGTATTTACCGTATACGGCCGAGTTGGATTTGTGCTTGAAGGCAGTACATTGGCCTGCCCGCANGCCTTTATAATATCCGGGGCGTGGCCGCCGCCGGCACCTTCGGTATGGAAGGTATGAATGGTGCGANCCTTGAAGGCGGCAATCGTGTCCTCAACAAAACCTGATTCATTTAATGTGTCAGTGTGGATAGCGACCTGGACATCGACCTGCTCAGCCACNGCCAGGCAATTATCAATAGCTGCCGGCGTGGTACCCCAGTCCTCATGAAGTTTTAACCCCATGGCGCCCGCGGCGACTTGATCCAGCAGCGGTTCTGGCAAACTGGTATTGCCCTTACCCATAAAACCGAGNTTCATGGGCAACTCATCAGCGGCTCTGAGCATCTGATGAATATTCCAGGGNCCTGGCGTACAGGTCGTCGCATTGGTTCCGGTTGCCGGCCCGGTACCACCGCCGAGCATGGTCGTGATCCCAGACATCAAGGCATCATCCACCTGCTGAGGGCAGATAAAGTGGATATGCGCATCAATACCACCGGGTGTGGTAATCATGCCTTCACCGGCGATGGCTTCCGTGCCTGGGCCAATCACAATGTCGACACTGGACTGGGTATCCGGGTTTCCGGCTTTGCCAATGCCACTGATCCTGCCATCTTTAATACCGATATCAGCTTTAATGATGCCCCAGTGGTCTAATATCAGAGCATTGGTAATAACGACATCAACGACTTCCTCAGAGCCAGACTGGCTCTGGCCCATGCCATCACGGATGACCTTNCCACCTCCGAATTTAACTTCATCACCATAGCTGGTCCGGTCTTCTTCNACCTCGATAATAAGTTCCGTNTCNCCNAANCGAACCCTGTCACCGACGGTGGGCCCATACATCTCAGCATAGGCCTGTCGAGTCATCTTCACCATGACTGTTTTCTCCCTGATAGCGCAACGATGGTTAAGGCCTTCTACAGCTTACCCATCACTTTNCCGTTAAANCCAAACACCTGCCGGTTGCCCGCATATTCAACTAACTCGAGCTCACGCTCCTGACCCGGTTCAAAACGGATAGCCGTACCCGCCGGAATATTGGGTCGAAAACCCCGAGTTAGCTCACGCTCAAATTCAAGCGCACTGTTGGTTTCATAAAAATGGTAATGAGAACCCACCTGGATCGGCCGGTCTCCTTTATTAGCCACACTGATCATCAAGGTGGCTTTACCCTCATTGAGGGAAATCTCTCCGGATTCAATAAAGTATTCGCCTGGTTTCATAAACGCTTTCTCATTAAGAAGGTGGNCTTAGGTGATGGGATTATGGACCGTAACCAGTTTNGTTCCATCGGGGAAGGTGGCTTCAACCTGTACATCAGGAATCATCTCGGCAATGCCATCCATCACATCCTCTNTGCTCAGCAGGGTTGTACCATAACTCATNAAGTCAGCTACGCTGCGGCCGTCTCTCGCGCCTTCAAGGATTGCTGCCGATATAAAGGCCACTGCTTCTGGATGATTCAGTTTTACACCCCTGGCTTTGCGCCGCTCAGCTAACAGAGCAGCCGTAAATAACAGCAGCTTATCCTTTTCCCTTGGTGACAAATCCATACAGCCTTCCCCTTCCACCGCTCGGTTCTATGATTTGATTAGACTGGCACNGCTGATACCGAAATGCAGTGGCAGATACGACTACTCAAGTATGCCAGATTCTCGGTTGTATNGCTTCCTTTGCNATGATTTCNGGCCTNATCAGTTGCCATACTTTGATCAGTTTTCTACGGGCCAGCTCAGCCTTGTCAGCTANAACNCGGCAAATGAGTANGCCATCAATCAAGGTAGTGGTAAGCCGCANCGATTTCTCAAAACCGGCTATCTCTCTTACTTTATCACGGATATGNGGCGTTGCCGGCGTGGCNACCAGATAACCNATTACGCCATAACCATGAAAGCCCCAGGATTCGCTAAGCATNGGGCTNGCGCCNTCGATGAGTAACCGATCGTTCAGCAGGACTCTGCCCTGCTGCTTTATTTCCAGGGNCTGACGGATGGACCCCTGAGCAAAAGNNTCCCCGGATGCCGGTCGACCCAGACAGATCATATCCCAGGCNATCAATCTTGAATGGCTGGCCAATTCTATCCGGGTATTGATTCTGGTATTACACTGATCAAAACAGATNGACTCCTGCGGCANCCATTCCAGCATCGCCTCCTGCTGCAGCGACAGGCTCTGTAGCAAACGAGACGAGCGCTTATCGGAACGGTAAAATTTATTGGCTGCCGGTGTCGTTACCAGGGCATGNCTGCTCTCCTGCAAGGTCAGATCAATGGCTAACTGATCGCCCCCTACAATGCCTCCGGGCGGATGCAGAACATAAACGTGGCAGGTATCATCCTCAGGATAAAAGGGTTTCTGCACTGCCAGCGGCCCNTGGAAGGATTTACCGGCNATAANGGTGCGGCTGCCTTTAACAGCAAACTGCAACGATAAATTTGCAGACCAGCCAGGCGGTTGATCTAGTGCCGATAGCGACTGTCCGCCTGAAACGTTCATGNNNTAGATTTCATGTAATAGAGCTCATGTAATATTGATTAGTCATGCGGCATGNATTTTAGCATTCTATGTTGGCNGCTCATTAATACNTTGNANCCCTGTTATCAATACCATTGTGTACCAAAAACAGCGCCCTGGGAGTGGTGCTTCAGCTCGNNATCGCTATCNGGGCTCTTAGCCTCAGGGNGCTATCGACCNTTGAAAGTGGGNCCCCGTTTTTCCATGAAGGCTAATCTGCCTTCGGCATAATCTTCCGACAGACGAATCTGCGCCCGGCGCTGGTCGCCNAGCTTCCTCGCTGATGCTTCATCACCATAGACCGCCTGCCAGAGTGTNGCCTTCTGTGCNCGCAAGGCAAGTGGCGCACACTCCTGCACCAACCGCCGAGCAAAATCAAAAGCATCTGTGCGCAATTCTCCAGCCGCNCTGATATGCTCGACCAAGCCTGCGCTGTNAGCCCAGCTCGCGTCCTTGGCATCACCGGGNGATAGAAAGGCAAAAGATTTTGCATAACCTAAACGACGAGCCAGCTTAAGCGGTATATCAACCGGATTCACGCCAATCCTGACTTCCGAGATCATGAATTGTGTACTTGCATCGGCAAAAACCATGTCACATGCCAGAACCAGGTTAACGCCNTCGCCTACGCAGTAGCCCTGNACGGCAGCAATAATAGGTTTNTCTGTCACCATCTGCTGATCAATATTNAGCCCACCGAGACCGCTGGTTATGCCCTGACTNGCTAGNTCATTGAGCGCATTGACATCAGCGCCGACTGAAAANGCCCGGTCACCTTCCGCTTGAATGACCGCCACCCANGCATCTTCAGACGAATGGAAAGTATCCAGCGCCTGATTCACACCCTGGTACATCGCCGCATCAAATGCGTTCATTTTGTCAGGCCGGTTAAGGGTTATCAGGGCTACTCTATCTTTTAATTCATAGCTTACCCGGTCAAAAAATTCCTGCTGCATGTTCCTGCCCCGCTAACGTTTTATTCATTTNGTNAACCTCTGCTACTGGGCNACNACAGAGGCCAGCAANCTGTCGATATCTGCTGTTAGCCCCGCTCGATNCTCCAATCTGGCAAGCCANGCCTGGGGTATNCCGCATTCNCCACCNACGCCATAAAGTGCCCCGCAGGCCGCGCCCAGTATGATCGCTCTGCCGCAATTATCGCCGCCAGCATAAATATTGGCTCTGATGGCATCAACATAAGACGAAGTTGATCTGAGATTAAACAGGATACTGGGCACACCCGCGCCCAGATCACAGTGCATGCCTACTTGGCGCGTCAATTCCGGNACAGAGCCNTTGTCTGCCAGCGCTGTTTCCAGNTTTNGACGCTGNGTCTCGGAAGCAGCNNCCAGGCCTGCAGTTATCGCTTTATTAACATCNTNACCTGCTATGATCGCGGCCAGCATTTGCGTACAGATCATCCCAAAATCAACCGCCCGCGGCGTATTGTTGGTCACCCTTATGGCGCTTTCAGCATATCCAGCCATATCCGGGTCACCAGNATATCGAGCGATCAGGGCGGGTAGCTTACTGACTGCTGGTAGCTGTTCGTCTTCCGCCCCCTGGAATTCTGCCGTTGCCTGCAGTGCCTGTATCACTGTCCTGGCGTAGCCCAGGCACGCTTCTGATGCTGGCATGGCGTTGGTTATATAAACTGCCTCCTGCTCTAATCTATCACCCTGAAAACGCCTGGCCGCNGCTAAAATCTTGATTAGGACCGTGGTTTTCTGCTTCGCTTCGCCTGCAAAGGGTACTGCATTCGCTCTCGCCAGCGCTTCATGTTCACTGTGATAAATCGTATCCAACGTTTCTCTGGTCGGCCGGTCTATATAGCCTGAAAACTTTCCGCCATAACCAAAATGATCTCTGAAGGCATCCTGATAGCGGTCTTTATTGTATTGACCNCTATTATCAAGCANGGATTTCAGCATTACCCAGCANTGCTCCCCGTACTGGGAAAANGCCCCAGCTCGCTTTCCCGGATGAGCAAAGTATCCGACATTACCGGTAAAATCAGCTTCATCGGGTTCTCTGAATTCAGGTTGTTCCGGGGCTAATTGGAGNATNCGTGTCTGGCTGTACAGCCAGTGGAANCCCAGAGCTGCGGCATCGGCAACAAAGGCACCGAGAATGGCATTTTTAGCGCGGGTTAACACGACAGGTTCGGGCATGATCATTTCAAGTTAAGGATGGCACTACCAATCTACACCAGCTGCCTGCCAAGGTAAATTACGACNATGCTCATTTCAATCGGCAACTNCTGTATTATCCCTGATAGTTACGCTCCCCAGTGGAGACAAGCCAGNGNCGATAAGATTAAAATACTGGTTGGCNAANANCTTCTCCCTGATAACCCTGGCANGACTAATCAGTGAGCTATGAATTCAATAAAAAGCGACATCTACTAATAAAAATTTACACCTACACCTACA
>NZUN01000016.1 GCA_002697205.1 Gammaproteobacteria bacterium
TTCGGTAACTCATATAGACCCACGGGCCGCACAATAACCCCTTCNCGAAGTAGTCCATCATAGATAGAGCNGGCCTCTCGACCAAAATCGACACAAAGGAAGTTCCCCACCGAGGGNATGACTTGCAAGCCCAACTCNGACGTCATTGCGCTCAGTTGCGCCATCCCCGCGGCGTTCAGTTGCACCGATTTATTCACATAATCCTGATCATCCAGTGCGATCATAGCCGCCGCCAAGGCCATATTATTGACATTAAATGGCTGCCTTATNCGATTCATCAAATCTGCAATATCACGATGGCTGATAGCATAACCCAACCGTAAAGATGCCAACCCATAAGCTTTCGAAAAAGTGCGGGTCACNACCAGATTGGGGTATGCCCTACTGAGCGCTATACCATCTGGGTAATCAGATTCGACAACATATTCGAAGTAAGCCTGGTCTAANACGACAATCACATGTCCTGGCAGGGCGTCCAGAAATTCCCGTATGGCCTTCNCNGTCAGCCAGGTGCCNGTTGGGTTATTCGGATTTGCAATGAATATCATTTTAGTCCGAGGGGTCACCGCTGCCAGGGTTGCCGATAAATCCTGGCCATAGTTTACNGCCGGGACGATCGTNAATTGACTATCCAGAGCAAGCGTGACCAGGCTGAAAACGACAAAACNATGTTGTGCCACAATTGCCTGAGTACCTGGCCCCAGGAATACCCGAGCCACCAGTTCTAAAACATCATTCGAGCCATTACCCACAGTAATCTGATCTATCTCCACCTGGTGAAGTTCACTCAGTTTCTGTTTGAGTTGATTGGCACTACCGTCTGGGTAACGAGTCAGATCCTGGAAGGCNTGACCAAGACAGGTACTAATTTTCTCCGAGGGCCCTAAGGGATTTTCATTGCTGGCTAACTTCGAAATCCGAGNCAAACCAAGTTCACGTTCCAACTCATCAGAAGGTTTGCCAGGCTGGTAGGGCTGCAATTGGACGATCGCTTTGTTTGCGCTTGCAATAAAATCCATGATTATANTCGCAGGGCTCTCGGATAACTTCCCAGAAGCTTGACTTCCAGCGCATCGCAATCGACTACTTTCAACACATCTTGAATATTCTGGTCCGANGCATGACCTTCAAAATCGATAAAAAAGACATAGGACCATCTACCAGCGTTAGATGGACGNGTTTCAATTGAGGTTAACGAAACCCCAGANCGATGGAAAGGCTCAAGTACTCTAAAAAGGGCACCGGGTTTATTCTCCATTGACACCATAATTGAGGTTTTGTCACAACCACTGGGCGCGACATCCTCTCGCCCAACGATAATAAACCGAGTGGTGTTATCTACCTGATCTTCAATATTTCTCGCTAATATATCCAGTTCATAAATCTGTGCCGCAATCTCACCCGCAATCGCCGCAGTCTTTCCATCCTCCATCGCCATCATCGCAGCTTGAGCATTGCTGCTCGCGGCTATTCTCGGGACGTTGGGGTAGTGGCTATCCAGCCAATGGCGGCATTGCCCTAATGTCTGCTGGTGCGAATAGATTTTCTCAACGCGATCACCAGCGACGGGCAGGGCCATCAGGTGATGATGAACCCTTAGTTCCGCTTCACCACAAATTCGCAAGGATGAACTCAGAAAATTATCTAGGGTGTGACTNATCACACCCTCGCTGGAATTTTCAACNGGCACCACGCCATAGTGAGCATTTTCTGACGCTACTTCGCGAAAAATATCATCAACCGTNACCATGGGCTGTCCTAAAACCGCTTTACCAAAGTGTTTCAANGTCGCCTGCTGGGTAAAGGTCCCTTCCGGGCCAAGATAAGCGACCCGCATGGGTTCTTCCANNGCCAGACAGGCCGACATAATCTGCCGGAAAATCAAGGCTATATTTTCTGCGTTCATGGGGCCCGNATTTTGCGATAGTAGATCTCGCAATACTCTGGCTTCCCGGTCTGGACGATAAAAAACGGGAGCNGCACNATCTGATGCTGCCGTTTTAGCNTCTGCTACCTGCAAAGCATAGCTTGCCCTATCATTAATCAAAACCAACAACTTCTGGTCAATTGCATCAATCTTCTGTCGCAACTCNTCAAGGTCCNTTTCTTTGGACTCATCAGTCATCAGACTGATCTCCAGATTCCAACGTCTCATCGGCTATTATTGTTTGCTCCTGCTCGGGTTGNTCGGGCTCTTGCACCGTCGCCANACCAACCAGGTGCTCATCAGCGGACAAATTAATGAGTCTGACGCCTTGGGTATTCCTACCCTGAACNGAGACTTCCATTATTCGAGTTCGCACCATNGTGCCCTGATCACTGATCAGCANCACCTCGTCACTATCAGAAACCTGAACGGCTCCTACCAAAGCCCCNTTCCTGTCAGACAGCTTAATACTGATCACGCCCTGACCGCCTCGACCAATCACAGAAAAATGACTGACCTGAGTGCGTTTTCCAAACCCGTTTTCACTGGCAAGCAACAGCNTTCCATCAACATTGGGCACGATCAATGAGATCAGTTTTTCCGATGCCCGTAGCTTGATNCCGCGCACACCNCGGGCCGTCCTNCCCATNGCTCTGACATTAGATTCTTTAAATCGAATAGCCCGACCACCACTACTGAACAACATGATATCTTTGGNGCCATCAGTAATAGACGCGTCCACCAGGGTGTTGCCCGATTCAAGCTCTATAGCGATAAGGCCTGTACTGCGACGCCGTGAGAATGCCATCAGAGGGGTTTTCTTGACAGTGCCATTNGACGTTGCCATCAAGATAAATTTACCCTCAACAAACTCAGAGACCTGAAGCATCGCTGTGATTCTCTCNCCCTCTTCCAGCGGCAGGATATTAACAACCGGTCGACCTCGGGCAGTTCGACTTGCCATGGGAATCTGAAACACTCTTAACCAGAAAACCTTGCCCATATTGCTGAAACAAAGAATCGTNTCGTGGGTATTGGCTATCAATAGCCTCTCTATAAAATCTTCTTCTTTTACCGAGCTTGCTGACTTACCTCGGCCACCACGACGCTGAGCCTGATAGTCAGATAAAGGCTGCGTTTTGGCATAGCCTCCATTGGACAAAGTAACGACCATATCCTGAGGTGTTATCAGATCTTCGGTAGTTAGATCTTCCTGGGACTCAACAATTTCTGTCATCCGATCATCGCCGTATTCATCTCTTACGGCCAGCAATTCCTCTCTGATAATCTCCATCAGCCTTGATTCATNTCGTAAAACTTCCANCAGANCAGAAATAGTATCAATTATTTCTTTATACTCATTAAGTAATTTTTCCTGTTCAAGGCCNGTTAAGCGATTCAAGCGCATTTCCAGAATTGCCTGAGCTTGATCTGGAGACAGGTAATACAACCCATCTTCCTTTAAACCATAGCTTTCNTCGAGATCATCGGGCTTAGCTGCATCAGGACCTGCTCTCTCCAGCATCTGCGTCACTGAACTTGAACGCCAAGGTTGTTCGAGTAATTTAGCTCTGGCTTCCTGAGCATCCACTGAACTTTTAATGAGTTCTATGATGGCATCAATATTNGACAGAGCAACNGCTAATCCCTCCAGAATATGACCTCTGGCCCGGGCTCTCCTCAACAGGAATACGGTTCGTCGAGTTACTACCTCTCGACGATGCATAATAAAATAATCCAGAACCTGCCGTAAATTCAATACTCTTGGCTGATTGTCGACCAATGCNACAATATTAATACCAAACACACTCTGTAACTGCGTCTGCGCATACAAATTATTGAGCATCACTTCGGGCACAACATCACGGCGCAACTCAATGACAATCCGNGTATCTTTAGCTGACTCATCACGGAGGTCGGTTATCCCCTCGATCTTTTTNTCCTTATGGAGTTCAGCAATTTTCTCTATCAACCTCGCGCGATTCACCTGATAGGGAATTTCCTGGATGATAATGCTGCTCTTACCCGTCTTTTCATCCTCTATAATCTCACATCGCGCCCTTATCTGTATCCTGCCTCTACCGGTTCGGTAAGCCTGCAGAATGCCTGCACGACCATTGATAATTGCAGCAGTCGGGAAATCCGGTCCTGATACATATTCCATCAAACCATCGACATCCAAGTCAGGGTCATCAATCAGGGCTATACAGGCGCTGACAATCTCGCTCAGGTTGTGGGGTGGAATGTTAGTGGCGAAACCCACCGCTATGCCACTGGAGCCATTCACCAGCAGGTTGGGAATTCTTGCCGGTAGTACCACTGGCATCTGTAACGTGCCATCATAATTATCGATGAAATCTACAGTTTCCTTATCCAGATCTACCAGTAACTCATGGGCTATTTTTTCCATTCGTATTTCTGTATAGCGCATGGCCGCGGCTCTATCGCCATCCAGGGAGCCAAAATTGCCCTGCCCATCTACCAGCGGATAACGCATATTAAAATTCTGCGCCATCCTGACGATGGTGTCATAAGCCGCAGTATCACCATGCGGGTGATACTTACCAATGATGTCGCCAACAATACGAGCTGATTTCATATAAGCCCGATTGTAGGCATTATTCTGTTCACTCATGGAAAACAGCGCACGACGATGAACCGGCTTTAGGCCATCCCTGACATCTGGCAGCGCTCTGCCCACAATGACGCTCATGGCATAATCCACATAGGACTGGCGCATCTCGTCTTCGATGTTAATCGTTTTTATATCGTCATCGTCTTGCTGTTCAAAATCTGTCATTAGTACTCTTTAACCCGCTCAACACTTATTAATGGCTTTACCGCTTACCTCTTATCTCTTATCTCTTATCTCTTATCTCTTATCTCTTATCTCTTATCTCTCAACATTTAACGTCTGCTAATCGCTGTAAGACTCAGTGCCTGTGGCTGTAACAGCCCGCAAATCACCTCACACTATTCAGTCCGACTGCTTTCTTATCACTGGCACTACAATCACTGGTACTACAGCAGCAAGCAGGTGTCGCTCAAAACACTTTCTCAAAAGCCTCTTGTATAGAAAAAACAGTCTCCACACCTCATCTCATCATGCTGCCGAACATCAACAACAGGTGAAGTGGCACCTGAATTTTACCAGCAAACCGCCGTCAGACGAGCTTGCTCAACAAGCAACCAAGTTACGCCTGGCAGTGTTACGCTGGCGTTTTGCAGGGCTTCGTGCGGCTATTCATTTAGCATTAAAATAACCCTTCCGACTGTCTCTGCAGAGGCCTTTACAAAGAGCTCGCCCAACGGCATTGTGGCTGCTTTCAGACCTCGCTAATTATAGCATGGTTGCTACTCAAAACACACTGAAAATAGCGCTAAAACCAATCTTGAATAATCCTATAACTATCTGTTATTTATATGTATTTTATATTATATCTCAAGCCTATCGGGTACTATAATTAAATCCTTGGAAAGCTGTACTGAACCGTTATAATTCAGGCCAGGAAATTGCTCCATCGATATTTTCTGGATGTTAGGTAAAAGAGGAACCATGGTTGATATAATCCGGATTGAAGCCCGCTGGATCGTGCCGGTAATCCCTCGGGAAACTGTTCTTGAAAATCATGCGTTAGTGGTTAGAGGCGCGGAAATTCTGGATCTCTTACCCAGCGTAGCAGCGCAAAAAAAATATCTAACAAGCCAGTTACTACGTTTACCAGATCACTTGCTGATTCCCGGTCTGATTAACGGCCACGGCCATGCTGCCATGTCCCTATTACGGGGCTATGCTGAAGACACCAGCTTAATGACTTGGTTAACCGAGCATATCTGGCCAGCTGAGGCGAGCTTAGTCAGTCACGAATTTGTCTATAGTGGTGCAAGGCTGNCAGCGGCTGAAATGATTAGCGGCGGCACGACCTGTGCTGCTGANAGCTANTTNTNCCCTGGCAGTACTGCGAAAGCTTTCCAGGANGCCGGGCTACGCAGCCAGATTACGGTCCCNGTTATCCATTTCAGTAATAACTGGGCACGAACCGAACAGAACCATATCGATNAATCACTGGCTTTTATAGACGAGTGTAAAAACAAGGAACTCATTACTGCNNGTTTTGCACCTCATTCGCCTTACAGTGTNAGCGATGTCGGATTTTCTAAAATTCTCTCGCACTCTGAAGAAANGGACACACCGATTCACCTGCANCTGCACGAGTCAGCCAAAGAAATACAAGATCACGTTAAGGCGCATGGTTGTCGGCCTCTATCCAGAATTCAGACACTGGGGCTTCTATCATCGCAACTCCAGGTCGTGCANATGACTCAGCTTACCCAGGGAGAGATGGAANTGGTTGCCANCGAAGACNTACAAATTGCCCATTGCCCACAATCAAANATGAAACTGGCCAGTGGTATCTGCCNGGTAATGCAGCTGCAGNCGAAAGGCATGAATGTATGCCTGGGTACCGACAGTGCAGCTAGCAATAANGACCTCGACATGGTNCAGGAAATGCGAACAGCTGCTATGTTGGCCAAGGTATCCGAAAATGACCCCAGTGCCGTGGATGCATTCACTGCCCCTGGAAATGGGAACTATAAACGGGGCACGCTTTCTTGGCCTAGATCAAACCATCGGCAGTCTGGAAGTGGGTAAAGCAGCAGACCTTACCGCGGTTTGCTTTAGCGACTTCTCATCGCAACCCGTGTATNATCCTGTTNCTCAGCTGATTTATACCGCCACGGCTCAACNCGTCACTCACACTTGGGTTAACGGCAANCTGCTCTACCAAAACAACCGGTTCAAACATCTGGACACAGAACAAATCAGCGCTGATGNACAGCAATGGCAAAGGACCGTTAAGGCTCTGAAATGACCTATGAAAATATAGATCCGGCCGAAATTGAAAAATTCGAAAAACTGGCAAGAACCTGGTGGGATCTTGACAGCGAATTTAAGCCACTTCATGACATTAATCCACTGCGTNTGGGNTACATCANTCAACGAGTCCAGTTAGCNGGCAAGCAAGCNCTTGATATCGGCTGCGGAGGCGGCATATTAACGGANAGCCTTGCTCGAAACGGGGCTTTTGTGACCGGCATTGATATGGGTANNGCGCCTCTGCAGGTCGCTCGCCTACATCGCCATGAGTCAGATCTGGAGATCGATTACCAGCAGATGACGGCNGAGGCNATGGCCCAGCAATACCCAGGGAAATTCGATGTGGTTACCTGTCTGGAGATGCTCGAGCACGTCCCTGATCCAGGCTCTGTAATTTCAGCATGCCGAAGGCTGTTAAAACCGAACGGGCATCTTTTCCTGTCAACCATTAACCGCAACCCGAAGGCTTATCTGTTTGCCATCATTGGCGGCGAACATCTACTCAAGCTTCTCCCCCCGGGCACTCACGATTATCAAAAATTCATCAAGCCCTCCGAACTTGCNAAAACGCTTCGAGAACNAGATTTAGCGTTGAAAGATATTACGGGTATGACCTACAACCCAATCAGCCAGCAATATAAATTANCCTCTGACACCGATGTTAACTATCTGATGCATGCTATCTATGAGTGATACACCTTATCAGCCACCATCAGATTTATTGACTGACAAGGTCATCCTGGTAACCGGTGCCGGTGATGGCATTGGTCTGGTTGCGGCTAAAACCTTTGCCAGTCATGGCGCGACTGTTCTGTTACTGGGGAAAACCGTCGCCAAACTAGAAGCGTTATATGATGACATTGCCGCCACCTGCAGGTCGGAACCGGGAATTATCCCCATGGATCTTGCTACCGCTACCGTTAATACTGTCGAGGATCTGGCACTGGTGCTGCTGCAACGATATGGTCGATTAGATGGCCTGCTACATAACGCAGCCATTTTAGGGGACCGAGTTCCTGTCGAGTATTACGATATTGAACAGTGGCAAACCGTAATGCAAGCCAACTACCATGCCCCCTTTCTCCTGACTCGATTGCTGATGCCACTACTACGAGCCNCACCTAANGCCTCTTTGCTGTTTACCAGTTCGNNTGTCGGCGCTGTGCCGCGAGCCTACTGGGGGGCCTATGCNGCATCTAAATACGCTCTGGANGGTTTCGCCAGATTATTAGCCGATGAAACTGACACCACTTCCAACATTCGGNTCAATATCATTAACCCGGGCGCGACGCGAACAGCCATGCGCGCTGCTGCGTATCCAGGAGAGAACCCGGCCAGCGTCAAGCCGCCGGCACAACTGATGCCTCTNTACCTATACCTGATGGGTGATGACTCGGAGGCTGATCATGGGTTCACTTTCAATAGTGACCTTTCTAAACAACCCTTTNACCAAACCTGATTACCTGGGACGAGCAGAGATCGAAGACTGACTTAAGCCGGCCAAACGATAGAGCTCCTTTTCATCTTTACCGGAAATCATGGTATGACGACCGGCTTTTACAGCTGAGGGTATAAAGAAACTACCAAACCGTACTCGCTTTAATCGACTTACGGTTAATCCCTGGGATTCNAACAGCCGCCTGACCTCTCTNTTACGACCTTCCATAACAGCAACGTAATACCACTGATTGGCGCCTTGCTCGTCTCTTCCCTTACGAATATCGGTGAACTGGGCAATACCATCCTCGAGCANAACGCCTTCCTGCATGGCCTGCANTTGCTCACTGCTCACTTCGCCTAGAACCCTGACGGCGTATTCTCGGTCAATCCTCGATGAAGGGTGCATCAAGCCATTTGCCAGGGTGCCATCAGTCGTCGCCAGCAACAAACCACTGGTGGTGAAATCAAGCCTGCCNACCGAAATCCATCTCTGGNTCCTGAGCTTTGGCAGGCTCTGGAATACGGTTCTTCTACCCTCCGGATCATCCCGGGTGCAGATCTCACCAACCGGCTTGTTATACAATAGATGAAGATGCTTAACNGGTTTGATNCGCAGCGGTTTGCCATCAAGTATTAGCCGATCCGTATCGACCACACGATCACCCANCGCGGCCACTTTACCATTGACCTTCACCCGACCATCAGCAATCCACTTTTCCATGGTTCTTCGGCCACCAAATCCCATAGCAGCCAGTACTTTTTGAAGTTTTTCGCTCATTGTATAACCTAGCACCTTAAAGCTGGATCAGCTTTCATCATCCGATTCATGGGCGGNGTCATCCTCAGCGAAAGCCGCATTCAGGATATCAGCCGGAACATTGGCGAAAGTTCCGGCATTNCCTTTNGAGTTCTCAGTAAGGTCAGCTGATGCCTGTACCAACTGNTCNGTTCCCTGAGCATCTTCATCGGGTTCTGGGTTGAACATGCGCTTAATATTCCGCTNAATCACATCAACCTGTTCGGCAACCTGGTCGAGTTTTTCATCNTCTAGCAGATCCCCTGGGCTTTCATCTGAGCTCAACTCGAGTGTTTTTACCTGAATCAATTCCTCACCAAGGTCAAGCGCTTCGATATTGGGTTCTAATTCCCGAATATCCGAAAGCGGGGGTAATTCATCAAGGCTGTTCAAATTAAAATAATCAAGGAACCCACGCGTTGTGGCATACATGGCAGGTCGTCCNGGAACATCTCTATGGCNTACAACTCGAATCCATTCGCGCTCAAGCAGGTTTCTCATGATATTGGTAGACACGGCCACACCNCGTACCGCTTCTATGTCNCCGCGAGTCAGCGGTTGCTTGTAGGCGATCAACGACAACGTCTCAAGCAGAGCTCTGGTATATCGAGGTGGGCGCTCTTCCCATAACCGACTGACCCATTCAGCATAACGGCTTTTAACTTGAAAACGATAGCCACTGGCAACTTTACACAATTCATAGCCCCGTTCACTGCATCCAGCTTCTATTGCAGTGAGAACCTCCCGGATGTCACCGCGTGTTGGNTGCTCACCTTCGAACAAAGATTTAAGGTTNTCCACCGATAANGGCGTATCTGCAGCGAAAATTGCGCCTTCTATGATCTGTTGTAATTCGGGATAGTCACTCATGGCCGTTCAATTTCGTCCTGTTGTATTGACGNGACCGCAACACGCACATGAATAGGTGCAAAGGGTTCGGTCTGGACCAACTCGATCAGTGACTCTTTAATGAGCTCCAGAGTTGCTATAAAGGTCACAATGAGGCCAGAACGACCCTCCTCAGAATCAAACAGGGATATAAACGACAGGAAGTTATCATCCTTGTTCTGGATACGCTNCAGAATCTGCGACATACGTTCCCGGGTAGANAGTGCCTCGAGTCTAACGTGGAGACTGGCATAGCTGTCTGATCGCTTGAGNACGCCTGCCAAAACCACTAGCATTTCCTGGAGTTGAACTTCAGGTAAAGGTNTCTGTTTTTCTGATGCGGGCGTATCTGCTCTGGCTATCCAGAAGTCTCTNTTTGACCTAGGCAATTCATCAACNGCTATTGCAGCGCTCTTGAAACGCTCGTATTCCTGTAGTCGTCGTATCAATTCGGCTCGAGGATCACTTTCATCCTCTTCCTGTTCGNTTTGTCTGGGCANTAGCATCCTTGATTTGATNTCCGCCAGCATGGCAGCCATCACTAGATACTCTGCCGCGAGCTCAAACTGGAGGTCTTTCATGAGGTCAATGTACTGCATGTACTGGNNGGTAATGTCNGCTACCTGAATATTAAGAATATCAAGATTCTGCCTTTTAATAAGATACAGTAGTAAATCCAGTGGTCCTTCAAAGGCNTCCAGAAATACTTCCAAAGCATCCGGTGGAATGTAGAGATCACCGGGCATCTTTGTAAAAGGCTTGCCATCAACCAAAGCCAGGGAAAGCTCGCTCTGCCGTTCCGGCAATACCTGTGATGGCANCNCTCCCTTCAACTCAGGTTGNTCTGTTATCTCGCTCATCTAACGGTAATCCAGGCCCATAGCATTTCGAACCTCGTCAAGCGTTGCCTTAGCATAAGATCTTGCTTTCTCACAACCTTCAGCAACAATACTCTTGACCAGATCCGGATTTTCTTCAAACTGCAACGCCCGCTCGCGCATCGGCTGCTGTTCTATCAAAATGGCATCAATCAGTGGTCCTTTNCAATCCAGACAGCCAATGCCCGCGGTTGTGCAGCCTTGTTCAACCCACCCCCGGGTATCATCACCGGAATAGATCTCATGAAGGGAGAATACCGGGCACTTCCTCGGGTCCCCCGGATCTGTTCGCTTCACCCGAGCCGGATCGGTGGTCATGGTTCTGATTTTTTTAGTGACAACCTCGGGATCCTCTCTAAGCGAAATAGTATTGTTATAGGACTTAGACATTTTCTGGCCATCGAGACCCNACATTACAGCGTTTTCTGTCAATAGGGCCTTAGGCTCCGGCAGTATGATCTTACCGCTGCCCTCGGCATATCCCANCAGNCGATCTCTATCTCCCAGCGAAAGGTTCTGTTGATCCGATACCATTGCATGNGCCTGGTCCAGAGATTCCTGGCTNCCTTTTTCCATATAATTTCGACGCAAATCCCGATACAGCNTTGATTTTTTTCGGCCTAATTTCTTAATCGCCTCTTCTGCAATACGCTCAAAACCCGCATCTCGACCAAATATATGATTAAAACGACGTGCCAGTTCCCTGGCCATTTCTACGTGAGGCACCTGATCCGCGCCAACCGGCACATGACCCGCCCGATANACCAGAATATCTGAACTTTGCAATACAGGATATCCNAGAAAGCCGTAAGTTGATAAATCCCTGTCCTTCGACCGGGTCACCTGGTCTTTAAAGGTTGGCACCCGCTCAACCCANCTCAGTGGTGTAATCATCGATAGTAAAAGGTGCAGTTCAGCATGCTCNGGTACTCTCGACTGAATAAATAATGTAGCAGAACTAGGGTTAATACCCGACGCCANCCAGTCAATCACCATCTGCCAGACATTTTCCTCTAAAACCTGGGTNTCTTCATAATGGCTGGTAAGGGCATGCCAGTCAGCGACAAAGAACAGACAGTCATATTCATGCTGCAGCCGTGCCCAGTTCTTTAATACACCATGGTAGTGACCAAGATGTAAGCGACCCGTGGGCCGCATACCTGAGAGTACTTTTTTCTGGGGGTCAGACGAGCTCAATGGCCATCAACCCTGATCCAAGAACNACTGAAAAAGACATCTAACAACAAACGGAAGCGATTCAACNACAATATGCCCTGATTTTCCTAATATTGCTTAATTATAACCAGCCAGCGCCCGCTTGTCTCAATTGACTAGTCAAATGGCGCAATATCGCCACAGCCGCGACGAAGTATTCTGGGGCGATCACCGGTCAGTTCCACCACTGTACTGGGTTCTAAACCACAAAACCCACCATCAATGACTAAATCCACATCAGACTCAAGAATCTGCCGAATTTCATAGGGATCGGTCAGGGGATCAGTATCACCTGCTAGAATCAGTGACGTACTCATNATCGGCTCACCTACAGCCTGTACCAGCGCATGACAGATTCGATTCTCTGGCACTCTCATGCCAATAGTCTTNCGCTTCGCTTGCACCAGCCTTTTCGGTACCCGCCTGCTTGCTTCNAGAATAAAGGTATAGGCNCCAGGCGTATTGGACTTCAGCATTCGGTACACCTGATTGGAGACCCGGGCATAGCTACCCANATCACTCAAGTCACGACACACTAAAGTAAAATCATGATCCAGTGAAATTTTCCTGATTTCGCGGATTCGATCCAGGCCCTGCTTATTATCAAGCGAACAACCCAGGGCATACGCGGAATCGGTCGGATAGGCAATAATGCCACCACCGAGAANGATATCACCAGCCTTTTGAATCAGTCTTTTCTGAGGGTTTTGAGGATGAATGCTGAAAAACTGACTCATAATTAACTTCACTTGGTTAAGCCATCATTAAAACAGAATTGCGCTCTGAACGACAGGCTANCCGAACGACTCCAGAACACCTGTTCTAAGCTCTAATTTGTAGTATTATTCGATNCTATTATTAATGAAAGACTCNCATGAACCAATTTACAGAACTCGCTCCTGTAATTCTATTTGTCGGCTTTTATTTCACTACCAAGGACATCTATCTAAGCACTTCAGTGTTGATGGTAGCCGTGGTATGCCAGATAGGCATAGAGCATTTTCGGACTGGCACGATCAAGCCAATGTCCCACATCGTGCTCTGGAGCGTGCTTTTATTCGGCAGTCTGACGCTGTTTTTCCAAAACGAAACCTTTATCCAGTGGAAACCGACAATCATCAACTGGGCCTTTGCTTTAATACTCTGGGGCAGCCAGTTCATAGGNGGGAAATCGCCCATCAAAGCGGNCCTTGGCAAGCAAATATCCCTTCCCGAGCAGGTGTGGATTCGGCTTGGATACGGTTGGGCCCTGGGATTCTTTGTGGCAGGGAGCCTGAANCTTATCATTGCCTACAATTTCAGCCTCGATTTCTGGGTTACCTATAAACTNGTGGGCGGTTTTGGCCTCACCCTGATNTACNTTGTCATCTCCGTGACCTATCTCGTTAAATCCGGNCACTTATCAGAGACGACGACCCCNCCANCGGAGCATCAATAATGCTTTACGCCATCATATCAACTGATGTTAACGACTCTCTCTCGCTTAGGNTGAANACGAGANCCGCCCATTTGGAAAGAGTCCAATTACTGGCCGATCAGGGCAAGCTNATCANNGCCGGCCCACACCCTGCAATTGACAGCGATAACCCAGGCGATGCAGGTTTTACTGGAAGTTTAATCATTGCCGAATTCGATTCGTTAGAAGGTGCAAATGAATGGGCACACAACGACCCTTATCTTATTGGCGGCGTCTACGATAAAGTCATTGTAAAACCTTTTAAAAAGGTATTACCCTGAANATAATCCTACTCCTAAGCCTAATCCTGCNCACTGGTTCTGCCGTAAATGCAGACCCTTATTATATTCGAGACATCCTCTATGTNCCGTTACGAGCCCAGCCGTCNGAGCAAGCCGACTTTATTGAAAGCGCCCTTCCAAGTGGCACCGCCGTTACATTGGTCGATGCCNNCCCCATCGATGGCTTTGTGCTCGTTCGCTTGACAGATGGCACCGAAGGCTACATTCTTAGCCAATACTTGATCGACCAGCCAATTGCCANAGACCTCNTTAAAACCCTCAAAACTGAATTAGAACAANCAATCCTTAACCAGGCCAGCCAGCGCTCCGAGCTGAACAAAACAGAGCAGCTAGCCGCTGAATACCTCGNNCGANCCGAGCTTTTAAGCGAACAGAACAATCGACTGAGTACTGAATTCGAGAGAATNTCNAGCTTATCCCAAGGNGCTTTGNAAAAAGAGGAAGCGNTTGTAACTCTGCAGATACAATTGGAAACAACGACTAAACAACTAGCCCAGATTCAGTCTGACAATCAAGAAANGGATACAGNACAAATGCAGAGGTGGTTNCTGATCGGTGCCAGTACNATATTNTTCGGCATACTGCTGGGGTTCTGGATGGCCAGAAAACTCTACCAGGGCANGTTCAGAGANGGCTGGTCATGAATACTCAATTAAGCGTCAACCTCAATAAAATTGCTCTGATCAGAAACTCCAGGGACACAACCATTCCTGATGTCCAAGCAGCCGCAAGAACTTGTATCGAAAATGGCGCTCAGGGTATTACCNTGCACCCCCGACCGGACCAGCGGCATATACGTGTTTCCGATGTGCTTGAGTTAAATCAGCTACTCAAACGATCGTATCCNACGGTCGAATTTAACATCGAAGGAAACCCATTCNCGCCAGAAAANACCAGCGGCTATCCCGGCTTTATTGCCCTGGTTGAGGAAACGCTGCCACAGCAATGCACCCTNGTCCCGGACGATCCATCCCAGTTAACCAGCGACCATGGTTGGGATCTGACAACCAGCAGTATAANGCTGGAGCCGATTGTCAGAAAACTACAATCCCTNAATATCCGAGTNAGTCTGTTTATGGATCCCNTCGACCATCAAATCAAGGCAGCTGCCGACCTGGGTGTGGAGCGAATTGAATTTTATACTGGACCTTTTGCAGATGCTTTTGNTACGCCCGAACAGGAAACNGTATTATCAAACTTTATTCAATGTGGTAACCTTGCCACTACCCTGGGGCTTGAAATTAATGCCGGCCATGATCTGAACCTCGACAATCTTGATACATTTTGTTCAAGTGTGAAAAACGTCAGCGAAGTATCCATAGGTCATGCTCTGATTACCGATGCCCTGTGGCTTGGCCTGCCTGAAACGGTAACCCGCTATCAGCAGATTCTAAATACTNTTTCCACATAACTTGGCCCTGGCGCCTGGAACCAGTATGATCCTCTCCTTTTGCAAGATGTATAAAATATGAAACCAATGTTAAGAAACTGTGCCATCGCAATCCTGTTAGGGGTTATTACTTACACTGCTACTGGCTACATCCAAAAANGCGAATTACCCTTTCCCGGCGAACCAGGTCTGTGGCTNCAACTCGCAATCATAGTCCTGGCACTATTCACGGCGACTGTGCTGNCATCAAACACAGCGCAAGAANACCTGGATTATGAAGACGAAGATGAAGAATCAGGCACAGTAAAATGGTTCAATACCAAGAAAGGTTACGGCTTTATCACCCGGGANCAGGGTGAAGACATCTTTGTTCACTATCGCAATATCGTTGGTGAAGGCCACCGNGGNCTGCGCGAAGGCGAACGGGTAAGTTTTATAGTCACCGAAGGCGATAAAGGCCTGCAGGCAGACGAGGTGAGCACCATCTAGAGCTCNGTGCAATGGCCGACATCGTTATTCTTGGACGNGGAGANGACCTCTCCCATCTAACGACTGAAGATTCACCCGCTGACATGGGTCCGCACCTAACCATGGGCCCGATTCATAAGGAAGCCCGCTACCAGCTGTACGCCCTTCTGCTGGGATGCTTTTCCGAAGAAGCAGAAGCCTACGAATATCTATATCACCAGCTGAATGAAGATGGTCCTTATATTCTCACTATTGACCGNCTGATAACTGATAAGCTGGCGGCNTTCGAAGAAGATGAAGTTGAACAGATAACAGTGCACTGGTTAGGCAGTGCTCCGATGGAGGCATTGGAAGTAGACTCNGAAGATGTGCTCTCATTTGTCTTTGAACTCGTGCANTTGTGTAAACTAAGGGCGCAAACCGAACAACTTGACNTGTTTATTTACCATGAAGGTTAATGATGGCTGTGTTTTTGGNTGANGGGCTGTCAGNANTTTTTTATTTTCACTATGGATTATTAGGTCACCGCGGCTAGTGGGGCTGCTATTCTGGCGAGGAGGGTTATCATGGCAGTCTATTCAACTGATCAAGGCCGACTCTGCCCTNTCTGCGAAAANCCCGCCGATTCCTGCACGGGGCATGATACNGCACCTATCGGCNATGGNCAGGTACGTATTTCAAGGGAGTCAAAGGGCCGCAAGGGTAAGCCGATCACCCTGATACGCGGCCTGCCCGTCAATAAAGGGGAGCTGAAAAGACTTGCAAAACAATTCAANAAGCTTTGTGGCGTCGGTGGTAGCACGACAGCGGATGAAATTGTNATACAGGGGGATCAGAGGCAGGTATTNATGACCGAATTACTCAAAATGGGCTATCAGGTGAAGCTCNATGGCNGTTAANTCCCTGACCCTTNTTNATACAGCNGAGCTTCATGACNGCCTGGATNNCGAGAANCCGCTGGTGCTACTAGACTGTCGGTTCGATCTGTTCGACATAGGCCTTGGCCGACGCCTGTTTGATGANGANCATATCCCAGGGGCTCAGTACGTAGATCTAAACCAAGACTTGAGCGATATCATCAAACCTGGNGTGACCGGNAGACATCCTTTACCGCAAAGGGATGTTTTTTTGAATACCGCGGCGACCTGGGGAATCAGTGATGATACCCAGGTTATCGCCTATGATGCCGATAACGGTGCCTACGCTGCCCGCCTATGGTGGATGATGCGCTGGCTGGGTCATGCAAATGTTTCTGTGTTAAACGGCGGTTTTGCCGCCTGGTGCGGGGAACAACGAGTGGTTAGCAAGGACCTGCACCACCTGCCAAAAGGATTTCTCAGTCAGCGCCAGCCAATTACGCGACAGGTTAATGCCAAAGACCTGTTATCAAAGCCTGAAGCTATNATTGACGCCAGAGATCGCAAGCGGTTTTCCGGAGAAAGTGAGCCCGTCGACCCCATAGCAGGCCACATCCCAGGCGCNATCTGTATGCCCTTTACAGAAAATATGGCAGACGGTAAATTCAAACCTAAAGCCNCTCTACTGGCGCAATACGATCAAGCCGGTATCTCNCCATCGCAGGCGCCTATCTGTTACTGCGGCTCTGGCGTGACAGCGGCGCATCACATTCTTGCTTTGAAGCACGCCGGATTTCCTGAACCCTCACTCTATCCGGGGTCGTGGAGTGAATGGATCAACCAACCTGAGCATCCCATTGAAACAGGTGACTGACAATCNNTACAGTCTGCCCACTGCAGAAATTNACTGGCAGGGAAATCATCCCATATCATCGGATTACAATGACGGCTACTGGGCNGTTGGNAATGTACTGGCTGAGAAAANCCACGTTTTTTCTGGCCATCACCGGTTNCAGGAAAAGGCAATCAATTCAGACTATTTCACGATTGTCGAAACCGGGTTTGGGTTCGGTAACAATTTCCTGCTCAGCTGTCAGCAATGGAAAGCCTCCGGGAGNCCCGGCATTCTGCATTATATCGGTATCGAAAAAGCNCCGCCCAGCCGGCAGGACCTGAAACGTTACCTCAGACAGCTTGACCTACCCCTNAGTTCATGGCTGGCAGGAAATTATCCTTTGCCAATCAAAACCCGGTTTGCCCTGTGGCCTGCCGNGAACATCAGGCTTACGCTCATATTTGACCCGGTTGATCAGGCTCTGGCAGATTTCAACTATCCNGCCGATGTATGGTATCTGGATGGNTTTCGCCCTGCATCCAACCCTGATCTCTGGAATCAGACCATTTACAACGAGATNTACCGGAACAGCAAACCAGGCACGACCTTATCCAGCTTCACGGTTGCCGGCAAAGTCAGGGAAGGTCTTAGCCAAGCCGGATTTAAGGTCTTTAAGGCACCGGGGTTTGGTTCAAAAAAAGAAATGTTATCCGGGTACAAACCCGGTAACTGGCAACCCAGCANCATTGAGCGTCTAGAAACCGTNATTATTGGNGCAGGAATTGCCGGCAGGTCGGTTCAGACTGCCCTACAAAAACGAGGCTTCCAGACCACTNTACTGGACAGTCCCCAGGTGCCTGCGGCATCCAACGTACCCACCATGAATCTGTATCCTCAACTGTCGGCTGTNGCAGATCAGAAATCGAAGTACTCAATTTCTGCTAATCATTATGCNTTGCAGNATANCATCGACGTGCAAACGACAACGCTGGCCTGGAAAAGCNCTAATCGACANAAATTACAGCGCATGCGAACCATTGCCAGACAGTTTCCTGACCCCTATATCAGCGANCAGGATGACTCGATCCTGTTCCATGAAGCTGGCGTCGCTTCNGCAAATCGCNTCAGTACCGAACAAAGACATGTCGCTGATCTGCAGCAGNTCAAGGATGGCTGGCGCCTNATTGACGAGCAGGGNAAGGANATCATGNGCACGCAGCAGGTTGTGCTCGCAGCAGGTATCGGAATGAATGATTTACAACCGATACCTCTAAAGCTGGTCCGAGGGCAATCCATNCTCGCCCAAAGCGACAATAGNATAACTCAAGTAACAAGCGGTGATNTCAGCATTGCACAGGTNGAAGACCANCTTTTTCACGTNGGTAGCACCTACCAGCCTGACGANTGTGACCTTACTGATCGACATGAAGACAGCAATTACCTGCTGGCCCTGTTNGANCAGCGTTTNCCTTTATCAGACTGGTCCCTGCATTCNAGTTTCGTCGGAGTACGCGCGGCGCCCGTNGACAGGAACCCCATTGTCGGACCCGTACCCCAGTGGCAACTGCTGCAACAACAACCCTTTACATGGTATCAAAACCAGAGCATCCCTACTCAGCAGGGTCTTTACTGCAGCGCCGGGTTTGGNTCTAAGGGAGGCAGCCATGGNCCACTTGCAGGAGAACATCTAGCCAACCTGATAACGGGAGAGCCAACGCCCCTTACCCGTTATCAGCAAAGNCACTTTTCGCCAGCAAGATTCTGGCTCCAGCAAGCNCACCAAAAAACTGCCAGAAAACGCCATCAACGCCCTTAATTGAACATTCTGACGTTTANTACGCCTTCAATTTTACCTATTTCGGTTTCCAGATCTGAANTCACCTCAGTTNCCACGTCGATAAGATTGTAGGCAACTTCCTGCCTGCTTTTATTCAACATATCGATAACATTGATATCATGGTCAGCGAGAACAGACAGTACTGACCCCAGTATNCGCGGGACATTGCGGTTAGTAATGGCGATTCGACAGCCCTCTTTACTTCTTTCTAAATAAACAGCGGGGAAATTGACGGAGTTAACGATATTACCGTTCTGCAGAAAATCGAGCATCTGGTCAGCCACCATCACAGCGCAGTTTTCTTCAGCTTCTGCNGTGCTAGCNCCGAGATGGGGTGTCGCCATGACGCCGGCCATACCAATAAGCTCTGGCGTGGGAAAATCAGATATATACTGAGATAACTGTCCTGCATCGAGCGCCTGNTTAATAGCAGCAGTATCAACAATTTCGGCCCTNGCAAAATTCAATAAAATTGCATTCTTCCTGGNAAAACTGAGCACGTCTGAGTTTATCAGCNGCTCCGTTTCCGGAAGCGCAGGCACATGCAGAGTTACGATATCAGATTTGGAGAAAAGCGCCTGGATGTTATCCANCTTCTGGACCTGACTGGACAATCNCCAGGCTGACTCGATCGAAAGCGTCGGGTCATAACCCTGTACCTGCATACCTAACTGNAATCCCATTTCCGCAACCATGGANCCAATGGCACCCAGACCGAGTATACCCAGNCTTTTNCCCTTTAATTCTGAACCTTTAAACTGNTTCTTGCTGGCTTCAACTTGNCTGTTTAAAGCGACCTTATCNGACTCTGTTTTCAAGCTCTCAACGTATTCGATGCCCTGAACAATACCTCTTCTCGACAATAGCAAGCCTGCCAGCACGAGTTCCTTAACAGCATTTGCATTGGCTCCCGGTGTNTTGAANACGACAATGCCTCTGCCGGTATATTCAGCAACGGGAATATTATTGACGCCTGCTCCGGCTCTGCCCACGGCCAACAGGCTGGGGGTTGCATGCTCCNGGGTTAACTTATGGCTTCTGAGAACGATGGCATGTGGGTCGGCTACATCTGAGGCCAATTCAAAGCGATCTCCTGGAAATTTTCCCAGGCCTTTTGCCGATATATTATTGAGCGTTAATATTCTAAACATGCCTCGATCCGAAAAAAAAANGCATTCTACACGCTGGGGAGAATAAGTTTTAGCTTTATTCTCATGTTCTTAATGAAGTTCNNTCATTATGATGNCCTGAACTAGCNACAACGATGCCTGCCAAGCAAAAGCANGGATATCCGGACTAAATGCAGATAGAGGCGATGCTCATTTCAAGCGCCAANGGCCACGACCATCAGGTTCTGAGAACCCTTATCTAAGCAAAGGCCTGAGCAGAAGACCCTGCAATCGCCTCAGCTCATCTACGCTGATCAAGCCGGCTTCATAGGCCTTATACAAACCCGCCATTTCATCATCAACCGAAGCGACCTGGTTAGAAAACNATCCTATATACAGAAGTGCAGCCACNACCAGCGCCACCAGGTATTGCCTATATTTCATTATATTTCCCTCTCGACCAGACAGCNCCACCGATGAACAGNATGCCTACCAACATACCCTCCAGCAAGCCAGCAGGATCAACCATCAACCATTTCATATCAAAACCTTCTCCGTCCATAGTCAGCAATGGCAGGCTATGAGCCCATAACCATTCTGAAACAAGAAACACCTCTCCNGGCGAGTANACCCGCTCTAAAATAACCACAACAAGTGGAATCCCNATAAACCAACCAACCGGTGACGATTTTGCCCATGCTGAAATCAGCAATGCAAAACCAAACCAGGGGGCACTCCAGAAACTTTGCAGTAGCTGGTAACAAAACAGTAGCAACATATGGGCAACGGGGTTAATCGGCCGCCATAACATATCCCATGCAGCGTAATCATTGGATAAAAATACGCTTGTAACAAGAATCAACGACAACAATTGAGCAACGAANCANAANGTCANATAAACCATTGGGATAACAAACAGCCCCGTGACAAGTTTGCTGAACACTGTNAAACCATCAGAAACCGGCATTGATTTCCAAAACAGGATACTTCCATCTTTTCTTTCATTGAACATTGAAGCCAGTAAATAACTCAACGCAACCACCAGNGATACCAATAAAAATGGGTAGCTACTGAACATGAAAACTTTGCTCAGCACAGCCATTCGCTCCGCTTCCGATAACGCGCTTAATTTATCAATACCCAGGCTAAACACAGACCCTGAAATACTCACTTCAATTGCAGCGGTACTGGCGGTGGAGAAAAAAAGCATGCCAATGACTGATACCAAAAACAGCCCACAGGCTGCTGCAGGTAAATACAACATCAAAGTCTTGTGCTCCCAAAACTCACGTCTTATCAGGATTACAATCTTTGTATTAATCATTGCGATTCTCCCTTTGACGCTCTGCTAAAACTAAGGCTACNAATAAGTCAGCAATCGGGGTTAACCTTACCTCTCCGAGCGCCGCCAATTGCTCAACTGGTACCGAATCAAATATTAACTGATACCGGCCAAGCAGTTGCTGTTCACCAATAGGTTCGAGCTGCCGGGCAGCTTCAATCGCNTCAGGTGCTACCTGCAGCGTAGCGAANCTTTTACTGACCTCGTCCGTGCTGCAAGACANTACGAGTTGACCGCTATTNAGAAATACAAGATGGGTGAGCAGGGATTCTATCTCTTCTACCTGGTGAGTACTAATAATCAAGCTTCTTCTGTCATCTACGAAATCCGCCAGCAATCGATCATAAAATGCCTTTCGATAGACAATATCCAGACCAAGGGTAGGTTCATCGAGTATCAGAAGCCTGACATCAAGGGACATTACCAGGGCCAGATGCAATTGCGTTATCATCCCCTTGGACANGGCCTTCACCTGGCTATTCATGTCAATATCGGTGGTACTGAGCAGTTCAANNGCNCGTTGCCGACTGAACCTNGGATGCACGCCTTCAACGTAGTTCAACGCGTCAGCCACTTTCAGCCAGCGCGGCAATATCCCGACATCTGAAATATAACAGACATCCTGCATCATCTCGTGCCGGCTCTTGCCTGGATTTCGACCCAGCACCTGTAGCTCCCCTGAAAAGGCAGTCAGCCCCANCANGGCCTTTAAAGCCGTTGTTTTGCCTGCTCCATTGGGCCCAATAATGCCCACCACAGCACCNGNCGGGACTTCAAAACTAAGACCTTTCAAAGCAGCATGCGAACCATAATGCTTGGTCAGACCTTGTGTGGAAACCACTGAATTCATTTCGTATCCTCAAATAAGTCACTTTGACTGATTCCCAAACGACGCATCTTGGTGAGAATCTCCGGCCATTGTTTTTCCAGAAACTGGTTTTTTTGTGTTTCAACCAGGCGNTCGACAGCACCCGGTAATACAAACATCCCCAGACCCCGCCGCTTTTCAACGACATCATNGTCTACCAGCAATTGAATTGCCTTGGACACGGTAATGGGATTGATTCTCTGCTCGCCAGCGATCTGCCTCACCGAAGGGATCGCATCCCCTTCAAGCAGGACGCCATCCAGGATCAGATCCGTCAGGTGATTAAACAACTGTATGTATATAGGATCCCTGTCGTGCCAGATAATGGACATAATCCGTTAGCTTTATCGTTCTAGTGTTATACTATACTATAACACTAAATNAATGATTNCAACACAGCCAGCTAACACTCTGATTTACTACATGGCTAGGGCTTACTGGNCANGCGATAACCCAGAGGCGGTGCTCGATTGCCAAGCAGTGCCTGATAATGGAAATCCATCCCCCGCCGGTCATCAAATTCAGCCAAGGCAGCAGATCGCAATTGCGCATCGGTCATCACATCCATCGNGGTCAGGGCCAGNGTTTTGGCCGCAACCAACATACCTTTTGCACCAATACTGGTGCCTCCCGCAGCAATGGCCTGCCAACTATGAGCTGAAGTTCCGGGTACCCAGGTTGCTGCAGACATGCCGGTTGTTGGAACGATCCAACTTACATCGCCCACNTCGGTAGAGCCTTTGCCATGTTCNAGCCGCATGGGAAGAACCCGTTGTTCAAGACCGAGCAAACTTTTGCCAGCAGTGAACGAGGTCTCAATCTGTTTTGCAAAATGGATTTCTGATTCATCCATGGTATAGCCGCCAACACGGCTAAGATTCGNATGCATCACTTTAGCCAGAGCCTNGTTCGGCAGCAGAGAATGATTACCGTGCATGGTCTCAATAGAGACCTCAGTNCCGGTGCCCAGTGCAGCCGCTTTGGCTGTCTGCATTACCCTGTCCCAGATTCCCAGGAGCGTTTCTNCATCTGGGTGTCGCACGTAATAATAAACTTCAGCGAAATCTGGCACGACATTGGGAGCNGCACCACCGCTGGTAATAACATAATGTATACGAGTCGATGAAGGAACGTGCTCGCGCAGCATGTTAACCATNAAATTCATGGCTTCAACACCATCAAGCGCAGANCGGCCACGCTCCGGAGCAGCCGCTGCGTGTGAAGACTGGCCATAAAAGCGAGCACGGGCGGATTTATTAGCTAAACTCGTNCCCGGGTTTGCAACATTGCGATCACTTGGGTGCCAGTGCAGCACGGCATCAACATCTTTAAACGCCCCTTCCCGAACCATNTAGACCTTACCCGAGCCACCTTCCTCAGCTGGCGTTCCATAAAGTTTGAGTGTTCCTGGTGTACCGTTTTGCTTCATCCACCGACTGACCGCCATAGCGGCTGCCATTGAACCCACGCCAAACAGATGATGACCGCAGGCATGACCAGCATGTTTACCCTCGACTATTGAACGAGTTGGCGATGCTGCCTGTGATATGCCTGGCAATGCATCAAACTCAGCCAGAATACCGACCACGGGTTCNCCCTGACCATAACTGGCGATAAAAGCAGTCGGTATTCCTGCAATATTAGACTCAACCTCAAAGCCGGCTTGCTGCAAGGTCTTCTGCAGCAANGCACTACTGCGCATTTCCAGATANCCCAGCTCGGCATAATCCCAGATAGACATAGCCAGTTCAGAAAAACCGGCTGAGTGCNGATCAAGATAATCCATAACGACCTGCTTTTCATCCGCCTGTGCCNGCGACAACAGCGAAACCAAAACAATCATCAACAATTTCATGCTCACCATTTTATTCACGACCAANTCACCTCCTGAGCCAATTCTTCGATAAGACCCAAAATCATAGTCTCACTATCCATAATGGCAAACTGGCCCATNTGCTGAACTAACTGGGCCCGCTCCAGCCATAGCTTGTCAAGTGCTTNCAGGAATGTATGATCCGTCATATCATGTTCTTCGAGTACNCGACTGAAACCCTGCTCACGCATAACCCAGGCATTTTCCAATTGGTCGCCACGGCTTTGGACCGCTGTTAGTGGAATTAGAAGATGAGGTTTNCGAGTCACTAACAATTCATAAATCGAATTCGCCCCAGCCCTCGCGACCACTATATCGGCTGCGGCCAGCAGATCACCAAATCCCTCCTGGACGAATTCAAGCTGGACATAACGTGGCCTCGNCTTTAAAGCGCTATCTATATTACCCGCGCCGACCACATGAACCACGAACCAGCGCTCGCACAATACCGCTAAAACCTGTCTCACCTGCCGATTAATAGCAACCGCACCCAGGCTGCCGCCGAAAACAAGNAGTATCGGCACATCTGCTTTAATCGACATCAAATCCCGTGCGCGCTGGNCCTGGCCATCGATCAAGNNAGCCCTAACCGGAGTCCCCGTAAGCACCCCTTTTAACACAGGAACCATTGCCAGAGAAGCTGGGAAATTGACGCAAATTTTTTCTGCAAACGGAAAACAGATACGATTAGCCAGGCCTGGGGTGATATCCGATTCATGGCAGATCACGGGCACCCTGAACACCCTGGCGGCGACAACAACTGGCACTGCCACATAGCCGCCTTTNGAGAAAACCACATCTGGTTTTAATCTAACCATCAGAAAACAGGCTTTTATCAGCCCCATCAAAATTCTGAATGGATCNAGGAAGTTCGCCCAGGAAAAGTAACGCCTCAATTTTCCTGAAGATATTGCAAAATAAGGCACGTCGGTTGTTTCCAGCAGCTGCGCTTCAATGCCGGTATATGATCCGATATACNCACAACCTACGCCCCGGCCAGAAAGTGCTTTTATGAGGGCCAGATTGGGCGTGACATGACCGGCTGTACCACCGCCTGTAAACAATACTTTCATCTATAGTCGCAAAGTCTCTTTAACAAAAGGGATGGTGACAAGCCGTTGTCTTCGCAATGACTCACTTGCCAGCAANGCCATCAGCTCGAGTAGATGAGGCATGTCCCGCGGCACTCGGTTTATCAAAAAACGAGACACTTCCTCTGACAGACAGAAACCNTATTGGCGCGCACTTGNCTGGAGCAATCGAGCTTTATCTCCATCACTGAGCAGATCCGTGCCGATCAGCATCGCCGAACGACACCGGGATGCCAGATCAGCAAGGCCAAAGTTAACCTGCCCGGGATGGCTGCCCAAAGCAAGCAGTAACCATGCACCGGGTCTNTCCTGTACCGAGTTCATCAAATCAAAAACAGCCAGTTCCCAATCTCTATCACCAACAACCGCATCCAGATCATCNATGGCTATCAACGGAAACTGCTCCAGAGACTTCAGTATCCTGGCATCAAGGGGTTGCTGGAGATCCAGATAAATACCTTTCTGTCCACGAGATTCTGCATCGTGACAGGCAGCCTGCAGTAAATGCGTCTTACCACTACCGGCAGACCCAAATACCACGCTGGTCATCGGCGAAGCTTGNCGCAGCCTGGCAGCTGCAGATCCGATATAATTNACGTAGGTAGCGTCNGCCCTGAGAGGNAAGTCAAATATAAGCTGTTCGTTCAAAGGGGTTGCTCATCACCAACCGTGTCGCCGGTTGCCTTTGGACTTGCCTCAGCCGAACTATCTGTCGAACTATCNGNNGAACTATCNGCCGAGTCATCAGNAGAACCATCAGGAGAACTATCCGCCATGATTATTTCAGAATCCGAGCGNGCGTAGTATTCGCTGTTCATATAATGTCGCAACAGATAACGCAGTAACACCATCAGTACAGCTGCCAGCGGTAATGCCAGCAACACACCAATAAACCCGAACAACTGGCCTCCGGCGAGTATTGCAAAGATCACAGCAACCGGGTGCAGGCCTATCTTGTCACCCACCAGCCATGGCGTCAGTAAAGTTCCTTCCAGCAACTGNCCGCCTAGGAAAACAAACATCACGTAGCCAGGATGGATCCAGTCCTGAAACTGNTAGAAAGCGGCAATCAAGGCCGCAATAATACCAATGGCAAAACCAAGATAGGGAACAATACTAGCAGCCCCGGCAATCAAACCAATCAAAATGGCCAGGTCCAGTCCTATNATGCTTAAACCCAGTGCGTAGAGGGTGCCCAGTATTGCCATCACCAGCAATTGACCTTTCAAGAACGCAGCCAATACTTCATCACATTCCAGGGCCAACCTANTAACGGTACCTGCAGCCTTTCTTGGTACAAGACTCTCAATTTTGGCAACAACGAAATCCCANTCGCGCATCAGATAAAATGCGACTACCGGTATCAGCGCAAGGTTCACCAGAGCACCCAGCAGGGCGACCCCGGACAAGGTCATTNTAGTTAGTATCTGACTAACAAAACTGCCTGTCTGCTGCCAATGGTCGGCTAACTGGCTCTTTAAGCTATCGACTTGAAAATCGAAAGGATCGATGCCGATAGAAGATAACAACANAGGGCTCAGCATCTCCTGCAGCCACCTCAGCATGTCCGGTATACTCTGCACAAACCGGGCAGTTTCCCGAAAAAGTATGGGTATCAGAAAAAGCAACAGTCCAATCAGCAGGACAGCAAAACCGGAAAATACTAAAATAGCGCCAGGTGTTCGACCNAGNCCGGCTTTCTCAAGTCGATCGACCAGNGGGTCTCCCAGGTAAGCCAGNATAATACCGATCAGAAAGGGCGATAGTATAGGTTCCAGCAGGTATACCATGCCGGTTACTAACACCGCACTGAATATCAACCAAAAATTTCTACCTAACGAAATCATACCNCTCCCAATTGCGCATTCACTGTCTCTATCACCGCTGTTAATGCAACCAGCGATACCAGAGTCGTGACATTTTTTCATCCAAATCNAGTAGNGTCATACGCTCATCCAGCTCAATGACGCCGACAAGCTGATCCAACCGTCCCTCAGTACTCAATCTGTAACGGACCAAATCGTCTTCCACGCTCACTACATTCACCTCAACTATCGGTGACAGGCTCTCAAGATANTGGCTTGCCCGCGCATAGCTTTCCACGTTATTGATGCCTTCAATCGTCATCAACAAANGCTTCTGACTCGAGTCTACTGCATAGCGCCTGCTAAATTCTTCAGAAATTTGAGCAATCATTGAAATTGCCAGCTGTTGTTTAGTGCCAATATCCACCTCATTCATCCGCCATCGGCCTTCCAGATTGACNTTCCAGTTTGCTGACCACAATCCCGAAGATTCCTGCTGCAGTCTGGCTGTTAAGATAGTATCCGGTTGATATCGGGAAGATGCCCTATCAATACGATCCAGGAAAGAACCCCAAATCTCNGCCAGAGANAGGCTCGCTGTATCCTCGAGGTCCCAAAGTGGATAGTAAACGGGAAGCCCTCGTAATTGAGCCTGTNGCTTCANTTCGATATTGAATTCATCCGCCCCGGTNTCACTAAGCANCTCACGTCTGTNTCCATCTCCCAGGGCTATCCAGAGAAGGACATTAGGTCGATTGCTGCCCCACACCGGTAACCCGGCATCCCTTAGCAGCTTTGATACTAAATTGGGCTCAAAACTGATTCTTATCACCTGCGACGGCACNATNTCCTCNTCATCCTGCAACAACGTCTCGATGCCAGAGTAGCTGTATTCCGAATAGTAATTATCAGGCCGCCGGATCGCAGCAGCGATAACTGGATTATCCGCAAAATCGCCTCTCCCTGATAACCGTCTTATGACCTGAGTCAGGCCTTTCTGGGCATCCCGNGTGCGCTGCAGTGCAGTCTGTGACTGTGTGGTTATCTCGGCTACATACANCCCCTCTACTGTGACCGCTAGGGCGNTATCAGCTAAACTNGAGAATAAAATTACAACTAACAGGGAACTTATTGAGTATCTGAGCATTCTTATAACAACAACCTGAAAGATTAGAATAGTACTACCTGACGTTAATACCGCTATAGCCTTATTTATGCTGCAACTCCGCATTAACTCAAGCGCTGGCCTATTCAATCAACTGAGTTAATATGAAGATTGTCACAGAGTCTTACCAGTTTACAACATGAACGTATTTTACCGAACCTTTGCNGTACTATCCTGGCTTTTCATGTCAATCCATATAATGGCCCAGCCGTCTGATGTGCCAAGGACATTTAAAGTCACCTATAAAGCCGATTATCGGGGTCTACCGATCAGNGCCAAAGGTATCCGCGAACTGCAGCAGACCGCATCAGGCCAGCACCTGTTAAAATCCTCTGCAAAAAGCCTGTTTGCAACCATAGAAGAAAGCTCTACTTTTCTACTCAAGGATGGCATAGCCCAACCTCAGGCGTACCNTTACCAGCGCACTGGCCTGGGTAAAAACAAAAAGATAAATCTGGATTTTGACTGGTCAGGCAGAATAGTNACCGACCGGCTAAAAAAAACTCAATACCCCCTAANACCGGGCCTTGCCACCTCGGACAAACTGCTTTATCAATTCCAACTCCAGGCAGACCTTCTCAAGGCATCCCNCCTTAACAAGAAACCCAACAACCTCAATTACACCATCATGGATGAAAGTCGAATAAAAGAGTACCAGTTCGAAATAGTCGGCGAGGAACTTCTAACGACCAAATTAGGCCAGATCAATACCTGGAAGATCAGGCGCAGCAACAGTGCAACGGAGCGTTCTACTACCCTCTGGATGGCACCGGAATATGAATTCATGCTAGTTCGCTTTGAACAGACCGATCAGAATAATAAAGGCTTNTCGCTNATGATCGAAGAAGCACAAATGGCAGGTGNGCTTATCTCTGAGTTCTAANATTCAGGTTTTGGGAAGTGTCACACCAACCTGCCCCTGGTACTTGCCGCCCCGATCTTTATAAGAAGTTTCACACTCTTCGTCACTTTCAAAAAATAACATCTGAGCAACGCCTTCATTGGCATAAATTTTTGCTGGCAGNTTAGTTGTATTGGAAAATTCCAGAGTTACATGCCCCTCCCATTCTGGCTCCAAGGGCGTTACGTTTACGATAATACCGCACCGGGCATAAGTTGATTTACCCAGACAAACGGTCAGGACGCTGCGCGGAATCCTGAAGTATTCCACCGTTCTGGCAAGGGCAAAGGAATTCGGTGGNATTACACAAACATCACTTTTGATATCGACAAAACTCTTCTCATCAAAATNCTTTGGATCCACTATCACGGAATGAATATTGGTNAAAACTTTAAATTCGTCAGCACATCGAACATCGTAACCATAGCTGGANGTACCATAGGATATAACCTTGGCATCGTTCNTGTGNCTGACCTGTCCTGGTTCAAAAGGCACNATCATCTCNCCNCGCTCGACCATGGTTCGGATCCAGCGATCTGACTTNATAGACATAACTCAACTCCANTAAAAAAATAGNAAAACCGAAAACTGANNGCCGAACCNTAATCGTCGAAAANNGNNATNTTTGGNTCNGGGTNGTACNGNGCTNGATTCGATTGCCTTAATAACTTCAGTGGCAAGGGTCAGGTANCGCTTGGCTGCATCTGAATCAGGNNCCGCCANNACGATNGGTTTACCNTGNTCGGTTAGTTCGCGGGTGCTCAATTCAAGNGGNAANCTNGCAAGCAGGGCAGTATCATATTCNGCNGCAATCGCTGCCCCTCCGCCTGCTCCAAATATCGCCTNCTCCGNGCCACAATGCTGNCAGCGATANCTGCTCATATTTTCNANGATNCCCANTACCGGNACCTGCACCTTAGCAAACATCTCGATACCCTTACGGGCGTCGAGCAAGGCAATGTCCTGAGGCGTCGTCACGATCAGGGCACCATCCACAGGGACCCGCTGCGCCAAAGTCAACTGAATGTCACCAGTGCCCGGTGGCATATCGATAATCAGATATTCAAGATCGCGCCATTGGGTCTGGGTCAGCAGCTGCTGCATTGCCCCGCTGGCCATCGGCCCTCGCCATACAGCTGGCGTCTTCGCACTGGCCAGAAAACTCATGGACATGCATTGCAATCCGCTAGACATGACCGGTTGCAGCAGATCATCAATCACTTCCGGCCTGGTCTCAGCAGGAACGCCCAGCATGACCCCTTGGCTGGGACCATAAATATCTGCATCCA
>NZUN01000017.1 GCA_002697205.1 Gammaproteobacteria bacterium
CCTTGGAAAGTCCCACCCTCGCTCTTGCCATAACCAACCACATGCCATTCACCAGCCACACTCGCCTGCCCATTCAACAGGCGAAGGTTATACTTAACTGACGCAGAATAAAAATTCAGACCGGAAATCCCTGGCGTAAGAAAACCATACTCTTCTATTTCTGGTACCAAAATGCCATCGAGCCCAAGCGTCTGAATGGTTTCCGCGGATAGCTGTTCCTGGTCCACTTCAATAACCTCTAGGAAAAGGGTAGTAAACAGTTCCCTGAAAAACAGCACATTTTGCTGGCCAAGCTCAATAGTCCAGTTGCCGTCGCTTTTAAGGGATTCTTCGTAAGAAAAGTTTTTGAAACTATCGCTATAATAAATTCCCAGGCGCAATGGTATTTGAGACACAAGCGGCGTCGGCACCGCACCTTGAATGACCACCGTTTTTGAACAGGCTGAAAGCAGCAATACAGACACTAAAAACACGGCCGCTATACGAGACGCCAGAGCATTTTTCCCACTACTGCCGAGTTTGAGCTGACGATTCCGATATGTTCTTAGCTTATCCATTATTCAAGCTACCCTGGCAGTTCCATAGACGCCTTAACTATTTACTATGGAGTTAACATTAACATTAAAATCAAGACTCACAGGCGAAATTTACTGTTTCCCGACTATAATCGGGGAAACGAACGGCTAGGTGACAAGTCTTATCCCCATCTTCATCGAAATTCAGCTAAAATTCAGTTTAAATCTGCAAAGATGACTGTTTTACAGTGGGGACCTATAGCCATGCGAACAAGCCTGAGAGTTGCATTAATCAGCATTTGTGTAATTGCCCTGTATGGATGTCAGAGTCAGTCCCCGCCGCCCAGCATGCCGTCACCACCCAGCACACCTTCGAGCAGTTCGCAACCACCCAGTATGCCGTCACCACCCAGCACACCTTCGAGCAGTTCGCAGCCACCCAGTATGCCGTCTCCGCCGAGCACGCCTTCGAGCAGTTCACAGCCACCCAGCATGCCGTCTCCGCCGAGCACGCCTTCGAGCAGTTCACAGCCACCCAGCATGCCATCTCAACCGAGCAGTTCGCAATCTGAAAGTTCCTCGCAACAGGACAACCAGTCCAGTGACAACGAATCCCAACAGGGTCAAGAAAGCACAGCTGGAGATCCCGGTGAACCAGGCAGTGATCAGCAAGCATCATCCAGCGACGATGAAGCAAACCAAGAAGCCGCAGCCGATGGCCTGCTGACTACCGGCCAAAATTTAATTGACGCAGCAACTGCAGGCTCAGATGCTGATCAATCCACAACAGCAGACCAAACGACCAGTGACGCAGGCGCACAATGGGACCCTTTAATCCCGGAAACTGAAAATTCAAATTCAGCAGAGGAGCTCATTTTCAGCGATTCACAAGCCACATCAGAACAATCGTCTTCACAAACAAGTCACCCGTCCAGTGATCAGGACCTGGCGCAGCAGCCGTCTAACACTGACAGCGTATCCGATCCTTCCGAATCAAAAGATGCCAATAGCGCCCTGGGCACAGAACAGGAAACCTCAGCAACTGGGCAGGATAGCCAAACCGGAGAGGCTGATTCCCCATCACAGCAACTCGCCCAAACCCTGGTACAGGCAGGGCAACGCCTAAATCAAGCCGGTCAGGCACTGTCCGATATGCCTGCCGATGGTGAAGTTGCAGATATTGAACAGTTGCTCGCAGAAGCTCGCATTGCCGTTATGGTTTCCGAGCAGGCGCTCGAAGCTGCCACCGGGCAAGACCCAACCGACGCGGACAACTCAGCCATGCTCAGGGATGCACGTATTTTTCTTGGCGATGCTAATCGCGCGCTGATTCTGGCTACCAACGTGCTCCTTTCCGGTGATCTGGGTCTACCTGAAGCGAGGGCCAACGACTCGGCTGCAGGCAATCAGCGAATAAGCGAACTTGATAAAGTGTTACAGGATTCAATTGTAGTGTTTCAGGAAGGCGTACTCGAAGCCCGCCAGGTAGCAACCCGAACTCAACCACCACCAACGGCAACAGCGGCAGATGGACAGCAGACTATTATCATCAATGGTAGCGGAGTGGAGGAAACCGGCTCCGAGAACGCCGATACAGAAGACCCCCTGATGTCGCCAGTTCAACAAGGTCGCATGCTAGATGAAACAGCCGTAGTTGCCGCGAATTCAGCCCTCTCCATACCAGATGATATACCCAGCCCGCAGGGTGATGACATTGTTGCACAACAGTTAAGGGAAGCCGCCATGGCCGAAAAAGACCCCGATCTTCAGGCAAAACTATGGCAAGAATACAAACGTTACAAGGAGGGTATGTGAGTGATAGCAAGGCTAAAGAAATATCCGGCGATCTATTCCTGTAATTTTTTGTCAATGAAGGGCCAAATCCACCCCAGCCACTCGGCCGCAGTATACTTTTACGACCGCCTGGGCCGGACAAGAAGCTGGCTCGGCACAGTATTATTGCCGGTGCTGATGGCTTGGGGTTGTTCAACCACCGAGGTCATTACCGCTAACTCAGCTCCCGCCGTACAGATCCTGGAAAGCATTCCGGATAACCTACTCCTGGATATAGCGATTCAGCCGTTCGATCCTAATATCTCATCTGCTAATTCAGGTGCTGATGGCCAGCTCTCTGTTTCTACTGATGTTCGCCGGGCAGAGTCCAGATATATTGCCTCTCACTTAAAAGATACGCTCGAACAAACGGGGAATTGGGGTACTGTCAGAGTCATTCCCAAGCCCTCCAAAGCCAGCCAGCTGAACCTCACCGGCAAAATCCTCAGTTCAGACGGAGAAATTCTCAAAGTAGCGATTAAAGCCCGCGATGCCACGGGCCGAATATGGCTCAACAAATTTTATGACGATACCGCCAGCCGATATGGGTACCAAAGCGCCAGAGAAGACCCCTTTCAGGACCTTTACAACGATATTGCCAATGATCTCATCGCCTTCCACCAAAAAATTCAAGCCAGCAAAATAGCGGAAATTCAGGTATTAGCTCAGCTAAGGTTTGCTGCTGACCTTGCCCCAGATGCTTTCGAAGACTACATCAAGGAATCCAGGAGCGGACAACTTTCCCTGGTCCAGTTACCCGCAGAAAATGACTTGATTGTCCGTCGGATAGATCTCATACGGTCGCAAGAGGAACTGCTGGTCGATACCCTTGACGATTACTACGGGCAATTTTATAGGGAAATGAAACCATCTTACGACGAATGGCGTTATGCGACCTACGAAGAGGCAGTCAAGCTTCGCCAGATGAAAAAACAGGCGCGAGGCCGCCTCTTAGGCGGTGTGGCATTAATAGCGGGTGGCCTGTATGCCGGTTCAGAAAGCAACACCTGGGCCGGTAATGCAGCCGCAGCTGGCGCCGTTGTCGGCGGTATCGGCGCGATTAAAAGTGGCTTGGACCGATTCAAGCAGGCTGAAATACACGAGCAGGCCTTGAAAGAACTGACTCAGTCTCTGGGCATGGAAATCACACCCAATATCCTTGAAATTGAAGGACGAACCATCGAACTAAAAGGGTCTGCAGATAAACAGTTTGATACCTGGAGAGACATTCTTAGTGAAATTTATGCTGAGGAAACAAGTAACTCCCTGGAAACTGGGGCAACCCGTCAATAACGATGGCAGATCAGCAACAACAGGGCGATCTTTTCGCTGATCACTTTACCCTCCTGCAATCACTACAGCGACATGCCAACTATCAGCAGTGGCTCGCTATTGATAACCGTACTTCGCAAAAAATCAGCATCACAGTCTTTCCATCTGGAGCTGGCCAATATGAACAGCTAAGTGGCATCAGCCATCATCTGAAAGGCCTTATTCACCCCAATATTGCCCGCCATTTCGAAATCGGTATAGCCGGCAAGGACTTATATCTAGTCGATCAGTATAAAAAAGTAACAGGCTCTCTTATTACCGATTCCGGCCTGACTAAAGGCAAACCGCTTTTTGAACAACTGTTAGACACCCTGGCCTACACCCATACCCTCGGATTCCTTCATGGCAACCTGACTGCTGAACGTATTCAGATAGAACAAAACGGCCAACTATACCTGACCCAGTTCGGTTGGCCACCGGGGTTGTTTGAGGACGCTCAGATCAACAGCGAACAGCCGGGTAGCCTGCCTTCGGATATCCAGGCTCTAGGCCAGTTGATTTATGCTGCAGCGACAGGCCAGACCTGGGCCGCAGACAGGGGTTTTGTTTCCGACACGCCCATAGGAAACGACGTTAAAATAGCCTTACAGGCCATGCTCAAGCAGACAACTACTTCATCAACAATCAATCTGGGAGAAATTAAAACCCTGATCTTTCGACCCAACGAGTCCATCGAAACCAAGGGCAACCCGGTAGCCGCGCAGACCTATACACCGATCGGGCAGGAACCGGACCCTGACAACCGACTAATGCAAAGCACAGAGATACCCGCTGAGAAAAACGCATTGTCCCGCACCTGGGCTATAATAATGGCTGTCATATTAGTTACTGCCGGATTATTCATCTTTATTGTCCTGCCCGAACTAGTTACACCAACAGCAACTAAAACCCCTGCGAGACACCAGCCAGTGCCCGCATTAAGCAGCAGACAGAACATCGACCCCATAGCAACCGAGCCTGTCCTAGCACCCATTGAAGCGGCCCAACTTGCCATCTTTCAGGAAGACAGCACCGTCACAGCCGAATCCTTTCTACGGATTTTACTTGATCTTGAAGACAGGGGGTTAGCCCAGTGGGGCACTCAAGCCTTTGCTCGCATCAACCAGTCTGCCGCTGCCGCCGATGAATTATTCAAACTGGGCCAATACGAACAAGCACTACTTGCCTACAAACAACTGCTGGCCGAGGTGACTGACCTCCAAAAAAACCTACCCACAATTCTAGAAGAGCAGATCATTCAAGCCAGTACGGCCCTGAAAAATGGTGATGCCATCCTGGCACAGGCGGCCTGGTTGCTGGTTACTCAAATACAACCCGACGAATCATCTCATCTAAAGCAGCTCGCTCGAGCGCAGCAACTACCCAAAATACTCGACTTGATGAATGCAGGATTGGAAACAGAGCTGCAGGGAGATCTGAACCGGGCGGTCGCTTATCTGAAACGGGCACAAAGCCTTGACCCTGAATGGATGCCGGCCAGAGAAGCCTTTGAGCGATTACAAAAAGCCTTGTCAAACCAGAATTTCAAGGCTTCTATGTCCTCTGGTTTTGATGCCCTTTCTGTGGGGAAATTTACTGAAGCTGATATCGCCTTTAATCAGGCAGCAACCATTAAACCATGGAGCACAGCACCAGCAGGCGGTTTACANCAAGTCATTATTGCCAGGCGGCAAGCACTCATAGCGANCAGACAGGAANCCGCCCAGGTAGCCATCACAGATGAGGACTGGGCTGAGGCTGCGACTATCTACCAGAGTATCATCGACCTGGATGACACCTTGCTATTTGCCGGAGAGGGCCTCAAACGNGCTCAGTTCAGAATTGATATGAGTCAACGATTGAATAACTTCCTGGCCAGCCCCGCGAGCCTGCAGCAGAACCAAGCNCTCNGCGAGGCAAAGTTACTGGCCATTCAACTCAGCAAGCTCGCCCCTCCNANGCAAAAACTCCAGGAACCCTTGTCNCAGTTAACTCGTTTGATCTCAGTTGCACGCATTCCCATTCCNCTAACAATTGAATCAAATAACCGCACAGACGTCTCAATTCTCCGGCTTGGTGAAGCTGGAAAGTTAGGANTGGTCAGCCAACGGACCCTGTCGCTCATCCCGGGCCACTATGTCATTGTCGGCAAGCGTCGTGGCTATCGAGATATAAGAAAGGAAATACCTTTGCTGTATGGGGCAGACAAGCCTAGGGTTCGAATCAGCTGCGAGGAAGCCATCTGATGAGCGAATCCGGAATCGAACAATCAGAAGAAATCATAGGTACACCTTTTGACCCACCACAGCCAACGACTCTCAAGCAAGCACAAANGCTAGGCTTTTTGCCCGTTCTACTGANTCTCGCTTTACTNGTCGCTGCCANTATCGCCTGGTTTTTATTTACNGCAAAAGCGGTGGAATTCTCTATTGCACCGGTACCGGATAAACTGGAAATCACTGATGGCTTTCACTATCAGATCGGCAAACGCTACCTCATGCTGCCCGGAAAATTCACCCTCCAGGCCCAGTTAAAGGGTTANCAATCGCTACAGGAAACGATCGTTGTTACCACGCATAACGATCAACTGCTCCGTTTCAACCTGGTTAAGAAACNGGGCCGACTGAATATNTCAACCAGACCCGATGTTGAGACCCGGGTTTTCATCGACCAAGTGTTCAGCGGAACAACGCCATTGCNGGAAGAGCAGNTTGAAGCNGGTNTACACGATATCAGCCTCGTCTCCGAGAGATATCTTCGTTATGAGACAGGNATTGACATTGCTGGGATGGAATTACTGCANGAGATACAAGCGACCCTGGAGCCCGCATGGATCACCCTTCGCGTNTCCAGCGANCCGGCAGGTGCCACTATCAAGATCGACGNNCAAATGGCGGGTATAACGCCAGCACAGATTGAAATCCTCGAAGGCAAGAGAGAATTGTCTGTTGAAAAACCAGGATACAAGAAATGGCAGCGGCGCCTGCAGGTCCAACATGATGTTCCACAAACGCTGGATGAAATTCTACTGACAGAGGCTGACGGCAAGATTACCGTTAACACCATTCCGGCTGATGCAAGTATACGGATAGATAAAAACTATCAGGGACAATCACCGGTTTCAGTGGAACTTTCACCGGGTAATAACTATACAGTGGTTGCCAATAAAGCCGGCTACAAGGCTGTTCAAAAACAGGTGTGGGTTGAACCTGAACAGGATATTGAACTGAGTCTGACCCTGGTACCTATCACTGGAAAAATTAAGATAGTAGCACTGCCNGTTGATAGTGAACTCTGGATAGATGGCGCGTTNATGGGCTCTGCAAACCAGGAAGTCAGGCTGAGCGCGACNCNGCATGAACTGGAAGTACGAAAACCAGGATTTGCAACCTACAGGAAATCGATAACGCCTCAACCTAAGTTAAATCAACANTTGATGNTAACGCTGAAAACTCAGGCTGAAGCCAAAATTGACGCTATACCCCAGGTAGTTAGCAGTTCTGTCGGCGATCAGCTCAATTTAGTACTGCCNGGAGATCTCACGCTGGGAGCACAACGNCGAGATCGCGGCNGGCGATCCAATGAAATCCTCAGGCAAGTAACNCTGACCAGAGCCTACTACCTTGGCAGCAAGGAAGTAACCAATCGTCAATACAAACNGTTCTCACCCGGACATGACCCTGGATTTTTTGGTCGTTCCCTACTGGGAGAAGACGATCGACCTGTTGTAAATATAGCCTGGGCTGAAGCGNTCCGCTATTGTAACTGGCTCAGTCAGAAAGATGGCCTCCCTGTCGCTTATANCATGGAGTCANAAGCCTGGCGATTAATCAGTCCCGGCACAACNGGTTATCGCTTACCCACAGAGGCCGAATGGGCTTATGCCAGCCGTTTTGCGCANGACCGGACNCCCAGCCGCTTTCCCTGGGGNGACAGCCTGCCCCCCCCNGAAAATTTCGGTAATTTTGCNGACGAAAGCGCAACAGGCATGGTGCCTTATATCATTAAAGGGTATAACGATTCATTCAGAGGCCCCGCGCCTTCAGGAACCTTCCCGGCNAACNACNTGGGTCTCTACGATCTGGCTGGTAATGTTTCAGAATGGGTTAATGATCGATATAGTGTTGAACTTTCCAAAGACCTCGAGCTAGATAGANGAGGTCCTGAATCAGGAGAATATTTTGTGATCCGAGGNTCTAATTTTTCCCAAGGNCGGTTCAGTGAACTACGCTGGACTTATCGTGATTATGGTGCNGATGCCAGGCAGGATGTCGGTTTCAGAATCGCCCGGGATGTCGCAGAATGAAACGCGNCCTGCTGGTNTCTTGGCTCATCNCNCTCGGATCATGGTCATCTCNGGCGGCCACATCTGCTGAGTCTGCCTCAACNCTNTCGGAACCGAACCCGNACAATACCCAGGNAGTCATCGAACCGTCTCCCGAGGCAACGCTTGCNGTNGATAAAAGTCCTTCNGATCAGGCNATCGAGCCAGGAACCGAAATACCCGATAGCAGCGAACTTAAAAAACGAGACCTGGGAGATGCCTTCAAAATCTTCAGGCCAAGCGAAGCTATCAGTGCCGACAACGCCGTACCTTTCCCCATCGATATATANTGTAACCAGCNAGGAACCCGNATCAATGAAAAAGCAATTACCCCTTGAATTCTTATATCAAATATTTTCGCTCATTATCGCGGTCCTGCTGGTCCATGCAATTTATGTTTCTATAGTCCGNCCTAACGCCAGTGCCGTTCTGGANCAACANGCTCTCCTCATCAACCAGGAACCGGACTATGTTCCGGAAAGAAACAGTTATGTGATTATTCAGGATATGGAACAGGAAGCCTGTTTCATCCTCATGCTCTGGGTCATCTCACTGATGGGATTGAAAAGCGTGCAGGTATTGAGAGAAAAACGGATGATNGATCTGGAGCTCATACCTCGCAACCAGGGCACTAGTATCCTCCCCCAGGATTCCCGGGAATATGCCCGACCCATCGAGGCACTCAGCCAGCAGGACCAANCTCTATTACTACCTAGAACCCTGTTAACNGCACTCCATCGCTTCCGCTCCACTGCCAATATTCAGGATGTATCAAGCGCTATCCGGTCTATCTGTGAATCTGAATCGGAAAGGCTAGATTCTGAACTTTCCATGGTCCGTTACATTGCATGGGCCATTCCATCGATCGGCTTCCTGGGTACTGTAAGGGGCATTGGCCAGGCGCTGGGACAGGCCCATCAGGCTGTTCAAGGGGATATTGCCGGTGTCACCCAAAGCCTGGGCGTAGCATTCAACTCAACTTTTGTTGCCCTGCTCATCAGTATTCTAATCATGTTCCTGATGCATCAATTACAATTAGCCCAGGAGCGATCCGTTCTCAAAGCCGAGAATTACTGCGACGACCGATTGATACGATACCTTCAGGTTTAAGGGNATACCATGAGTCTGGCTTTAATTGAATTAAACGATGCGGAAATCACCGTCTCAATTGACGGCGACCTGGTCNGTCGCCATCCAGGAACTGCGGTGATGCTGCCCCAAAACCTGATCACCGGGCAACAGGCACATAAGCAAGCGCGACTACAACCCCGACTTCGGAAGAATCNATTCTGGGACCAGCTTTCCACCGAACCCATGCCCGATGCGACCGCTCTGATACGCCATCATGCAGATCTTGCCTTCAAACAGTTAGAGGCGCTCTGGAACGAAGTAAGCCATCGTGCAGATGGGATTATCATCGCTTTACCTTCCAGTTTCTCGAAAGAAGACCTTGGTTTAATTCTAGGCATGTGCCAGGCAGGNCAGATTCCGGTCNNTTCAATGGTTGACCTGGCCTTGTTGACCGCCAGTTCTGTACCCATTCATAACACGGCTTTTTATCTGGATATTTCCCTGCACCGGACGGTTCTCACGGAAATCAGAGCCGGCGTTGCGCTTACCAGAGGCGAGTCTCATGCNTTGAGTGACTCCGGTCTATTCCGAATTATGGAACGCTGTGCTAATGCCCTGGCAGATCAGTTCATTCAAACCAACCGTTTTGACCCCCTGCACGAAGCCAATACAGAACAGGTTTTATTTGATCAGCTAGAGGGCTGGCTGAATAACCCTAATCGGAATACGGAACANCTNATNAACGTTCAAATGCAGCAAACCAGCTATTCCTGCNCNGCCACACTGGAACAACTCAGCACAGCCTGCAGTGACCTCTATCCAACTTTGATTCAAGGTATCAGAAATCTGAGCCANGGTAACAGTCAGCTGCTGGTAAGCCACCGNATGATGAGAGTGCCCGGNCTGNCAGCATCTCTGGCACTGCTCCCTGANACAGAGATTATCTACCTGGACGAAACAGCATCCCGCTNGAGTTTTGTAGCCATCGAAGAAGAAATTTTCAGGGACCAGGATAAAGTCAGCTTTGTAACNACGCTACCCGTACAACGTCAACAGATAAAGCGGCCTGAGGGTACAGATGCAGCGCCGGCGGACNAGTCAGACCAAGCGACTCATATGCTTTCCGGGTATGTTGCTTACTCTCTTGTCAAAAGCCTNNCGCAATTAAAGAAATTACTGGGAACCCAGATCAACCTGGAGGTCACGGATCAAGGNGATGCCCGACTGACTCCTGTCCAAGGCACTGCAGTAAGGCTAAACAAGCAACCACTTATTACATCCAGTATTTTAAACNCAGGAGACATTGTCGAGACGAACGGTCAAACCTATATATTGATCACGGTGCNATAACAACAAATGGCTAAACGTAGAGAGTTCAATGTTTTCAGCCTGGCNTTNCTGGATATCATGTCNTGTGGTTTTGGCGCTGTAATCCTTATCTATATCATTATCAATCATGGTACAGAGAACACCTCGCAGGAACTCAACATCACCCTGCTGGCACAGGTCAAGCTGATTGAGGAACGCGTCGAAAATGAGCAACAGGACCTGATTGTACTCAGGAACACGCTGNCCGAAGTGGATGAGACGATTGTTNCCACNGCTNNCGATATCATCGAACTGCTTGAAATGATTCGAGAACTGGAAACCTTGATAGNCCAGGCATCAGCCGATCAATCTATCAGTAACGAAAGCATTGAAGAACTAAAAACNGAATTGAAACGTCTGGAACAGGAGGCGATTAACCTGAAAGGTAGTGTTGCCGGNAATGAACAAAGTGGCAGCGCGCTGAGATCAGTTGTTGGCCAGGGTGACCGACAGTANTTAACAGGCCTGAAAATTGGCGGCCAGCGTATCCTCATCCTACTGGATGCCTCGGCCAGNATGTTAGATGAAACCATTGTTAATATTATCCGCCGCCGAAACCTGCCCACCGAGCAACAGTTGGCCTCAGAAAAATGGCAGCGGGCCATTCGCACTGTGGAATGGATTACTGCCAANATGCCACAGGATGCCCAATTCCAGNTCNTCACTTTTAATACCCAAAGCCAGTCGGCGATNNCCAATAGCGCTTCAAAATGGNTTGCAGCCAACAACCCTGAACTTCTCAACAGCAGTATTGAAGGCNTAAAATCGATCGTTCCAGCCGGTGGCACGAGCCTGCACGCTGCCTTTNCAGCNGCNAGAANTCTTTCTCCGGAACCCGATAATATTTTCCTGATTGTCGATGGACTGCCAACCCAGGGAAAAGANAAACCTCGAGGTTCGGTCGCCAGCAGTCGNGATCGCCTGGCAAACTTCAGTAGCGCCATTGAAGGCCTGCCCAACCTCAGCCCTATTAATATCATTCTCTTTCCAATGGAAGGTGANCCGGTCGCNGCACCCTCTTACTGGCGACTGGCACAGATGACTGGCGGTTCCTTCCTGGCACCCTCANGNGACTGGCCATGAAACGAAAGCAACGGAATATAGAAGGCATCAGCCTTTCCTTTCTTGATGTCATCAGCTGTGGNTTTGGCGCACTCATTCTNTTGCTGGTGTTAACTAAAGTCTTTGAGCCAGTCACCCTTGAGAAAACCGCAGAGGACCTCGCCGGGTATCTGCTTGANCTGCAACAAACCCTTGAACANATTCAGGGTGANACCAGAAACCTGAACCGCGATGCCATCCGTAAGAAGGACCTGCAGACGTCTGAAATCCTGCGCCTGACAACGTTAAAAAAAGACTACTCGGAGCTTAAGACTACCCTCGATGCTGAAACCAATCAGAGCAAAATCAGTAATACCATAGAAAGCCAATTAGCACAGGCNAAGCAAAACCTGACCCAGGAAATGCANCGACTGCTTAAGGAATATCAAAANAGCAACGAGAATAATGCTGTTGGCGGTATTCCTGTGGACAGCGAATACATTATTTTTATCATTGATACGTCAGGTAGTATGTTCAATTANGCNTGGCCCCTGGTGCTTCAAAAAGTATCCGAGACCCTNCAGGTTTATCCCCAGCTNAAAGGCATCCAGGTGATGAATGATATGGGTAACTACATGTTCTCCCAATATGCCAATGCGTGGATCCCAGATACCCCTTCCAGAAGGAATGCCATACTGGATCGATTACAAAGCTGGAATGTATTCAGCAATTCAAGCCCGGTAGAAGGCATTACCAAGGCCATATCCACTTTCTATCGACCCGGTCGTAAAATTTCACTGTATGTGTTTGGCGATGAATTCAGCGGTAGATCCATTCAGCAGGTGGTCGAAANTATTGAACGAATCAATCGCCGAGATGATAAAGGTAAAAGGCTGGTTCGAATTCATGGCGTGGGATTTCCAGTCCAATTTGCCAACCCGGCACAATANCAGGAAACAGGNATCAAATTTGCCATCCTGATGCGCGAACTCTGCGCCAGACATGANGGTACTTTTGTTGCCCTGAATGANTTTCGCTACTGATGCTCTGCTATCACAAGAGAACCACNACCGTCATGNACTAACGCGTTACGNTGGATNCCATGATTGCCTGACCCAGGCCACTTGATATNGCGTATTATCTTCGCGCCCTGATCTTATAGACCAGCTTAAATTGCTTGCCAGCCTGAATNGTAAGCAGGTAGTTTAAGTTAAGATCGCCGGAAGCTTCACTGGGCATACTTTCTTCGAGCAATTCCCAATCTCCAGCAAGCTGTTCCTGAACCTCTACCCGCACGGCTTTATGACTGGCATTATGAAACAGCAGCGTGTTTTCTACTATAACGACCCTGTCGCTAATGCGTCGAAAANCCGTNTGCCAGCGTTNCACGGTCACATCAAAAGCACGACCTANGGTCAGTTCTGCAGGAACATCTTCTGGAATCGAGGCGAGCCAATCCTCCCCCATGAAACGAATAGCACCTTGATCATCCCGAGAATAGATTCGNGCCATTCCTCCNGGAATCGGTTCAACNGAGNCACCTACAGANTGATGCTCGGTNTTATTCAATCGAAGTAAGGTATTCACAGGTTGTCTGACAGGCTGCTGCGGATTGTTATACAGNGACACATTCGATCTCAATTGGTATACCAATTCTGACGGCAGCACACGTTGACCGATTAAAGGTANTCGCAGCGTCCCCTTACGNCGGATTCTGGCGGGTCTGTTATATTGATACTCATGATAAATCTTCAGGCTNCGGTGCTCAGCGGGCCCATCAGAACTCAGCCTATTCATGCTCGACTCNGCCANTNCTGAACGCAGATTGCTTCCTGGCNCGGGTGAATTTGCCCTATTGAGGTCCCCGGCAACCAACGATAACGAATCCAGTTTATATTCTTGGTCGGTTAGATTGACAATATCAGCCCAGGTCTTCAACGCANTGCTCGACTCGTCAAAATCCAGAACAAGATTGTGGTTGGCACTCCATGACAATCCAGAGGCCATNTAACTCACATCGATTGTGCGNGATTCAGAAAAATCTCCCTCTACNTGCCAGTACAGTGTTGGNGTGACAACAAAATCCTGCTTGGCAAATACCAATGTGCCCGGTGGCNTCAGNATCAAGGTCCCATCCACTTCCAGCAAGTCTGGGTCCAGTGAAAGTAGTCGCCCCGACAGCAGTGGTCCAAGCGGGTGATCACCCTCTATCTGATACTCAACTTCCCGACCCAGTAAAGCACTCTGCCAGGACTTCCTGTTTAACAGATCATTTNGATAACGAAGTTCTCTGGCCGAGNTTTCTCCGGAATTATCGCTGAGCATTATGCTGNTGGCATCAATACTGGCCGGGACCNCTAAAGTCAGCTGCAAATTAGATTCAGCCCGGACAGGTAACTGAAAGCGGGTTCGCACCTGGCCCAGATCAGCGTACAAAGTCAGATGCTGTCTATCCGTAACCGNCTCGAGAGGCAGTAGGAAATAGTCGGCAATTAAAGATAACGGGGAAAGCCCTAACGCGAGGACTAACCCGATCCGACAAAAGCGATTTTCCATGTTTTTACTTCCCTGGCACTATAGCAGCCTGAAGTGACTCCTATTTCTAGCTATCCCTATCCCTATCCCTATGCTAACTCTCTACAATAGGTTTTTGCACTAGAAATAGCCGCAAATCTACTTNTGGAATCGATCACACTATNTGCNTCTGGAGCGCCAGTTAGTTCTGAATTACCGTCCATCCGATCACAATGGAGATCCGAGATTCCTGTAACCTTAGTGCGATCAACTACCGGCAACCCAGCTAGTNTAACNATACCGATGGTTGCAATTTATTTTGATNGAGGGGTACATTAACAATATGAAATACCTGCTGGCANCCAATCATNGTNAATTCGGTGGGCTAATACAGNTTAATGNAGGAGGTAATNAATGAACAGATACGATCGCACAACAGGCGACGTTGGCAATATCATGTCCCTTGAACATGTCAATTTAACGGTTCCCAATCAAAATACTGCGCTCTCCTTTTATTGCAGGGCACTTGGCTTGACTCGCGACCCCATTATCGATTTTGGCACCCATAACCTCTGGATCAATGCCGGAGACGAGCAATTTCATCTACCAACNGGACCGGCCCAGATAATAAGAGGCGTAATTGGGCTGGTCGTTCCTGACTTAGCACAGTTGGCNGCNCGNCTAACCCGCGCTAAAAAAGGGCTTGCTGATACAAAATTTGCTTTCAAGGTTCATGTAAANCACATTATGGTAACCTGCCCCTGGGGCAACCGCATCCGTTGCCATNCACCAGCAGGCTTTAACGGCATGAGCCTGGGAATNCCCTATATCGAACTTGATGTTGCCAATGACACAGCCAAAAGTATTTCAGACTTCTACTCGAGAGTATTCAAAGCACCAGTCATCGAACGCAAGGCAGCGTGCAGCATTCAGATCGGAACAAGGCANACTATCACATTCAAAGAAAGTCGCCGCGAGCAGAAGCCTTATGATGGACACCACATTGCCATTTATCTTGCGGATTTTTCCGGGCCACATACTCAACTNGAAAAAATGAACTTAATTACTGAAGAATCAGATGCNAACCAATACAGATTCGAAATGATCTGNAACAGGAAAGGAAAACCTGTTTACCAGATNGAGCATGAAGTACGCAGCCTGCACCATCCCCTGCATGGTCGGAGCCTGGTTAACAGAAATGCAGATCAATCCTTCTTCAACTATCGAAAAGGTTTTGACTTTCACAGCTAATATTTCTTNCATTGGCAAGAAAGACCCTGCTGTAACGGGCNCAAAATAACCTAAAGTACCATCCACAAACTGAATATTGAGCATCAATGAACGCCCTTGACCAAGCTACTNCAATTACTGAAGTNCCGGCCCATCGCGATGACGATGCTTCAGATCAGGTTAAATTATATGACGTTACTATTTCACCTGACTGGAATGTCATGATTGGACCCAATGGCGGNTACATTGCAGCNATTTTGTTAAAGGGTATGAAAAGCAGCATAAGCGCTAAACCGACCCGTTCTATCACANTACATTTCCTGTCAGCATCGACNCCTGGCCGCGCGNNGCTAAGAATCGAAATCCTCAAGCAGGGCCGTTCTCTATCAACCTGCACGGGTCTTCTGACCCAAGGCAAGCGAACNATTGCAGTCGCAACCGCCACCTTTGCTGAACAACGCNNGGCTATTGATTTCTGCGATCTGCAAATGCCAGACGTACTGCCACCGGAGCAAATTCCGGTCATATCCAGAATGAATCCTGACTCGCCGCATTATGTACCTTTTCGGAATCACTACGATCAACGCCTTGCCGTAGGTGCNATCCCTCCGGATAACAATGGCAGTGGGCTAGTGGGTGGCTGGACTCGTTTCAAATACCCACGCGCCTTCGATGATCTCGCTATCCTGGCAATTTCTGATTCATGGTTTCCCAGTGTCAGCGCCAGGCATACATCCGAGAACCTGCAGNCACCCACCATCGATCACACCGTGCATATTCTTGCAGACTTACCACTGGCTACCATTAACGAAGATGACTTCTTACTGGTTGAATTTTCTACCCAGATTGCGGCACAAGGCTACCTGGTGGAGAACGGGCGTATCTGGGCACGAACCGGTCAATTACTGGCCACATCACGGCAACTGGCGGTCATGCTACCTCAGAATAATTAACCGAANAAGACTGANCCTGATTTAACCCACNAGACTTTTCCACTGAGACTTCAACTTGNGTCTGATGCCGTTCTCGTGTTGATTTTTCGACGAATCCGGTCATGCTCNGTTGCATCCAGCGTGAACCTGGAAAATAAGATTGCACCAATGGTGTAACAAACCAGCGGTGACAGCCCATAAAGGCTTACCATGACCACCTGAACCGTCTGCGACTGCTGTACATTAGGTTCAAANCCTGCAAACTGAAGAACATAACCGGTAACCAGTATCATCACGCCAATGGCACTTTTCTGAACAAAGTTGAAAGCAGCAAAATAGGAGCCTTCTTTTCGCTCACCCGTTAAATATTCGTCATAATCGATAATATCACTCTGCACNGAGGGCGCTATGGTTCCGCCGCAGCCGGCNGATAANCCTGCAAAGAAGGCCAGCACAAAAATCAATATCACNCGATGATCCATATTATCCAGGAAAGGTAATACAAACATGCCGCCAAAGGATAATCCTGTCAGCATCATCGAAAATATCCACAGGGGAATTTTCCCNACCTTTTTTGAAAGAGGGATCCATAGGGGCACGGAAAATGTCGAAGGGATCATATAGGACAAGATAATCAAAGGTGCCAGGGACGGCGCGCCGACAACATACTGAGCAACATAAAGCGTCAATATAGCAATCACGGCACTACCGATATTTTCGATAAAGGTGACAACAATGACGAGTTTTGCATGAGGGTTCTGCCACACATCTTTAAANGCCCCAAAAGGCGTCTGGCCAATACGTCCCTGATATTCTGGCCTTTCGCGCAGTCGATAAACGGCAAAACCAATCAGCAACATAGTCACCAGGGTTGCGATGCCACTGAGTTGAAAAGCGACAGATCGAACGCTTTGTTCGCTCTCCTGTTCGGCATTAATTAGCAGTTGCATGCTGATCAGGGCAATAATCGAACCAATGGTATAGGCCCCATGACGTAGCCCATACAGGCGGCTTCGTTCATGGTAGTNATCCGTCAATTCAGCACCAAAAGACAGGTGCGGCACCATGAACAAAGTCATCGCCGAATAAAAACCAATCACGCCGATGCCCATCCACACCACCAAAGCACTCGCACTGAGGCTCGCCGGTGGAGAGAANACCATTACAAAAGACACACCTATGGGTAAAATACTTGCTAGCAGCCAGACCCGTCTTCGACCCATGCTATGTCGAGTCTTATCACTGAAATAGCCCACCAGGGGNTCAGAAATGGCATCCCATACCCTTGANACCCCAAANATAGTGCCCATGATCGCCGGCGGAATCANTAAAACATCTGTGGAGAACTTCATGATATATANTCCAATCAACAGATACATNTAGCCNACACCGACGGTAGGTGTAGCGTAGGATGCGATCAATCCCCAACTAAGTCTTGCTGTNGGNGGATTCTTGTTTCCAAACTGCTGCAATCGTTTCCCTGAGCTAAACTAATGACGCCCCCACTTTGTCAGGAAACGAATAACCATTCAAGAATTCTTTCATTTCAACTATNNGTCAAATTTCGGTATCCTGNGNGCTTTGTTTTTTTGCTAGAATGGCGCGCNGCTGACNTGGTTCATACAAAGGAGCNTTACTCGATGACCATGCAACAAACNCCACTACTCATGTCTCGTATTGTTGGCAGGGGNGCACAANTAGACCCGCAAGAAGAAATTGTCNCTCTGATGGCAGAAGGAACACACAGNCAGACCTTGAAAACCACCTGGCAGCGAGCTAATCAATTAGCAGGCGCATTAGCAGCCCTGGGAATAAAGCCGGGAGATAGAGTTGCCAGCTTCATGTGGAACAATTATCGCCATCTGGAACTGTACCAGGCAGTGCCTTCTATGGGCGCAGTGTTGCATACGCTGAATATCAGGCTCGGTTCAACTGACCTGGATTACATCATCAATCATGCTCANGACAAGNTCATCTTTATAGACGAAGACTTACTGCCATTGCTCGATCCTCTGCTGGACAAAATACCTTCAGTCCAGAAATTAGTCATCTGCCGCCATGGTGAAGGNGGTGAAACGACCTTTGCCGACACAGACGACTACGAAGATTTCATTACGGGCCAGCCAATGACATATAACTGGCCAGACTTCGATGAAAACACACCGATGGGCCTTTGCTATACCAGCGGCACCACAGGCAAACCCAAGGGCGTCATGTATACAAACCGTTCTACCTACCTGCATACAATGGCCCAAGCCATGACGGATTCCATGAGCCTGTCAGCTTTGGATGCAGTCTGCGGTATCGTGCCGATGTTTCACGCTATGGGATGGGGGATCCCCTTTACAGCCTCCATGCTCGGCTGCAAACAGGTCATGCCGCACCGGTTCATGGATGCCGAACGTCTACTCACACTGATGTGCGAAGAAGAAGTGACCTTGTCTGCTGGCGTCCCCACCATCTGGCAGGGTATCAAGGCTGTTCTTGAAGCAAACCCAAGCAGATTTGACACTAACCATCTATCTCGACTGACCTGCGGCGGTTCGGCGCCACCGGTATCCATGATGCGCTGGTACTCGGAAAAACACAGTATCGAAATGATTCAAGGCTGGGGAATGACCGAAACTAATCCGCTGGGAACGCTCTCACGGAAAGTTGCAAAACGCTCCCATCTGAAACTCAGTGAAGACCAGCAGTTCGAAAACATTGCAAAAGCGGGTCTATCAATTCCCGGCCTGGAAATTGAAATATTTGATGAGCACTGGAATACTCTACCCCATGATGGGGAGGCCGTGGGCGAGCTTTTGATTCGCGGACCCTGGATCTGCTCTGAATATTATAATGATCCTCAGCCTGACAAATTCCACGACGACTGGTTGATTACAGGCGATGTAGCAAAGATAGACCCGGAACAGTATCTGATTATTGCGGATCGATCCAAAGATCTCATAAAATCAGGCGGTGAGTGGATTTCATCAGTAGACTTGGAGAACCACATTGTTTCACTGGAAGGCGTGCAGCAGGCTGCCGTGGTTGCACAACCCCACCCTAAATGGGATGAACGCCCGGTGGCATTAGTGATTCTTGTCGAAGGTACTAATGTAACGAAAGACCTGATTTTANAACACTGTTCAGAAATTTTTGCCAAGTGGCAGCTTCCAGATGATGTCATCTTTGTACATGAGATCCCACTGACCTCCACCGGTAAGATCAATAANAAGAATATTCGCGCTGACCTCGAAGCAGAGGGCTATCAGCTACCGGATCTNAGGCCGGCCTAAACGGCCACCACAGCCGGGAATAAGTCTGTCGAACATCAATCATCGACCGANGTCAGTAATTTCTGTACCGGGCGCTTTTCAACGAGCCGAGAATNAGNCCTGCGGTTCGGCCTGACTACCCTGCATCATNTCTATCGGTGCCGCCGATCACTTCGGTTCCTTCGATGNCCCGATGCATGAACACGATGCCGTCGCCGTGCATCAGGCCCAATGTACCAGACCNTGTCAGAGCCACGGTAATATGAGTCCGGATAATAATAATCATCATCAAANCGTGAATGGTGNCCANCTCGGCCCTGCCTGTAANCTACTCGTACGGNGATCGGACTGACCCAGCGCCGGTGGTTGCGATCATAACCACTGTAGTAATAAGACTGCGGTCGACCTGACTGGTANGCCCGTTGCGTTATGTGACTGCAGTAATGNNGTGTCTCACTATGGTGGGTATCATATNGCCGNGTACCAAATNTTTTAGACCGTGGTGCCNTTATTTCGGCCTGTTCAACAACCCTGGGGCCAGCAGAGCCCTGTTCAGTCTCCGCTACCTGATCAGGCGCCAAGGTCTGTTCCGCGTGGCTATCCACCGTAAACANAAATGCAACAAGAAGAAACAACAAACCTNTCNCTGATTTCATTACACTATCCTCACTGAAGGAAATCCTAANGTAACCCCTGCCACTTGAATGGAAACTGAACGGGCGACGACAGGCATAAAATTTGATCTAATAGCAGCCTTGCCTGTGAGGTCATAAATGAGTAAAAATTTTAGCGTAGTCGCGTCTGTTGACGAAATACCAGAGGATGGACAACTCCGGGTTGTCATTNACGATACAGAAATATTAATCTGTCANCATGCCCAGAGGTTCTATGCACTGGCATATTACTGTAGCCATGAGANCCTACCCCTGGAAGATGGGATGCTTGAAAACGGTNGTATTATCTGCCCCTATCATGGGGCCGAATTTTGCCTGAAAGACGGCAGTGTGCAAGCTTCACCGGCTTATGAGAACCTTAAAACCTATCCTCTGAAGATTATAGAAAACACTATTGCGATTTCGATTTCAAACTAAAACAGCTATTCAACCAGATAAAGGGGCCGAATTAAAAGCTAGAATCATGTGACTGACGACTCAAATGAATCTTTTTCATGCCTTAAATAAAAACACCTTTTTATGCTCTAAATAAAAATACTTTTTTATGCTCTAAATAAAAATACTTTCTACTCTCTCTTTTTGTGACCGGACCCGGATGCCGCCTCTGACAAGCCCTCATAAATCTGTGTATTCATCCTGAAGCGCTTTTTCCTGCTCAATATCAAGCGCACTTAACGCTTCCATATGAGCTGCAATGAAGGCTTCAGTATTTTCATAACGAGCCACCACATTACCTCGCCATATCACCACCAGGCTTTCCTTATCCGTGTCCTTGAATACGCCCGTTTTCAATCGCTCACCCATGCCAGTTCAGCCGAAACAAAGTCAGCTTAGTTTACCTACCAGCTACAAGGGTTTCCATGAAACCCTTATGAGTTAGTTTACCTACCAGCCACAAGGGTTTCCATGAAACCCTTATCTAGAAAGTTCCTATCCAGTACTTTTTGTTGATGCAGACGGCACTCATCAATGTCACAATAGCGCTTTTCTTAAAGGATTAGCCCGCTATGAAAATTGGACTCATGTTATCTGTTTCCGAAGATGTCAATGGTACTATTGAGAACGTTGTTGAAAATGCCAAGGCTGCAGAGTTAGAGGGCTTTTCCAGCCTGTGGATGGCTAATATCTTTGGTCTCGATGCCATCACTACACTGGCGATTATCGGTCAGGCTACCAAATCAATTCTATTGGGAACAGCTGTTACACCCACTTATCCCAGACACCCCACAGCACTGGCGCAACAGGCCCTGACCACCGGCGCCGCCTGCCAGGGAAGATTCACGCTGGGCATTGGCCTGTCACATCAAGTGGTCATCGAGAACATGCTAGGACTCTCCTACAGCAAACCAGCCAGGCACATGAGGGAGTACCTGGCTGTCCTGTTGCCGCTGCTTCGAGGCGAGACTGTCTCTCACCAGGGCGAGCTCTATCAGGTAAATCAGATCAAGCTAGCCATGCCGGGGCAAACCGAAGTACCCACTCTGGTGGCCGCCCTCGGCCCAGTCATGCTGAAACTTGCAGGCCAACAGGCTCAGGGAACTATCACCTGGATGACCGGACCAAAGACTCTGGAAAAACATATAATCCCAACCATCAATGCCGCAGCAGCGGCAGCAGGAAAACCCAACGCCAGGATCGCCGCTGGATTTCCGATACTCATTACCAATAATGAGCCCA
>NZUN01000018.1 GCA_002697205.1 Gammaproteobacteria bacterium
GGAATAAATATCTGACCTGCCACCGCCTCGACAACATCCAGCATGATACTTCGATGATCACTCGACGCGGTAATGTCGTAAAAAACCAACTCGTCAAGCCCATCATCATAATATTCTTTGGCTTTACTCACCGGATCACCGATATTCTGTGTATCGACAAAGCGGATACTCTTCGCTAGATTCCCGTCACGGACATCAAGACAAGCCACCACTCGTTTGGTCAGCATGCTGCACCATCCCAACTGGCGAAAGAAGACAGAAGTGCCAAACCCAGGCGACCACTCTTCTCCAGGTGGAACTGGGTAGCAAACAGGTTCTGCTTACCGATAATACTGGCAAAGGCAATATCGCCAAAGGTTGTCACAGCAAGAACATTTTCTTGATTGGTGGGTCGAGCATAGTACGAATGCACAAAATAAAATTCGTCTCCAGAACTGATATTGCGCAGCATCGGATGGGCGTTCTTCAACTCAACCTGATTCCAGCCAATCTGCGGCACTTTAAACTGAGGATCGGCAAGCTGAAACTTGAGACAGTCACCCTGAACAATGCCAAGACCAGTCTCCTGTCCTTCTTCTGTCCGGTCCAGCACCACTTGCAGACCAAGACAGATACCAAGCAAGGGTCTACCCGTATCAAAGAACTGCAGCAGCGCCTCATCAAGACCACGTTGCCTTAATATCTGCATTGCAGATTCGGCAGTGCCCACGCCGGGGAATATCAATCTGTCGGCGGCTAATAGCGCCTCTGGGCTTGATGATACTCTGGCGTCGATACCAACCGCAGCACAAGCACGCTGTACACTACGGATATTACCTGCATCATAATCAACTATTGTGGCTGAAGACGTTTTCAAGGCATGATTTCTCTTAAAGGCGAGCATTATAAAGGATGTTTTAGCTCAATCGGCAGTTTGATTCATCTTTATATGTCTGTATCATACCTATGATACAAATAGAGCGTTATTATGATAAAAATTGACTATGAATCGAGTAGTCCAATCTACCAGCAGGTGGCCGACCAGATCCATTTTGCTATCAACACCGGCGTACTTAAACCCGGGCAAGCCCTGCCCAGCATCAGGAAACTGGCTGCCAGTGCTGACTTAGCCAGTAACACTATCGTAAAGGCCCTGAAATCACTGGAATCCAGCGGACTGATCGAAGCCAAAGACAGGTCCGGATACAAGGTCAGCAAAACCATGACCCCAAATCATTTAGAAACTCAGGAAAGCTCACCCGCATCCAACCGCTACCAGGCCAGAGGCGTGAGTGCTGAAAAAACTGAGGTGCACTCGGTGGTCGACAAGCTTGATCCTGGTCTCTTCCCTGGCGCATTCTGCAAAATTACTGAGGATTATCTCAGTGGTGATCCAGCTAAATGCAATATTATCCATGCTGACGGCAGTGGCACCAAATCAGTCATCGCCTATCTTGAATATAAGGAAAGCGGCGATGCCAGCGTCTTTGAAGGAATTGCACAGGACAGCATTGTCATGAACCTTGATGACCTTCTTTGTATTGGAGCGACTGGGCGAATCCTCCTATCCAACACGATCAATCGGCATGCATCTAATTGCCCAGGCGAAGTTATCAAGGCGCTTATAGAGGGCGGCGAAAAGTTCATGCAGCAACTTCGTGATCAGGGCGTCCAGATTTATCCTGGCGGTGGCGAAACAGCCGATGTAGGCGATCTGACAGGTACCGTGGTGGTGGATTCCTGTGCTGTCAGTATTGCCCGTAAATCAGATATCATCGAGAACCGAATTATACCGGATCTAGCGATTGTCGGCCTGGCATCCTCGGGACGCTCAACCTATGAGCAAACTGAAAACAGTGGCATTGGCAGTAATGGTTTAACCAGCGCCAGACACGACATGTTGAGTCATTACTACGCTGAGACCTACCCCGAATCATACGACTCAAGCCTGCCAAAAAACCTCACTTACTGTGGCCCGTACAAGCTCGATCATGCTTTACCCGGTTCCGAACAGACTGTAGGGCAGGCGCTGCTGAGCCCCACCCGCAGCTACGCGCCGGTAATTCTGGAGCTGCTCAATTTGATGAAGCATGAAATTAACGCCATTGTGCACTGTTCGGGCGGCGCTCAGACTAAATGTCTACGCTTTGGCGAGGGCATTCACTTTGTTAAGAATAATCTCATGACNGTACCAGCGGTTTTCAATGCTATCCAGACAGCCTCTGGTACTACCATGAAAGAGATGTATAAAGTATTCAACATGGGCCATCGTATGGAACTNTATGTACCGCACCGAAGGGTTCAGGAAGTAATAGATGTGGCGACTGCCTTTGNTATCAACGCTCAGCAAATTGGTCATACCGAAGCTGCCAGGGAAAACCATCTAAGTTTGGTTGACCATCTGGGCAAGACTATTCATTATCCCTAAATACATCCGGTGGGCCTAACCAGGCGATCCCGGTGCGCCTGCCGCCAAGAGNATCAAATTATGTCGCAAATCAGCTTTGAAGATTGCCTGAAGATACTCGTCGAAGAAGAAGGCTCCGANCTCTATTATTCAACCGGAGCCCCGCCCAGTGCAAAATTTTTTGGCACGATGAAAAAACTTTCAGAAATACCGATGCTGCCGGGAGAAATTGAAGATCTGGCCAATACCATTATGAATGCAGATCAAATAGAGCAATTCAGCCACACGCCGGAAATGAACCTTGCCATATCCCGGCCTGGGCTGGGCCGATACCGCATCAACATATTTAAACAACGTAATCAGGTGTCCATGGTGATCCGTCGCCTGGGAACGGACCTGCCGAACTACNAGGACCTTGGCTTACCGCCTGTGCTGGCACAANTGATTATGCAAAAGCGAGGCTTGGTTTTATTCGTGGGTGGNACCGGTTCAGGTAAATCAACTTCTNTNGCCGCCCTTATCGACTACCGGAATGAAAATACCCAGGGTCACATTATCACCATTGAAGATCCGGTAGAATTTACCCACAATCACAAGGGTTGTATCGTAAATCAGCGAGAAGTGGGCTCGGATACCGACTCCTTTGAAGATGCCCTGGCCAACACTCTAAGACAGGCTCCNGATGTNATTCTTATAGGCGAGGTACGGCATCGGGAAACNATGGAACANGCGTTGACCTTTGCTGAGACGGGCCACCTGTGCCTTTCNACATTGCATGCCAATAGTGCCAATCAGGCCATGGACAGAATCATTAACTTCTTTCCGGAAGAACGACACGCGCAACTGCTTCTGGATCTNTCTCTGAACATGCGGGCAATCATTTCACAACGATTGATACCCACCGTGGANGGAAAGCGAGCCGCAGCNATTGAAATTCTTATCGGCACACCCAGAGCNGCAGACCTCATNGCCAAAGGNNATGTCAGCGAACTCAAGGAATTGATGGAAAAATCAGAAGAACAAGGTATGCAAACTTTTGACAGGGCGCTCTACAAACTCTACAAAGCGGGCAAGATCAACCTGGAAGAAGCNNTGAAGAATGCNGATTCCAGAAATAACCTTCGATTAAAAATCACCCTCGATGAAAATCCCCAGGCAAAATCCGAANAGGAANCTNAAAAAACCAGCGACAATGCNAAAGACACCCAGCCCNCTTCGCAGGAANCCACTGCCGAACCAGCACCTTCCATCGCAGAGACCACCANACCTGGGCTGGATGACTTATCCCTNGTTGATATTGACGANAACCAATGAGCATCAAGGTCACTGNGCNTTAAGATAATCANTTAAGGCTTTATAAAAATTTGCCACCACAGGTAATGAATAGGTGGATTTNCTGGCAACAAANCTGACCGGTCGGTTCAGGCCCTGGTCTCCCAGATTGATCAGGCACGCATCTGCAACACCCAGGGTCTGNGCAACCCCAATTGGCACCAGGGCNTGGCCAAAACCAGCGATGGCCATCTGGGCGACTGAAAAGAAAGATTCCAGGGCAACTTCCCGCCTGATATTCAGACGCGCNACATCGTCACCAAAAGACCGCCAGGCGCCNGAATGATCCTCTATACTTATTACTGGCAATGCNTTCTTCGATGGCCAGGGAATACTTTCCAGAGCAGATGGGATAATCACCATTGCTTCATAAGTCAGTATCTCAGATTGCAGATCAGTGTCATGNGAATCCAGCCCCGTACATATCCCTAACATGAACTCCCCGGAACGAATTCTGTCAAGCACGACCGATGTTCTATGCGCATGAAAAANGAACTGGACATCAGGCATTGACAATTTGACATCGTAAAAGGTCCTCGCGCCCCAGGACGACAAAATAGCATCAGAGACACCAATCAAAAGCTCACCTCGCGAAGCAGAGATATCCTCTAAAAAAAGATCTCTTAACTCAGAGAGCACTGGNGATATCTTGTCCACNAGCTTCTGNCCGTGCCGGGTCAATTCCACCCGCCTGCCTTTTTTTTGAATCAGTTTGCGATCATAGTATTTTTCCAGAGCCGCTATCCGTTTGCTNACNGCCGACTGGGATATACGCAGCTCTGTGCTGGCTTCTATCATCGTGCCAGCACGTGACAACGCCAGCAAAGTTTCAAGGTTTTCAACCACAAGNTCGGGCCTCTTTGAGTGCCTATCGCAACGACTANCGCGTCCCAGGNATGTGCAACCAGCAGCTGGGTNTNATTNGGTTTAGCAAACGCTCAGTTTAAGCAACNCTGGGCTTACCCATTTCTGCGGCTACAAACTGGCGACTGACTCAGCTTCAACTGGCTGGATCACAAACAGCAGATCACCTTCATTTACCTGCTGGCCATTGCTGACATTAATTCTATTCACCCTGTATTGAGTCAAACTTGGGTAAAGCTCACCCTGACTACTTGAGAAACTATTCAGGCTACAGGAAGTAAACATTTTCATGGCTTCCAGAACACACAAAGTGTCNCCCACGGTAACCTGGTCNCCTACACTGACATACTCAGGCTCTGAGGGTGATGGCGTTCTGAAGAAAACACCGCTGGANGGTGAAAGGACCTTGAGTTCCTGGCTGTTTTCAATTCGTAACATATCAAGATCGATGACATNTGCGGAGGATCCCGAGANTCTTTCNATNTCCTCGATGAGCGAAGGCACATCGGTTCGCTCCANAAAGTTAGCCAAGAATGTCGTGTCATAGTCCCCGGATAGAAATACCTCGTCTTTCAGCACTCGCTTTATAAGACTGATATTGGTGCTAATGCCATTGATCTTAATCCTGTCGANATAAGCCAGCATTTTCGCCACNGTATCGGCGCGATCAGCCCCATGGGCGATAATCTGTACAATTAAACTGTCATAAAAGGGGGATACGGTTTTACNCTCTCCNGCCATCGAGATAAGTTCAATATCNTCCTGCTCAGGGAGCTCACACACGGTCATCAAGCCGGGAGTGGGAATGAAAGTCACCGAGCCATCNGCTCCTACAGCGGCTTTTTCCGCATTAATCCTCACCTCCAGCGCGTAACCCGACTCTTCATATTCGATAGCCTCCAGCGATGCGCCTGAAGCAATNGCAAACTGCTGCTTGACAATATCAACCCCGGTAACCGCTTCTGTTACNGGATGTTCTACCTGTAATCGAGTATTCATCTCCATAAAGTAAATAGCATCACTGGGCACATCATAGATAAACTCGACNGTACCGGCTCCTATATAGTCCACTGCATCTGCAATCCTGGCGGCGCTTTCCAGNACCTCGCTACGAAGGGTTTCAGATAANAGTGTTGAGCCCGATTCTTCCATTAGCTTCTGGTTATTTCGTTGCACACTACAGTCTCTGATACCAATNACACGGGTATTACCATGGGTNTCCCGCAGGATCTGTGCCTCAATATGGCGGAGCGAGGTCACGCATTTTTCAATATAAATATCGCCATTACCAAAAGCATTTTTGGCTTCCGTTGTTACCTGGTGAAAGAGCTGGTGCAGATTCTCCGGGCGTTCNACCTTTACGATACCTTTGCCACCCCCACCATGNACCGCTTTCAGNAGAATTGGATAACCTACNTGTTCTGCAATTTCTGCAGCAAGTTCAGACGATTCAACGATGCCATGGCTTCCCGGCACCACNGGNACGTTAATACTCAGCGTTGTATTGATTGCATTGGACTTGTTACCCATGGTCTCCATGCTGGACACTCTCGGGCCGATNAAATTGATNCCTTTCTGCCNGACCANGCCTGCAAAATTAGGCGATTCAGACAGAAACCCGATCCCNGGGTGNAAAGCNTCGACGCCTTCATTTTCAGCAATTTTTAATATGCTAAGCGCATTAAGATAGCTTTCATCGGAAGTATTACCGCCAATACAGACCAGCGTTCCTTCAACCCCCTCAGCACTTACCATGTCTGCCACCACTGAATCCATATCGGGGTCCGATTGAACCAATACAGTGTGGTAGCCCAGTTCGAGNGCTTTACTTACCAGTTTAACTGCCGTGCAACCCCTTGCATGAATCANCACCTTCTCNANCGGTCTTATCANTTCCAGGTCAGAAAGCTCANCAGAATCTANCGAAGGTTCAGCNGCGGTTAGCACGCCAGACATAATTCNATCCACAACTTCTTCGATAGTTTCAGCAGGAACCGGTATTGCCGGATCCACCTTGCGTAATTCCTGTTCCAGNTCGGTCGCGAAAGGGTGTTTAACCAGGCCTTGCATGGCACCGGCTGTCATAGACAGGTAATTACTCATCAGGCAGGTAAACGGNAGATTTCTCTCTACTACTGCCTGTCCGGCAAAGGGCATACTGCAACCAGAAAAATAATAAGTCTGGGCTAAAGGGTGGGTCACAAAACTAGCCTGAGCACCNCCAGTACAATCACCATAACCGAATATAATGATCGGCAGATCATTNTCTCTGACGAATCGGGTAATCCGATCATTAANCACAGCCATGGTAAACAANGCTGCCGCGCCTTCTTTGGTCTGCATGCCTCCGGATGAAATGAAGCAAACTACCGGCAGNCGATGCGATGCACATTCAACCAGCAGCTTACAAAATCGAACACAATCCGAATTATCGATACTGCCTGCCTGGAANTCGATATTAGACATTACCAGGCCAACNCTATAGCTCGATTCCGTGGTNTTAAAATCGCCAATACCTGTGATCAGACCATGGGGCCGAATACCATTCTTCAGGGCAGCTTCGATTGACGGTCTGAACGTTGGNAATGAAACAGGGTTGGCAGACATCAGATGGGCGCTGGTTTCCTCAAAATTAGAAACATAGCGCTCAAGCAGTGTCTCAAAACGGGTTCTCTTNGAGCGCTTCTCCCGCGTCAGCAGCTCATTAAACAGTAGATCCCGATAGGCAATGGTCAGGCGATTCCAGAAGTCTTTNCGCCTGCCAATNCGAGCNGGTTNAAGCTTACCGTTAAANGGCCTGCTNTGGCGCCGGGCATTGTGNAAATCAGGCAGAACCTTCTCAAAAACATGGCTTANNACCACGAAAAGCGTATCGGATTTGTCCTTATGAACAACCCTCATCCATTCTTCCACTGCTTTGAGAAATGTGCTGCCGCCATAGTAATGGCCAAGCTGTTCAATCCAGATCGCAAATTCACTGTTGGCTTGTTCTGCCTCAATATCACCAAACAGCGACATCTGGACAACCTGCGAAACCGCCTGCGCCAGTAGTTTTTCTATCAACTCTCCGGATAGATGACGAGAATCATGAGCCTCCTGCGCTATGGCAACCAGCTCGCTCAGCAGGACATCATAGGTTGTTGAAAAAACCACCAGATTACGGCATTCCTGAAGAAAATGAACATTGACATCCTCATCCAGCAGAACGTCAAGGATCGTTAAATCCTGATCCGAATTTTCACGGCCTTCGCCCGAGGTTCTATGGATATGTGTCCAGAGTGAATCTTCCAGCAACCGACGATTTAAAGGAATCATCGACTTGGCGGAATCCTGGTTCTTGAGCAAGGCCTGAGTCTGCGGTGAAAGGCTAATTCCAGCGAGGCGATGTTCATCAAATAGAACCGCTTCTTCGAGAATCAAATTAAGCTCAGACGCGAGTCGAACNCTGAGANAATCAGGCTTTTTCTGTTCGATGAAAGCCGGGTCAAACAATTTTCGACCATCAAAACTAAACAGGGATTTCAAGTGNCGCACAAAAGGCTCGTCACACTCTGACANCGACACNAGTAATAGTTTTACGTCTTTAATTTCCTGCGTCGTCAACAGATAAATACTGGACTCATATTCGTTCAGATGCTCTATCAGCGCTAGCAGGTTGTCTTTAGCATTACCCTTCCAACGGTTAAACAGATGCAAACCAGCGACCATGCAAAGCTCTTGGCGCGCCTTTTCAAAGTTTTTTTCCGGTTCTCCAAAAATCAGTTTTCTCAAAGTACCCTGGTCGTCACCCANGCGTGCTCTCTTTTCAACGAAGCTCTTCCATACCTTATTGAGATTATCGTCATATAGCACCTTATCCGGATCCTGGAGCCAGTTTAAAAAGGCGCCTCGCCTTTCTCTGTGCACTCTCTGGGCCAACTCTCCAGCCGGGATTTCNACNCTAGCCANGCGNCCATACTGGGTCGTCGTCGTTGCTTTAATCCGACTGCGCAATCCCAGATAGCGCAGATACCGATAGGCCACCCCAAAAACATTGGGATATTCGGTAGGTGACGTCCGCAGTTTCAAACTNGAACTGGCGTTGACGGCGGCAAGATACTCAGAAACGTTAAGATAGCGATTAATATTTCTGTGATAGTGATCCAGTATTTCGGGATGTTCTCCGACAAACTGTCGGGCACCCTCTTCGATGGAAGAAATAGCCGCAACAATGACTTCTCTCAGATTATGAATGGTTTCGGTTTCACCGGGATCATAATCAACAATGCCATCTATATTTCCCTGGCGGTATAATTCAAANGACGAAACACCAACAAATTTGGCACATTCCTGCCAGGACAGNTTATANCGCCTGACCAGATTAGCCAGACTGCGNGGATGAATAGTATTGAACACCCCCGTGCGCAAACTAAGCAGTAAATTGCTGGCGGCAAGGGGAATCGCGCCTCCTGAATACCCCTGNCCAAGAATTATCCCTACGGTAGGNACGTCAACATTACACAATTCTGCAATCAAACGAGAAATTGAATGCGCCTGATTAGCAGCATTAGCCTGTTCGTAGGGATCCGCACCTGGCGTATCCATTAAAGTCACAATGGGCAAAGACCTGATAGCAAAACCAATCGCTCTATCTGCAGCCGCNTGGTGGTGCTCCGGCCCCCAGACGCCGCTGGAATANGCCCGATCCTGGGCNATTATACCGATGATTCGTGTTCTTCCATCAAATGAAAACGCTATCTCACAGGCAAAATAAGGCCCCATANTTTCTTCATTACTAATCGGCAAACCCAAAGCTTCNATGATCTGCCGTGCGCCCGGTCGCGTTGACTCCTCGCTAGGTAANACCGTGGCTGCTATATACTCATCCACCTCCATGGTCTGGAGTTTCTGTAACTGAATATTGATATCCTGTTCNGATAACAAGCCTTTAATAAGNGAAGCAGGCTCTTTTCTTGGAAACAGCGAAAAATCCTCCGAAAGGGTTTCTGCATTCAGATAAAGTTGATCAATNGATCCTTGCTTNTGTGCCATATCTATGTGAAATCCTGTTNTTTCAGCTTGAAAGCATGACTAGACTGGGTGCNTCGACAGCCATTTNCAGNAAATAGTTCCACTGCCAGGCCTAAATTCAATGACCCGCCAATAGCCGGCGTTTGTAGTGCTTCGATCGAGCAGACAAGCGTACTGTATGACCTGATCGGATGCAATGAATGCTTGTCATAGACCGCGCGGTCAGTTCCCTACAAACGNAGCAATNCCTGGGCCAGAGCTGACGCAATTTCANAAAATGGCAAGCCTGGTCAGGTTTCTTTCAAGGGTATTTTCCCAATCCTGGTCTGCCATTGCTTTGGGCCTNTCGAGTGAACCGAATTCCCCAGGTAATCGACCGCCACAGTAACTGGCATATCCTCGACTTCAAATTCGTGGATGGCCTCCATACCCAACTCTGGAAAGGCGACCACCNNTGATGACTTAATAGCCTTGGATACCAGAAAAGCAGCACCGCCAACGGCCATAAGATAGACAGCGCCATGTCGCCTTATCGCGTCAATGGCGACAGGGCCACGTTCAGCCTTGCCAATCATGCCTAGCAACCCTGTTTCCGCCAGCATCAATTCTGTAAAACTGTCCATTCTGGTAGCAGTCGTTGGTCCTGCCGGGCCGACAATTTCCCCTGGNACNGCATCTACCGGGCCAACGTAATAAATAAANCGACCCTTGAGGTCTACACCNGATGGCAGAGACTGACCNGCTTCATACAAATCTCGTATCTTCTTATGAGCCGCATCTCGACCGGTCAGCATCTTGCCTCTTANTAGCAGGGTTTCACCTGGCTTGAAGGTAGCAATTTCNGCTCGCGTTACNGTATCAAGGTCAACCCGTCGGGAATTCGGTCCTGCTACCCAGGTAATATCAGGCCAGTCGTTCAGGTCAGGCACAGGCAGATCTGCAACGCCACTACCATCAAGNGTAAAATGAACATGCCGNGTAGCCGCACANTTAGGGATCATAGCGACTGGCAGGTTAGCAGCATGCGTCGGGTAATCGAGGATTTTCACATCAAGGACAGTGGTCAACCCGCCCAGGCCCTGTGCTCCAATACCCAGGGCGTTAACCTTTTCAAAAATCTCCANCCTCAACTCTTCNAGACGGTTCTGCGGGCCTCTATCGATCAGGTCCTGTATGTCAATGCTATCCATCAGTGATCGTTTAGCCATTAACATGGCCTTTTCCGCGGTTCCACCTATGCCAATGCCAAGCATGCCCGGCGGGCACCAGCCAGCTCCCATTGATGGAACCGTATCGACCACCCAGTCAACAATACTATCCGCCGGGTTCAGCATTGCCAGCCGAGACTTGGCTTCAGACCCCCCACCTTTGGCAGCAACTCTGACTTCAACCTTGTTTCCAGGTACCAATTCAGTATGAATCACCGCTGGCGTATTATCCTGGGTGTTTATCCTGCGACCAGCCGGATCAGCCAAGATAGAGGCGCGAAGCACATTGTCTGGTAACTGGTAAGCTGCTCTGACACCGGCATTGATCATATCCTCCAGGGACATATCAGTTTCAAATCGGACATTCATGCCAACAGAAATAAACACATTGACTATACCGGTGTCCTGACAGATGGGTCGCTTTCCCTCTGCACACATACGAGAATTGACTAAGATCTGAGCCATGGCATCTTTTGCCGCAGCTGACTGCTCTGCCTGATAAGCATTCCCCAGCGCACGGATAAAATCTGGCGGGTGGTAATAAGAGATGTACTGCAGAGCATCCTGAATACTCTGAACAAGATCAAGCTTTGCAATGACTGTAACGGACGAGTTAGCCAAGTTAATCTCTCCTAAAAAACCGGACTCAAGAGTACATCAAACGAGTTAATGCCTCTGCCACACAAACCGGTTTATCGGTCCCCTCTCTCTCAATGGTCACTTCTTTCTTAATTTGGATGGTATTTTCTGCCTTCAACTCAGCCAGCAAAAACCGGTGGCTTGCCCTTATCCGTGAGTTGACAGGCACCGGGCCCGGAAAGCGGACTTTTTCAAGCCCATAGTTAACACCCATAAAAACACCTTCGAGCGCTTCGGGTTTCAACACTGGCACACTGCTTCCCAAATGAACAATTAACGATAACGTAAGAAAACCGTGTGCTATGGTGGTCTTGTAGGGTGACAACTGAGCCGATTTCTCTGGATCGATATGAATAAACTGATGATCTAAGGTGGCATCTGCAAACAAATTGATGCGTGCCTGGTCTACTTCAAACCAGTCACCGACACCTTCTTGCTGCCCCTCTATCGTTTTAAATATTGCAAGGGCTTGTTGGGCATAGTCGGACATCGCGCGGCCTCCTGGGAAATTGCTGAGTTGAATGTCTCCAGTTTACCACAATCTGCTTGGTCAGAAGACTGATCAGTAGCGTGCGCCGGCTGCATGGTTTATCCTACTCGACGTATGTCTGCAACCACATGAATCGCAGGTAGGTTCTGCCTTATCATGAATAACCCGGAATGAGGAATCCAGTATGACAAAACAGGTCTACATTGCTGCCGGTGCTCGAACTCCCATGGGAGGTCTGCAAGGAGACCTTGCCTCGCTCACCGCTGTCCAACTCGGTTCAGTGGCTATAAAAGACGCTGTAAAACGAGCCGGTCTCAACGGAGAGGATATTGACGAGATCATCATGGGATGTGTTCTGCCCAGCGGCTTAAGACAGGGGCCTGCCCGCCAGGCAGGCATTGACGCGGGCATTCCCGTTAACGTGGGCGCCACCACAGTCAACAAACTCTGCGGCTCAGGAATGAAAGCCACTATGCTGGCCCATGACCTAATAAAGGCAGGCACTAATAACATTATGGTTGCCGGCGGCATGGAGAGCATGAGCAATGCTCCCTACCTTCTACCAAAAGTGCGTAATGGCATGCGCATGGGCCATGGCGAGATTCAGGATGTTATGTTCACTGACGGCCTGGAAGATGCCAAAACCGGCAAACTGATGGGCGCGTTCGCGCAGGAAGTGGCTGATGATCATCAACTCACCAGAAAAGACATGGATGATTTCGCCATCTCCTCACTGCAAAAAGCAGTCACCGCCATTGAAACCGGTGCCCTGGATGCTGAAATTGCAGAAGTCTCTATTAAAGATCGTCGCGGTGAACGCATCATTAGCTGTGATGAACAGCCCGGAAAGGCAAATTTAGATAAAATTCCCAAACTCCGACCTGCCTTTAAGACAGATGGTACAGTGACAGCGGCAAACTCCAGCTCAATATCAGANGGCGCCTCGGCTCTTATCCTGGTTGNCCAGGAAACATTGCNGCAACGTGGCCTCAAACCCATGGCTAAAATCATCGCCCACAGTACGCACTCGCGCCATCCTTCAGAATTTACGCTGGCACCCATTGACGCCATCAAGAAAGTTCTTATTGCGGCTGAATGGCAAAAGCANGACGTGGACCTGTTTGAAATCAACGAGGCATTCGCCATGGTCACTATGCTGGCTCAGCAGGAACTGAGNATTGACCCGGCAAAAGTGAATATTCACGGTGGCGCCTGCGCCCAAGGGCACCCCATAGGATCCACAGGNTCACGAATCATCGTCTCGCTGATGTATGCTTTGAAGCGCCTGAACAAAACTCGCGGAATCGCTGCGCTGTGCATCGGCGGCGGTGAAGCCACAGCAATCGCCATTGAGATNGTTTAGATCCCCGNCAATNCAACTAAACGCCCTGTGTTTTCTGAAAAACGGCAGGTTAGTGTAGATTTCAGGTAAAGGAACCGTCTACAATTTATNGCTTTTGAAGCAACTAGGAATTACATCGTGACAAGTCTGCCGGTTATTGTAGGATTTGGAGGTATTAATCCCGCTGGACGGAGCTCAGGTCACCACGCTTATCGACGTATGGTTTTCGATAAANTNCCGCAAAGNAAATCCCAGCACACGCTNAAAGCGCTGGCATCTCTGATGAACTGCCCGCTTGATGAGGCNCACATTCTTCAGCACACGCTTATTCGCAGACTGGAGAAGAATCTTTTTGATCCAGCNAACATCCGCCTTAACAAATCAGCCCNNATGGGCCCNGCTGAAAACAAGCNGATTGAATTCACTATGAAACGCAGCCNGTTGCCTGCCAGAATTTCACCGGAATGGAAAATCTCAGATGCCGGCAANGGCCGGGTCCTGATCAGTACTCAACAACACCTGGATGTTCTGTTACCGGACGCAAGACAATCGAAAGTAAATTCTGCCGGGCAACTCCCCACNGGATTTGATCCCGAATCCCTNTATCAGAGTCGAAATCACCCCCGCGGACTACAGCTCACAGTCTATGGNGCCTCCGATGCGATNCAGTCCCTGGGTATTCCGTGGCAGGAAGTGAAAAACAGAATTCCTGCAGATCAGATTTCTGTCTACGCCAGTAGTGCCATGGGGCAACTCGATAACAATGGTTCTGGCGCAATGCTGCAAGCAACNATGCTGGGCAAGCGGGTAAGCTCGAAAAATTGTGCGTTAGGGCTGGCCCAGATGACAGCCGATTTTGTCAATGCCTATGTTATAGGTAGTGTTGGTTCGACCGGNGCNAACGTTGGCGCCTGCGCAACTTTTCTCTATAACCTGNGGCAAGGTATCCAGGACATTCGGTCGGGAAAATTCAGAGCAGTCATCATAGGCTCCAGNGAAGCACCCTTAACGCCAGAAGTGATTGAAGGTTATCGAACCATGGGAGCACTGGCTGAAGATGATGCCCTGGCTAAGATGGGNCCCCTGAATCATCAACTNGCTTGTCGCCCGTTTGGNGACAATTGCGGCTTTACTCTGGCAGAAGCTTCACAATTCCTGATTTTATTTGATGATGAACTGGCNATGGAAATGGGTGCTAACATTTACGGCTCTGTAGCCGACGTATTCATTAATGCCGATGGTTTCAAAAANTCTATTCCAGGGCCGGGTATTGGTAACTACATTACCGTNGGCAAAGCCATGGGCACNATTAAATCCATGCTGGGCGATCAAGCCTTACAGCAGAANACTTACATGCAGGCGCATGGTACCGGCACACCACAGAACAGGGTGACCGAGTCTCACATATTCAATGAATTAGCCAAGGTCTATGGCCTGTCCAANTGGCCGATTACGGCNATCAAGGCCTATATCGGCCATTCCCTTGCCTGTGCTTCTGGTGATCAAATAGCATCTTCTCTGGGGGTCTGGCAAGATGGCATCATTCCAGGCATAAACACGACACCTTCTCTGGCCGAAGATGTGCATAGCAGTCACCTGAATTTTCTCCTGGAACATACCGAGATTGACCCCACAACAATGGCGGCGACACTGATCAACTCAAAAGGTTTCGGCGGCAATAATGCCACTGCTGCCATTCTCTCTCCTACCGTCACTAAATCAATGTTGCAAAAAAGATACGGTAATAAGCGTTTCGCTGATTATCAGCACAGGCANCAGANCGTTCACGCAGCCACCCTTGCCTANGACNAACAAGCCATTGNAGGCAATACNGAACTCATCTACCAGTTTGGCCTGGGTGTTGTTGAAGGCGCTGACCTAACCATCGAAGCGGATCATATATCCATTCCCGGCCAGGAGAAAAAAATTGACCTGACCGCTATCAACCGCTTCCCAGATATGACTTAGGTAATTTCCCGCGTGCTATTGACCTGAACACTATCAACCGCTTCCCACATATGACTTAGGTAATTTCCCGCGTGCTACGNAAATCAATCTCCGGCCAGCGCTCCTCGGTTAAAGTCAGGTTTACCCGGGTGGGCGCCAGGTAAGTCAGATGACCGCCGCCATCCACCGCCAGATTAACNGCTGCTTTTCTTTCAAACTCAGCCAGCCGCTTTGTATCAGAACTGGAAATCCAGCGCGCCGTACTGACACTCACGGGTTCATANCCACAGTCAACCTTGTACTCTGCCTTTAAACGAAACGCGACCACATCAAACTGCAGAATTCCAACTGCGCCGAGAATCAGGTCATTCGATGCTTTGGGCATAAAAACCTGNGTTGCACCTTCTTCTGATAATTGGGTTAAACCCTGTCTGAGTTGTTTACTCTTGAGAGGGTCTTTCAATTTTACCCGGCGAAATAGCTCNGGGGCGAAATGAGGAATTCCGANAAAATTTATTTTCTTGCCGGAAGTAAAAGTATCCCCTATCTGAATAGTCCCGTGATTATGCAACCCTATGATGTCGCCGGAATATGCCAATCCAGCTGTCGANCGCCCCCCGGCAAGAAAGGTAACCGCATCTGTAACTTTAACACTTTTGCCTATACGGACATGATGCATCTTCATACCCTGCTGGTAACCTCCCGAACAAATTCGCATGAACGCCATACGGTCCCTATGCTTCGGGTCCATATTCGCCTGAATCTTGAATACAAAGCCGCTGAACTCTGTATCCTTGGGATCAATGGGCTCAGCAGTTGTTGGTCGCTGGATGGGCGGGGGAGCAATCTCGACAAAACCATCCAGCATTTCCATTACACCAAAATTACGCAATGCAGAGCCAAAATACACTGGCGTCAATTCACCCTTCAGGTAGCGCTCCTGGTCAAATTCATGGGATGCGCCACGTACTAGTTCTATCGCCTCTAGAAGTTCTNCCAATTGATCGCCTAAGAACGATTCTGCTTCCGCACTGTGAATACCGCTTATCAGATCATGTTCAGCTGCCGGACCTTCTGTCCCACGCNCATAAGGATAGATAACGTCCTCATACAGATGGTAAACCCCCTTAAACCGGCTTCCAGCCCCTATCGGCCAGGTCATCGGAGCACAATCGATTTTCATAATCGATTCCACCTCGTCCAGTAGATCTATGGGGTCGCGTATCTCCCGGTCCAGTTTATTAATAAAGGTCAGTATGGGTGTGTCCCGTAANCGACACACTTCCATTAACTTTAATGTTCTCTCCTCCACTCCCTTGGCACCATCGATTACCATCAATACTGAATCGACTGCTGTCAGNGTCCTATAGGTATCTTCAGAAAAATCTTCGTGACCGGGCGTATCGAGAAGATTCACGACATGATCGGCATAGGGAAACTGCATCACCGAGGTCGTCACAGAAATACCCCTTTGCTTTTCCAGTTCCATCCAATCGGACGTTGCATAACGATCAGATTTCCTGGATTTAACCGTGCCNGCCAACTGAATGGCCTTGCCTAATAACAGTAGNTTTTCGGTGATGGTGGTCTTACCGGCATCGGGGTGAGATATGATAGCAAAAGTCCTGCGCCTATCAACTTCACTTGCAATCATAACTGGGGTCTCTTTCTGNAGCCTGCATTATACCGACCTCAGCAAGATTATGTCGGTCTAGATGAGCTCTTTCGCCATAACCAGAGCNTCTTCTCTTGCCGTTTCTCCAGGATAGTAACCTTTNCGGCNACCAATTTCGTTGAAACCGAGGCTATCGTACAAGGCACGAGCCACCCGATTGGATGGCCNGACTTCCAGAAANATACTGTTAAGCCCGCGNCGCTTTGCCCTGCTAAGCAGGTGCAGAGTCAGTTTTCGACCCAGACCTTTACCCTGTTGCGGCTCGCTCACACAAACATTCAGCAGNTGACCTTCACCTGCTCCAGTNGACAGGATNCCGTGACCCACAATTTTTTCCTGTANAATCAATAACCAGCATTCTGCATGCTGTTTCAGGCAATCGCGGAAAATACCTTCACTCCANGGCTGAGAATACCCCGCCTTTTCNTTAGCCATCACAGTGGATAGATCTTTTAATTTCATGGCCCTAAACTCGGTATNAGCTACCATTNGGGTTTAACCTGATAACCNTCAGGTCCTCCCAGAATTTTCTTTTTACTGCCGCACTGTTCTGGAATTCAACCACATTATCAATATGCAGACTGTATCCATTCTGACTATGCACCANGTCCAGAGCTTTATCTGCGTGTTTTGCAATACCTGAACGCCCATCCATAACCAGGATTACCACCCTGGGCAGTTCAGAAATTCGCTGCCTGAGGGTATCTGTAAAATCAACTTGCACATTGTTTCTGGCAACGCCCAGCACAGAAATAACCGGCCTGGAAGGCGCCAGATTGTAGGCGCGGGCGATGTCATAGCATAATCTCTGCAGGCCGTCTGGCAGGGCCTCTAGCTCNTTCTGGTCAACGCCCACAACCATGGCTAAAGATTGAAAATTCANTATATGAAATGTTTGACCTGAAGCCCCCAACCTGTTGGTTTCAGCATTATCCGGNCGCTCGNCTGCCTTGGCCGCCGGTATAACTGCTGCGGCCAGAGGATCAGAACTGCGCTCCGTCCAGCGATCGATTCCCATGGCTTTCAGATACTGAGACAAACCTGTGTTCACAGCACCACCGGAGCAATCTGCAANCAGGACCTGTATTTACTCTTTTTCATCGGGGTTTCTTTCACCGTAATCTTGCCATGGCTTATCGCGCTCACTGATTATCTGACGAAAACCTTTTTCTTCAAACGATTCAACCCAGCGATAAGCTTCTTCGGTATGTCGAGTCATACCATCAAAGAAAGTTCCCAGCATCTGCGTCGTTCTCAGACCCATATTTTCAAAGGCCTGATTGATGAGCAACTTATTCAACGCCAGCTGATTCGCCGGAATATTAATAAACTGTTTGGCTGCAGCTTCCACTTGATCTGAAAGCGNAGCCTCTGACACAACTTCTGAGACCAGACCAATCCGATAGGCCGNTTCAGCACTGATGGCTTTTCCGGTCAATAAGAACTGTTTAGCATGCTCCAGCCCCAGTCGATAGACCCACATCATGGTGGTGGGCGTCCCGTAAATCCGACTGGGAGCATAACCAATAAAAGCGTTTTCAGCCATATAGAGCAAATCGCAACACAACACCAGATCAGTGGCGCCACCGATCGCCCATCCTCTTATCTCACCGATGACGGGTTTTGGGCATTCCCATATACTCATGAACCTGCGCACATTGTTGCCCATCATCCGGTAATCCCTGACTGGATCCCAGGCACCCTCCCTGGAATCAATTGGCGGAGATCCAAAGGCCGGATCAAAGCGTTGCTCATTCTGGGTTAAATCATAACCCGCGGTAAAAGTATCACCCACACCACGAAGAACAATGGCCGCCACCTCACGGCTTCTGGTTGCCCGATCAATACTCTCGGCAATGCCCTGTATTACAGCNTCTGTCAGCGTATTTTTTTTACCGGGTCGATTAATGGAAATAATCGCAATACCCTCGTTTTCCTTGTAAAGCACAACCTGTTCATCGTCTTCCATGCTTTATCCTTCTTTATCTTTCTTGATCGGTCAACNCTCTGTCTCTCAATTCGGGTTTTCGTGCTGCAACGAAACAAAAACTTCCCAAAAATGCTGCGCAGGCAATGCTTACTAAACCGATTTTATAGTCACCATATAGATCCGCCATATAACCTGCGATAATGGGGCCGCCGGACATTCCAAACATCAATATTAACGAAGAAAACCCCATAATAGTTCCAAACGCGCTCGGCCCAAAATAATCTGCCCTGATNGCCACCATGAGAGGGCCCCGCACGCCCCAGGCTAAACCATGCATTATCGCAAACAAGATGACCTCACTAACCTNTGTGGCATAGGCTAGTTCAAGCAATGCCAGCGCATGAACCACCATACAGGCTATACAGAGCCATCTCTTNTTAAAACGGTCACCCAGATATCCACCGACGATCTGCCCGAACATCTGAAATCCGGTCAGCAAGGCAACAACCAGGGCTGCTTCGGTTAATGTAAATCCCAAGCCCTGTGATAGATGCGGAACAAGATGAACCATGACAACCGAAACACACAGCAATGCTGACGCATGGCCCACCGAGACGAGCCAAAAGGCAGNAGTCGCCATCGCTTGTCGTGCGCTGAAATCGACCCCNTGGAGCTGACTCGTTGCTGTTGTTGATACAACGTACTGGCCATCAGCAANCTGGCCGTAATCTGCAGGACGATGGCGTACCAGCTGAGCCAGTGGCAGACCCACCANCAAAACGACCAGCCCCGAATAAAAAGCCGTCATCCGCCAGCCAATAGCTTCCAGGCAAATCACCAACAGGGGTACCGCGACCCCACCCAGGGAATAACCAATCTGGGACACTGCAATTGCTTTAGAGCGATGCTGCTGGAACCAATTAACAATCGACACCATCACCGTTGCAAAGCCACCAAGNCTGGATCCAACGGCGATAAATGCAAACGACAAATAAAANCCCAGCAGGCTGTTAATGGAAGAAAAGCTGATGAACCCGATACCAAACAACAATATACCGATAGTAAGGATTATTTTAGGCCCAAAGCGATCAACCAGCCAACCCTGAAGGGGTCCTAACACCCCACTTTCCACTCTAGCCAAAGCAAATGCTCCGGCTACCATCGTTTTACTCCAGCCAAAGTCTTCCTGCAGCAACACCACGTATGCACCATAGGACTGCATCCACAGCAANCCAGAAAGCAATTGCAGACCCGCCGCTGAAGCTACGATGTACCAACCAAAGAAAACCCTGCCTTGGGGGCGCAGTGCCTTTCCAAAGGAAGCTAAAAAATTAGCCACGAAACCCACTCCTGGTAGAGGAAAACGGCTATCAACCGTCTATTAAACTAAACCGTGATTTATAGATAGTTAGCCCTTGCCAGCCATAGATGAAGCGTCTTCTGCAATCGCCAGATCTTTGCTTCAGGATAGAGCGTTTCCGCCATCAAACTACCCGGCGACACCAGATTACGCAAACGTAAACTACAATCCAGGTTCTTGCAGACCACATTGGCTATCGTTCTGCGTCCTTGGCTGCCTTTTTCAGTCACTGTGAACATGGCAGTACCATCAAGCCGATGGACGTGATGACACAAACAACACATATCGAGCCTGACTCTGGCTGATGAACGCAGCAACCGACGCATCACCACCCCTGTGAGGCCGCCATCCTGGGGAGAAACCAGAACAACATAACCCAGATGCCCGGAAGGATGTATCCAACCAAGAAAATCTCTATTCGGCCATATTATGTGACGCAAATCAGGAATCCAGATTTCATCTTCGCTAGAATCAAAACAACCTTTCAGAGCATGCGCTGATATTTCTTCCATCCGCAGATTTTACCTCAATTACCCCTGGCTTGATTAAGAAAATATCAGATCCAGTTGCATGCCCAGGAAATATCAATCAAGCTGAACNCCAATCCGAAAACGTCAGTACCGTAACTGATACTATCACAGCCAACCAAGCTAATATGAGAACCNTATGATACAACTGGANAAACGAGATTCTATCTTCATTCTGACTATGGATGACGGTGAAAATCGCTGGAATACCACTTTCGTTCGAGAAATCTCGACCGCCCTGGACGAAGTAGAGGCTTCGGTTGGCCCAGCAGCTCTGGTCACGACATCATCAGATCCTAAATTCTTTTCTAACGGCCTGGACCTTGAATGGCGGGCCAGTTCAGGCGATCACCCTGGGGGAGATAAGGCTGCCTTTGGCTCNGAATTCATGACATTAATGGGTAGAATCATCACCCTGCCGCTGCCTTCTATCTGTGCCATCAACGGTCATGCCTTTGGTGCCGGATTCATGATGGCACTGTGTCATGATGTTCGCCTTATGAGACAGGACCGAGGCTTTATCTGTGCCAACGAAGTTGAAATCGGCATGGTCATACCAGATCCGGAGCTGGCCCTGTTCCAACACAAATTACCGGCTAATGTGTTCTTTGAGACAGTCCAGCTAGCGCGACGCTGGACNGGNCCTGAAGCNGCACAAGCTGGCATCATCAGCAGCACCTGCAGCCAGGAAGATCTGCTNGAGAANGCTGTCAGCAAGGCCCAGTCCCTGGCCAGNCTGGGCGAGAATCGTAAAGTTTATGGGAAGATGAAAGAACGTCTGTTTGGGTCTAATGCTGCCATCAACACGCCTCATGGTGCCGCACATCTGCTTAGGTCAGNGGGCCCGGCAGCATCCTGAAGGCGGCCCTGCATTTAACTGCTTCAAACACGCGTCGAGCGAGCCCTGTTGGCCCCAAAGATCAAAGATANTTACCGTTCCCTGATTTTCGCANAAACAAAGACTGGNAANAAACGATANNCAGTAGGCACAGATTAACAACAAAGCAATCGGGACAATTTAGCAGGTGTTAAATCAGNCTTGCTAACCANTGAAGNCACACCTCCTGCGTCGCTTTATGCAATAGATGCAACTNTCTGGCGTTTAATCACACTTTGAGGTGTAATAACTTCCACTAACAATTTGTCATCACATTAAGTCATTAGCACTATCACTGCCACCTGACCTTTATTAAAATNCAGGNTCAATCTGCTCTATGAACAGTGNCATCAACAGTCAAGGAATAACATTATGGCTAAGGTTTTAGATCTCTATATTAATGGCGAGTTCCGATCTGGANNCGGACCTGACACTTTCCCGGTACTCAATCCTGCTACNCAGGACATCCTAGTCGANGCACCCTTCGCCACAACTGATGAAATAAACGAGGCCGTTGCAGCGGCCAAGACAGCCTTTGTCCAGTGGCGCAGCGTACCCGCACCAGAACGAGCCAGGCTGATGATGAAGTATCAGATGCTGCTCAAAGAGAAGCAGGATGAAATCGCAGAAATNCTTTCCCAGGAGACGGGTAAAACATTTGCNGATGCCCAGGGCGATGTATGGAGAGGCATAGAAGTTGCGGAACAGGCCTGTAATGTCCCTGCAATGATGATGGGAGAAACCTCCGAAAACGTTGCCCGGGGTATCGATACCTATAGTTTGATCCAACCCCTTGGCGTCTGTGTGGGTATAACCCCTTTCAATTTTCCAGCCATGATTCCCCTGTGGATGTTCCCAATGGCCATTGCCTGCGGCAACACCTTCATTTTGAAGCCGTCAGAACAGGANCCAATGACGCCCAACCGCCTGGTAGAATTATTCTACGAATGTGGTTTTCCTGAAAATCTATTGCAGCTTATCCATGGTGGTAAAGATCAGGTTAACGCTCTCATCACGCACCCAGATACCAAAGCAATCTCTTTTGTGGGTTCTGTGCCAGTAGGACAACACGTCTATCGCACGGGTACTGACAGCCTCAAGCGGGTACAGTGCCTGACCGGTGCAAAAAACCATATGGTGATCATGCCAGATGCTGACAAAGACCAGGCCATCAATTCTCTGGTGGGTTCGTCTGTGGGTGCTGCCGGACAGAGATGCATGGCGATTTCGGTTGCCCTGTTTGTAGGCAGCGCTCAACAATGGATACCCGATGTTGCCAAAGCCATGTCCGAAGTCAGGCCGGGTGCCTGGGATGACAATGGCGCCGGTTATGGCCCACAGATCAGCCCACAGGCTAAAGCCCGGATTCTTGATTATATTGAAAAAGGCAAACAGGAAGGGGCCAATTGCCTGCTCGATGGCAGCGACTGTTCAGTTGACGGCCTGCCGCAGGGTAACTGGGTCGGACCCACTTTATTTAGTGAGGTCACACCCAAAATGACTATTTACACAGATGAGATTTTTGGACCTGTTTTGGTTGCTGTAAATGCAGACACTCTGGAAGAGGCTATCTCCCTCATTAATGCCAATCCCTATGGCAACGGAACTTCACTATTTACCTCCTCTGGTGGCGCTGCTCGAAAATTCCAGAGTGAAATTGAAGTAGGACAGGTCGGCATAAACATTCCCATACCAGTGCCGCTGCCATTCTTCTCGTTTACAGGATGGAAAAACTCCTTCTACGGTGATCATCATGTTTATGGGAAGCAGGCCATCCGGTTCTATACTGAGACTAAAACCATTACCGCTCGCTGGTTCTCAAGTGATTCTGTTGCTTCGGCTAATATGACTATCGATCTGAAGTAATATGGTTAATGACACCAGCGACCTGCAACTCGCTATCAGAAAGGATCAATCAATTGCAGCAATAAATGGCTATGCCATGGGCGGAGGCCTGGACTGCGCTCTGGCCTGTGACATACGCATTGCCGAGCAGCATGCGGTAACGGCATTACCTGAGGCCACAGTGGGTCTACTGCCATGTGGACTGGGCACGCAGCACCTCCCCTGGCTGGTAGGCGAGAGCTGGGCCAAGAGAATCATTCTCTGCGGCGAGCGAGTCAGTGCTGTTACGGCACTCAATACCGGCCTCATTGAAGAGATGGTGGATAAAGGCCAAAGCCTGAACAAAGCCCTGCAACTGGCAGAAATAACCGGACATCAGAGCCCCACCAGTATCTCTGCCTGTAAACGTCTTATTATGGCAGCCAGAACGGGTAATCTAGAGTCTGCTCTACCCTTAGAACGAGATGAATTTGTCGGCCTTTTCTCAACAGTCGATCAGAAGGAAGGGGTCACTGCCGTCCTCGAAAAACGCAAACCAATCTGGAAAAATGCTTAAATGACAACGTCTGTCTTATTCTCAGAGCTTGCCCTTTCAGACGGTTTTTATGCCGGCGTTGCCACCCTGAATTCAGAAGCCACGCTGAACAGTCTAAACTTGGAAATGATTAATTTACTCAGTGACCAGTTAGAAATCTGGCGAAAGCAGCATGAAATCCTGTTTATCCTATTCGATTCGGTCTCAGACAAAGCATTCTCTGCAGGCGGCGATATCCAAACCATGTACCATGACATGAAAGCTCATGCGGACGGACCATCGCCTTACTGTGATACCTTCTTCGAGCGCGAATATCGGCTGGACTACACCCTGCACAACTTTCCCAAGCCAACCATTGCCTGGGGCCATGGCATTGTTATGGGAGGTGGACTTGGCATACTGTCTGCCTGCCAGTATCGTCTTGCCACCCAAACCACTCGCATCGCCATGCCTGAAATCACTATTGGCCTTTTCCCCGATGCGGGTGCGACCTGGACTTTCAATAACATGGATCCGGCCTGGAGCCACTTTATTGCCTTAACAGGCGCCAATCTAAACGGTAAAGATGGGATACTGGTTGGTATGATTACCCATTTAATTAACCACAATTTAAAATCCGAGTTTTTAAAGCAGCTGGCACAAGCTCAATGGCAGAGCGACATTAGTGGGCAAATCGAGGTTATCCTGAAGAAATTCAGTGAAATCAGTGCGCCATTCCCCGAATCGCAGCTTGACAACCACCGCCAGCTTATCCGCAACACCATAAACAGGGTACTCAGTAGCACGGACCCGAATCTGGCATTGATCGACGCCATGGCAGACTGGCCTGAAGATAAATGGTTGACCCGTGCTAAAACCAGCTTCCTAAATGGTTCACCCACAACGGCTGCCATCATCATCGAACAGTTTCAGAGAGCAGCCAGCATGACCATGAAAGAGATGTTCAAGATGGAATTAACCATCGCCGTAAACTGTAGCCGTCACAGTGATTTTCAAGAAGGCGTAAGAGCCCTGCTCATTGAAAAAGATCTGAAACCGAAATGGTCTTATCCGTATGGGCAAGTACCGCGGGCTCACATCGAACGCCATTTTTATTCGCCCTGGGCTAACCATCCCCTTGACAATCTGACTGAGTAATTCAAGAGACTAACCACTATGAAAAAAATTGGTTTTATCGGACTTGGCAATATGGGTGGGCCCATGGCAAGCAACCTTCTCAAAGCCCAACACGAGGTCGCTGTCTATGACATCGTGCCATCATTGGTAGAAAGTATTTCTGAGCAGGGCGGCATCGCCTGTAAAAGTGCTGCTGAAGTTCTCTGCGGAGCGGACCTGGTTATTTCCATGTTACCCGCCTCACAGCATGTGGAATCACTTTATTTAGGCGCTGAAGGCATCATGCCCTTGATCGATACTTCGAGCATGGTAATTGACTGTAGCACCATCTCGCCGGCAAGCTCGAACAAGGTCTCAGCTGCAGCCCAAGCCCGGGGAATTGCCATGCTCGATGCCCCGGTGTCCGGCGGCGTCGGCGGTGCTGTTGCCGGTTCACTCACCTTTATTGTCGGTGGGACCGAAGCCGACCTTGAAAAGGTCAGGCCAATACTGGAAATAATGGGCAATAGCATTTTCCACGCCGGCGCTGCTGGTGCCGGACAGGTCGCCAAGATCTGCAACAATATGTTACTCTCTGTGCTCATGACGGGTACAGCTGAGGCTCTGCAGCTAGGCGTTAATAACGGCCTGGATGCTAAAGTTTTATCTGAGATTATGCGAAAAAGCTCAGGCGGTAACTGGGCACTTGAAGTGTATAACCCTTACCCAGGGGTTATGGACAACGTGCCAGCA
>NZUN01000019.1 GCA_002697205.1 Gammaproteobacteria bacterium
GTAGAAAGTAGAAAGTAGAAAGTAGAAAGTAGAAAGTAGAAAGTAGAAAGTAGAAAGTAGAAAGTAGAAAGGGTTAAGTTGTGGTTTAACTTTGCCGAAAGATAGAGTTTGTTAAAACTAGGAAGTGTGTATTGCTCATATAGCTCAGTCGGTAGAGCACTTCCTTGGTAAGGAAGAGGTCACCGGTTCAAATCCGGTTATGAGCTCCAGTTAAGATAGTAAAGCGTGCAGATTTAGCTGCAGGTTGAACCCAGGGTTATTTAGCATAAGTTGGTTAAATAAGAAGTTAGTCAAGCAGATAGTTATCAGGCATAAAGTAGAACAAGGAGAGGGCGATCATGTCCAAAGAGAAGTTTGAGCGAACGAAACCGCACGTTAATGTGGGCACGATCGGTCANGTAGANCATGGTAAGACGACGTTAACGGCTGCGATCACGAAGGTGTGTGCAGAAGCGCATGGNGGAGAATTNAAAGCATTTGATGCGATAGATAATGCACCGGAAGAACGCGAGCGCGGCATTACCATCGCGACTTCTCACGTTGAGTATGATTCGACAGAACGGCATTACGCGCATGTTGACTGCCCAGGACACGCGGATTATGTGAAGAACATGATCACNGGAGCGGCGCAGATGGATGGAGCGATTCTGGTTGTATCAGCGGCGGATGGNCCGATGCCCCAGACTCGAGAGCATATATTGTTGTCAAAGCAGGTCAGCGTTCCCTACATTGTTGTGTATCTTAACAAGGCAGACATGGTAGATGACGAGGAGCTATTAGAGTTNGTTGACATGGAAGTACGGGAATTGCTGGATCAGTATGAATTTCCAGGAGATGACACGCCGATTATCGTGGGAAGTGCTCTNAANGCATTAGAGGGTGATTCTTCGGACATAGGGGTTCCATCGATAANGAAGCTGGTAGAGACCTTNGATAGTTATATTCCAGAGCCGGAACGAGCCATAGACCAGCCTTTTTTGATGCCGGTCGAGGATGTATTTTCCATATCGGGACGAGGCACAGTGGTAACAGGTCGAATTGCCCGGGGCATTGTCAAAGTGGGTGATACGGTGGAGATAGTTGGCATCCGTGATACGGCTGAGACGACGTGTACGGGAGTAGAGATGTTCCGCAAGCTGCTGGATGAAGGTCGAGCGGGNGAGAATGTCGGAATTTTGCTGCGTGGTACCAAGCGTGAAGAGGTTGAGCGTGGACAGGTATTATCTCAGCCAGGAACGATCAAGCCTCATACTAATTTTGAGGGAGAGGTCTACGTTCTGTCGAAGGATGAAGGCGGTCGTCATACGCCGTTTTTCAAAGGNTATAAGCCGCAGTTTTTCTTTGAGACGACCGATGTAACGGGCAGTGTGCAGTTGCCGGCAGGTACAGAGATGGTTATGCCGGGCGATAATGTGTTGATGGATGTNGAGCTTATTGCCCCGATTGCGATGGAAGAGGGCCAACGATTTGCGATTCGGGAAGGTGGTCGTACGGTAGGGGCTGGCGTTGTAACCAAGATTAAATCCTAAGAGCTCAAGCCATCAGGGGTAAATNCCAGGGTAGAGCAAACAGANNAGNGNTAAATCAGAGNGCCATTGGGGTAATCGATTAATCAGANCCTGAAATTACAGCCCTTAAGACATGGCATCGGCATCAGATCCAACGACAGGATGGAAAGTTAAGATTTTTTAGAAANTTAAATGGTAATTTTATGCGTAGGGGTTTAATATCCGGCTCCCTGAAGTAGTTTAGTGTTTCAGGGTCGTNCTCCGGAGGTTTTTCCAGGGGGCAGCGAATTGGGGAATGATTCAGCGGACAACGGTAAAATTCTGGCTTGCTACTAGACNTCAGATACTTACGGGTTGCAGTAATCCTGGTTGTGTCCCNTTGAGNGTACANATTTAAATCAGCGCAGCGTTGTCNGTTCTGATGACTAAAGCGGTGAACTAAACANGGTTTCAACTTGAAGCCAAGGGCAGCTCGAACTATCGAGCAAAAGCACGCAAGTGCGCCTTCCTCTTAGTGAGGAGGGAGNTTTTTGCATTTGATATTTATATNCAGCAGATGAAAAGCCTGGTAAAGGCACAGTGAGAAATGAGGCAGCTATGCAAAATCAGAGAATCAGGATTCGCTTAAAGGCATTCGATCATCGCTTGATAGATGTGTCTACGCAGGAGATCGTAAATACTGCAAAGCGCACCGGAGCACAGATAAGAGGCCCNATACCGCTGCCAACCAGAAAAGAGAAGTTCACTATTCTGATTTCGCCTCATGTGGATAAGGATGCGCGCGATCAGTATGAAATTAGAACGCACAAGCGGATGCTGGATATCCTGGAGCCGACTGAAAAAACAGTNGATGCGCTTACCAAGCTGGATCTCGCTGCAGGTGTTGAAGTACAGATTAATTTAGCCTAGTCAGGCGGGTTGTAACGGAGAGTGACGATGACNATCGGCATTGTAGGAATTAAACAGGGAATGACGCGAATCTTTACGGAAGATGGCCAATCTGTTCCTGTGACGGTCATTCAGGCAGGACCAAACCGAGTTACTCAGATTAAAACTATCGATACGGATGGTTATCGTGCAGTTCAGGTGACTTATGGTGAAACCAAGTTGTCGAAAGTGACTAAGCCAGCCGCGGGACATTTTAAGAAAGCAAATGTTGATGCGGGTCGTAAACTGATTGAGTTTGTTACACCAGCAGATACCGATATTGAAGTAGGTGGCTCGTTAACNCTGGAGAGTTTCATTGAAGGACAATTAGTTGANGTTACCGGTGAGTCCAAGGGAAAGNGATTTCAAGGCGTCATTAAGCGTCACAATTTTAGTATGCAGGATGCGACACATGGTAATTCTCTGTCACATCGTGCACCAGGTTCTATTGGCCAGTGCCAGACGCCGGGTAGAGTCTGGAAGGGTAAGAAGATGGCCGGCCATATGGGTGCAGAGAGAGTTACCACACAATCTTTGCGGGTAGTGNGGGTTGATCAGGAAAATAATGTGCTACTGGTGAAAGGTGCTGTACCCGGACCAGCAGGAGGCGANGTGATCGTCAGGCCGGCGGTAAAGGCTCAGCGCAACGCGGAGGCTGAATCTTGAACGTTAATATTTCAGAACCAGGTGTTGGCTTAACGGATAAAGCAGTAGAGATCTCAGAGACTTGCTTTGGTCGTCAATACAATGAAGCCTTGATACATCAGGTAGTCGTGTCTTATATGGCAGGCGGAAGACAGGGTNCCCGGGCGCAGAAAACTCGCTCAGATGTGCGCGGAGGGGGNCGCAAACCTTTCCGGCAAAAGGGTACTGGTCGAGCCAGAGCCGGTACTATCAGAAGCCCAATATGGCGTGGTGGTGGTATTACATTTGCAGCNAAGACGCAGGATTTTGATGTCAAGGTTAATAAGAAGATGTACCGCGGCGCAATGCAGTCCATTCTTTCTGAGTTAATCCGTCAGGAGCGACTGGTGGTGACTGAGGGTTTCTCAATCACCGAACCCAAGACAAAAGAAGTCCTGTCACGATTGAATGATCTCAANTTAGAGAACGTTTTAGTGGTAATGGAAGAAGTTGACGAAAACCTCTATCTGGGTTCCAGGAATCTCCACCAGGTGGATGTTATTGATGTACAAGGCGTTAATCCTGTGAATCTGATTGGTTATGAGAAGGTTCTGTTTACGGTNGGTGCCTTAAAGCAAGCTGAGGAGATGCTGGGATGAATACCGAAAGAATGTATCGGGTCCTGCTGGGCGCACATATCTCCGAGAAAGCAACGGTAATTGCTGATGCAGCCAACCAATTTACTTTCAGGGTTGCTAAAGATGCCACNCGACCAGAAATTAAGAAAGCCGTTGAAGNTATTTATGGTGTCACCGTTGAAAATGTCACGGTGATGAATGTAAAAGGAAAAGTAAAACGANCGATGCGCGGTACAAGTAAAAAGCCTAGCTGGAAGAAAGCGTACGTGCGTGTGTCCGAAGGCCAGGAAATTGATTTTACTGAAGCCTCAAAATGAGTTTTAACCAAGAATTGAGACGTGAGATAAAAGTATGCCAGTCGTAAAATCTAAACCGACATCTCCCGGGAGACGATTTGTAGTCAAGGTCGTGCATCCCGATCTGCATAAGGGAGAGCCTTATAAAGGATTGTTAGAAAGTAAGCCTAAAACAGGCGGACGAAACAATCAGGGCCGAATTACGACTCGCCATATTGGTGGTGGCCATAAACAGAAATATCGCATTATTGATTTCAAGCGAAATAAAGATGGTATTACAGCGCAGGTAGAAAGGCTTGAATATGACCCTAANCGGACCGCCAATATAGCGCTGCTCAAATATGCTGACGGGGAAAGAAGGTACATCATTGCGCCGAAGGGCCTTTCCGCTGGAGATGAAGTTCAGTCGGGAGACNGTGCATCGATTAAAGTCGGAAACACTATGGCCATGCGTAGATTGCCCATGGGTAGCGTGATTCACTGTATTGAACTCAAAGTGGGTAAAGGTGCNCAACTGGCAAGAAGTGCGGGTACATCTGCGCAACTGGTGGCCAAAGAAGGATTATANGTCACGCTAAGATTACGNTCGGGAGAAATGCGTCGTGCCCTGGCAGAATGCCGGGCAACTCTGGGAGAGGTCAGTAATTCTGAACATAACCTGCGGTCCCTNGGAAAGGCGGGAGCAAAGCGCTGGCGCGGGGTCAGGCCTACGGTCAGAGGGGTTGTCATGAATCCAGTAGACCATCCACATGGTGGCGGTGAGGGTAAGACCTCGGGTGGTCGTCATCCGGTTTCGCCGTGGGGTGTNCCCACCAAAGGTTATAAAACGAGAAAGAACAAGCGTACCGACAACATGATTATACGACGTCGTCGTACCAGTCGATAGGAGATAGCAAGTGCCTAGAAGCCTGAATAAGGGTCCTTTTATAGATTTTCATCTTATGGAGAAAGTCCAGAAAGCCGTTGATTCCAATGATAAGCGACCTATTAAGACCTGGTCCCGACGCTCCATGATAGCGCCCGATTTCGTTGGTTTGACGATTCAGGTTCATAACGGCCGACAGCACATACCGGTATTTGTGACCGAAGATATGGTCGGCCATAAGCTAGGTGAGTTTGCTTTGACCAGAACTTATCGTGGTCATACAGCAGATAAGAAAGCGAAACGTCGTTAGAAGCATTAGAGGTAGTTAAAATGGAAGTGTCAGCGAGATTGAAAGGTGCCCGGATTTCTGCCCAGAAAGTAAGGCTGGTGGCAGATCAGATTCGTGGCCAGCAAGTCGGTGAGGCNTTGAATATTCTTAACTTCAGCACGAAGAAAGGTGCGCATCTGGTTAAAAAGTTGCTGGAATCGGCTATAGCCAATGCCGAACATAACGAAGGCGCAGACGTTGACGAATTATTGGTAGCTCAGATATTAGTAGATGAGGCTACCACCATGAAAAGAATCAANCCACGAGCAAAAGGTCGTGCAGATAGAGTGTTAAAGCGAAGCTGTCATATTACGTTAGCAGTAGCAGATAGCTAAACAAGGTTAGCAGCNGTAATTAACTAAACCAGATTAACTCAGATAGCCAATGNAGTTATCNGTTTAGATAGGAGAAGGNAGTGGGTCAGAAAGTACATCCGACGGGTATGCGACTCGGTATTGTTAAGAAGCATACATCAGTGTGGTATGCGACAGGTCCTGCATACGTCCNGAATCTGTTAGTTGACATGAAGGTACGTGAATTTATCCATAAAAAACTGGCNCAGGCATCGGTGAGCCGTATTGATATCCACCGTCCTGCACAGACTGCACGTATCACCATTCATACCGCTCGCCCGGGCATTGTGATTGGCAAGAAAGGAGAGGACGTAGATCGGCTCAGGAAAGAAATCGGTGCGATGATGGANGTTCCTGTGAACATCAATATAGAAGAGATTCGTAAGCCAGAGATTGATGCTTATTTGGTTGCCCAGAATGTTTGCCAGCAGTTGGAACGTCGNGTGCAATTTCGTCGAGCGATGAAGCGAGTGATGCAAAACGCAATGCGATTAGGNGCGCAAGGAATCAAGGTTCAGGTAGCAGGGAGATTAGGTGGCGCTGAGATCGCCAGATCAGAAAGCTANCGCGAAGGTCGTGTGCCACTGCATACCCTGAGAGCCGATATCGATTATGCGACTGCAGAAGCACTNACCACGTATGGGATTCTTGGCGTAAAGGTCTGGATTTTTAAAGGTGAAGTAATTGGTGAGCAGGATGAAGNTGCTCAGTCGACAACGAATAATNCGCAGAATTTTGGTTAATCATTATGTTACAACCCAAGCGAACAAAATTTAGAAAACAGCAGAAAGGTCGCAACAGAGGTCTNGCTCATCGAGGTAGTACAGTCAGCTTTGGTGAATTTGCCCTTAAAGCCACTGGTCGGGGTCGTCTGACTGCTCGACAGATCGAGGCAGGTCGACGAGCGATGACCCGTCGGGTTCGAAGGGGTGGGCAGATTTGGATCAGGGTTTTTCCTGACAAGCCGATTACCCAGAAGCCACTGGAAGTCCGTCAGGGCAAGGGCAAGGGTAATGTTGAGTACTGGGTTGCACAGGTTAAGCCAGGCAAGATTATTTATGAAATGGAAGGCGTCAGCGAAGAAGTGGCTCGAGATGCACTTCGCTTAGCGGCAGCCAAGCTTTCTTTTCCAACGGCATTTGTACGTCGTGTGGTGATGTAAGTAGTACGGGGAATAGAAATGGTTGAATTAAAAGAGTTGCGATCGAAGACTGAAGANGAACTTCAGGAGCACCTGATTGAATTAACGAAAGAACAGTTTACGTTACGAATGCAGAAGTCAACAGGCCTGCTGACGCAGACTCANCTGTTAGGACAAGTGTCTCGAGATATTGCACGAGTGAAAACCTTAGCGAGAGAATCGGCGAAAGAAAAAGCCAGTTCATAATTTAGGGTATAAGAAATCCCAATAGGATCGTTTAAATGAGTGATGAAGGAAAATTGGCTCGTAGTGTCAGTGGCAGAGTNGTCAGTAATAAAATGGAAAAGAGTGTGACGGTGTTAGTCACCCGTAAGATTAAGCACCCGATTTACGGAAAATATATAAACCGATCCAGAAAGATTATGGCCCATGACCCGGAAAACGAGTGTCANGAAGGTGATNTGGTAACGATTGCTGAGACNAAGCCTCGCTCAAAAAGGAAGGCCTGGGAATTAAGATCAATCGATAGAAAGGCTGTCCTGATCTAGTCCGGAACAGATNAAACAAAGACAGTTACTGTGAAATTGGAGTTAANAGCATGATACAGGTGCAGACTTATTTGGATATAGCCGATAACAGTGGTGCCAGGCGTGTGATGTGCATCAAGGTTTTGGGTGGTTCTAAGCGCCGCTACGCAGGTGTAGGCGATATTATTAAGGTCACGGTAAAGGAAGCTATCCCGAGAGGGAGGGTTCAAAAGGGCCAGGTGCTCGATGCCGTAGTGGTAAGAACCCGTAAGGGNGTCAGACGAGCAGATGGTTCAGTCATTCGTTTTGACGGGAATGCCGCTGTGCTGCTCAATGCCAGCAANCAACCCATCGGTACTCGTATCTTTGGGCCAGTGACCAGGGAATTGAGGACAGATAGCTTTATGCGTATCGTTTCGTTAGCGCCTGAGGTTCTGTAAGGGATAGTAGGAAGATGAATAAACTTAAAAAAGATGATCTTGTGATCGTGATAACGGGTAGGGACAAGGGTAAAACNGGAGATATTACCCGGGTAGTTGATGCTGAACGGTTATATGTCTCGGGTGTCAACATGATAAAACGNCATACCAAAGGCAACCCNCAGCAGGGCCAGCCTGGTGGAATTATCGAAAAGGAAGCACCCATCAAGGTTTCCAANGTGGCGATATTTAACAGAGATACTAATAAAGCCGACAGGGTTGGTTTTAAGACACTTGAGGATGGCAAGAAAGTACGTATTTTCAAGTCAACCGGCGAACAGATAGACGGTTAATGTAATGACAGATTTAAAAAAAGTATACGAACAAGANATAAAGCCGAAANTACAGAAAGAGCTCGGNCTGAGTAATGTAATGGAAATACCCAGCGTCACNCAGATTACGTTGAATATGGGTGTGGGAGAGGCTCTCACTGACCGAAAGCAATTGGAAGCGGCGGTAGCGGATATGCAGGCAATTGCAGGCCANAAGCCGATTATTACTAATGCCCGTAAGTCTATAGCCGGGTTTAAAATCCGTGAAGGTTACCCGATCGGATGTAAAGTTACGCTGCGCAAAACCCGTATGTACGAGTTTTTGGATCGATTGATAAATATTGCTATTCCGCGACAAAGAGATTTTCGCGGCATCAGTCCGCGGGCGTTTGATGGCAGGGGTAATTTTTCAATGGGCTTGACCGAGCAGATTGTTTTCCCGGAAATTGATTATGACAAGATAGATAANATTCGGGGCTTGGATATTAGTATTGCCACCAGCGCAAAAACAGATGACCNGGGTCGTGCTTTACTGCGCGCCTTTAATTTCCCGTTGCGGGAAGCATAAGAACAGCTTTTCTGATTTAACTGAGGACTATATGGCTAAGGCATCCATGATTAATCGCGANAAAAAGCGCGCGAAGACNGTAAAGAAATACGCTGCTAAAAGAATGGCACTCAAAGCTGTGATTAAGAGTCTGGATTCTTCAGATGAAGAACGTTGGGANGCCCAGATAAAATTACAGAAGCAGCCGAGGGATGCATCCTCTAGCCGACAGGTCAGGCGNTGCGCATTAACGGGNAGGCCGCATGCGGTATATCGTCGATTTGGACTTGCCAGAACAAAACTGCGNGAGGCTGCCATGCGTGGTGATATACCCGGCCTTGTTAAGTCCAGTTGGTAGACAGGAGAATTATAAGATGACAATGCAGGATCCCCTCGCAGACATGCTGACTCGATTGAGAAATGGCCAGACAGCAAAGCTGTCAACGGTTGCCATGCCGTCGTCAAAAACTAAGGTTGAAGTAGCCAGAGTTCTGAAAGAAGAAGGCTATATACAAGGATACGAAACAGTCACTAATGAAGACGGTAAGCTCGAGCTAAATGTGGTTCTGAAATANCACTTGGGCAAACCGGTTATTGAAGAACTTAAGAGAATTAGCCGGCCNGGNTTGCGCCGGTACTNCAATAAGCAGGAAATCCCAAGTGTCAGGAATGGCCTCGGTGTCACGATTCTTTCAACNAATAAAGGTGTAATGACTGANCGGGCGGCGAAAAANGCGGGTGTCGGTGGCGAAGTGCTTTGCTCGGTATTTTGAGCGAGCGGATTCAATAGAGGGTTAAACCAAATGTCCAGGATTGCGAACAGTCCCATTGAGATTCCAAAAGGTGTCGAAGTTTCTGTTAACGGAAATGATGTCAGCGTCAAGGGAANTAAAGGNTCCCTGAATCTTGTACTGCATCAATNGNTTGAAATGCAGCAGGAAGACAGCCAGCTTAAATTTTCGAGCCGAGCTCAGAGCAAACAGGCAGGTGCGCTTGCAGGTACTTTCAGGGCCCTTGTCAATAATATGGTTGTCGGTGTCAGCGCAGGATTTGAAAAACAGCTGGTTTTACAGGGGGTGGGCTATCGGGCNCAGGTGCAGGGTAAAGCATTAAACTTGACGTTAGGTTTTTCTCANCCGGTTGTGTATTCGATTCCTGAAGATGTTGTTATCGAGACGCCGACCCAGACNCAGATTCTGGTGANGGGAATTGATAAACAGAAGGTAGGACAGGTGTCCGCAGAAATCAGGGCTTTTAGNCCGCCTGAGCCCTATAAGGGTAAAGGTGTNCGGTATAGCGATGAGTATGTTAAGCGTAAAGATGCCAAGAAGAAGTAACTTGGNTTCTCAGGAGAATTAGGGAAATGAAAAATAAGAAAGTTGCCCGGCAGAAGCGAGCACGGCGCGGTAGAGCNAAGATTAAGGAGCTGTTGATTCCCCGGCTTTGTGTTTTTCGTTCTTCAAAGCACATATACGCTCAAATTATTTCAGGCGATGGCAATGCANTCAGCGTCACGGCATCTACCTTGGATAAGGATCTAAGGTCTCAATCAACCGGTAATGCTGAAAGTGCCAGTAAAGTGGGATCATTGATTGCTNAAAGAGCCAAAGCAGCAGGTTTTGAAAAAGTGGCCTTTGATCGCTCTGGCTATAAGTACCACGGTAGGNTTAGAGCCCTGGCCGATGCAGCGCGAGAGGGTGGTTTGCAGTTTTAGAGCTGGTTCAAGAATCGATAGATCTGTTTGTAGATGGACAACTGTTTGAGTGGACCAGGTAAGTAAAAGAGGAATAGGTATGGCGTATAACGATCAAGACAACAACGAAGAAGGTATCCAGGAAAAGCTGGTACAGGTGAATCGTGTAGCCAAGGTAGTCAAGGGTGGTCGGATATTTGGATTTACCGCGTTGACAGTGGTTGGTGATGGTAATGGTCGAGTCGGATATGGTCGGGGCAAGGCNAGAGAGGTCCCATTAGCAATCCAAAAAGCCATGGAGGCCGCACGCCGNAATATGATTGATGTAGAGCTCGATGGTGCNACGCTTCAGTATGAAGTTAATGCCCGACATGGAGCTTCAAAGATATTTATGAAGCCNGCTTCAGAGGGNACTGGAATTATAGCAGGAAAGACTATGCGGGCTGTTCTGGAAGTTGCCGGGGTGCGCAATGTCCTGGCTAAGTGCTATGGATCAACGACGCCGGTAAATGTTGTGCGAGCCACTTTCAAGGGCCTTCAGAATATGCGATCTCCGGAAAGTGTTGCTGAAAAGCGCGGTCTTTCCGTTGAACAGATGACGGGGTAAGAAATGGCAGGCAAGACAATCAAAGTCACTTTGNTGAAGAGTGTCCATGGAAGATTAAAAAGTCACAGAGCCTGTGTGGCAGGGCTTGGGCTACGGAAAATCAGGCAATCCAGTGTTCTGGAAGATACGCCTTCGGTACGGGGCATGATTAATAAAGTGTCTTANATGGTTAAGGTTGAAGAATCCTGATAATCCAGGGAGGAATTCTAAAATGCGTTTAAATTCAATATCTGGTGCNGATGGCAGCAAACATTTGAGAAAAAGGGTTGGCCGAGGCATTGGCAGTGGTTTAGGTAAAACCGCNGGTAGAGGNCATAAAGGCCAGAAGTCTCGCTCAGGTGGCAAAATCAGGCCGGGCTTTGAAGGCGGTCAGCAGCCCTTGCAGATGAGGTTGCCAAAATTTGGCTTCAGTTCTGCAAAATCAAGAATAACCGGAGAGGTCACTTTATCTGAAATCGCCAGCGTCAATGCCGATATAGTNACTCTGGAATTGTTGAAAGAGGCAGANCTGNTNAGCAATAANATTCAACGAGTCAAGGTTATTCTTTCAGGAAAAATCGACACGGCAGTCACNGTGAAAGGCCTGGGTGTGACTAAAGGNGCACGNGAGGCGATAGAGGCAGCTGGGGGGTCAGTGGAGNCNTCGTAGAGATTGTCCCATTGATTGAAATTGNAACAGGAAGCGGATAGATGAGCAGTGCATTAGCACAAGGCAAAATGATGGCATCGGGAGGCGGGCTTACAGAGCTACGCAGTCGATTGCTGTTTGTATTGTTAGCTATCGTTGTCTATCGCATCGGNAGTCATATCCCTATTCCAGGGATTGATCCGGAGCGATTGCAATTGCTGTTTAGCCAGAATCAGGGTGGCATTCTGGATCTGGTGAACATGTTCGGTGGTGGTGCNCTCGAGCGCATGAGTATTTTTGCNCTGGGTATNATGCCTTATATTTCATCATCTATTATCACTCAGCTCCTAGTTGCAACCACACCGTCGCTGCAACAGTTAAGAAAAGAAGGCGAAGCGGGTCGCAAGAAAATATCTCAATACACCCGATATGGAACACTCGCTCTAGCCTTGGTTCAAGGTATGGCCATGAGTAGTGGCNTGGTAGGGCAAGGTCTTTCNTACACGGGCTCATTTATGTTCCATGTTGTCGCTGTTACCACGCTGGTCACCGGTGCCATGTTTATTATGTGGTTAGGCGAACAGGTGACAGAGAAGGGNATTGGTAACGGTATTTCTATTATCATCTTCACCGGTATTGTGTCGGGCTTCCCGGGCGCCATCGGCCAGTCTGTGGAACAGGCGAGGCAGGGAGAGATCCAGGAAGTGGCCCTCCTGGCGATTGCTGCGCTGGCTATCGCCATTGTTGCCGGTGTGGTCTATGTGGAAAGAGGGCAGCGGCGAATCACCATTAATTATGCGAGAAGGCAGCAGGGCCGGAAAATGTATCAAGCGCAAAGCAGTCACTTGCCCTTGAAAGTTAATATGGCAGGTGTTATTCCGGCGATTTTTGCCAGTAGCCTGTTGTTGTTTCCGGCATCGCTGGGTCAGTGGTTCGGNCAGTCGCCGGGAATGGAATGGTTACAGGAAATCAGTCTGCAGATTGCNCCTGGACAACCTTTGAATATCATATTGTTTTCAGCTGGAATTATATTCTTCTGCTTTTGGTATACCTCGATTATGTTCAACCCCAAAGAGGTGGCTGATAATTTGAAAAAATCGGGCGCATTTGTACCCGGCTATCGTCCAGGCGATCAGACAGCACNTTATATAGATAGCATTATTACCAGACTGACATTATTTGGCTCCCTGTATATGACCCTTGTTTGTTTGCTACCGCAGTTTCTGGTTATCCAGTTCAATATCACATTTCANTTGGGCGGTACTGCCTTGTTGATTGTCGTTGTAGTAGTAATGGATTTTATGGCACAGGTTCAAACGCATTTAATGTCTCATCAGTANGAGTCATTGATGAAAAAGTCCAATCTACAAAATTTCGGACGACGTTAGGAGATAGAAGAAATGAAAGTAAGAGCCTCCGTTAAAAAAATGTGCAGGAATTGTCGAATAATTCGACGCAAGGGTACTGTCAGAGTGATCTGTACAGAACCAAAACATAAACAGCGCCAGGGTTAATCTGGTGGTTAAGGGTGACAGGAGCAAAGTATGGCTCGTTTAGCTGGAATTAATATTCCTGACAATAAGCATATCGTGATATCGCTTACCTACATCTATGGTATTGGTCTCACTACAGCACAGAATCTGTGTGCATCTACAAGTATTAGTCCCAGTACCAGGGTGCAGGATCTTACNGAAGGCGAATTGGATCAGTTGCGAGTGGAAGTGAGTAAATTAANCNTCGAAGGTGATTTACGCCGTGAAACTCAACTCAATATAAAGCGCCTGCTCGACCTTGGTTGTAATCGGGGCATTCGCCATCGGCGGAATCTGCCGGTTCGCGGGCAACGCACCAAGACCAACGCTCGAACNCGAAAAGGTCCNAAACGACCNGTCAGGAAGTAAACGGTAGTTAATATGAATTTGGAAATAGTACATAAACAATTGGATGGACAATATGTCTGAAACAGAAAGCCAGGAAGTCNCGNCAGTCGCNCGGAAAAAAGGTAAGCGACAGATTGCCGATGGGNTAGCGCATATACATGCNTCTTTTAACAATACCATTGTGACCATAACGGATCGCCAGGGCGGTGCCTTGTCATGGGCNACAGCNGGCGGATCAGGCTTTCGCGGCGCCAGGAAAAGTACGCCTTTTGCTGCCCAGGTGGCAGCCGAGCGCGCTGGTAATGCAGCGCTGGAATATGGTCTGCAGAATTTGGAAGTATTTGTCAAAGGTCCGGGTCCGGGGCGAGAAGCGGCAGTAAGAGCTTTGAGTGGAGTCGGTTTCAGAATTACTAATATAACGGATGTCACCCCTATTCCACATAACGGGTGCAGACCACCTAAAAGACGAAGGGTGTAGAAGAGGAGATTGCGAATGGCCAGATATCTCGGCCCGAAATTGAAGTTATCAAGAAGAGAAGGCACTGACCTTTTTNTGAAGAGCGGCGTTCGACCTATTGAGTCGAAGTGTCGAATCGAAACTGCACCCGGCATGCATGGGCATCGTCGTGCCCGGCTTAGTGATTATGCGGTGCAGTTAAGGGAGAAACAGAAGGTCCGTCGAATTTATGGTGTACTGGAAAAGCAGTTTCGTAATTACTANAAGAAAGCAGACCGCCAGAAAGGTGCTACCGGTGAGAATCTACTGCGTATACTTGAGCGTCGCTTAGATAACGTTGTTTATCGNATGGGCTTTGGCTGTACCCGAGCAGAGTCTCGGCAGTTAGTTTCNCATAAGGCAATCTTAGTTAACGGTAATGTTGTAAATATTGCTTCTTATCAGGTTGAGGCAGGCGATACGGTATCAGTTCGTGAAAAGGCTAAGAATCAATTACGTATTCAAGGCGCCTTGAATCTGGCGGCGCAGCGCTCAGCTGTGGAATGGGTTGAAGTGAATTTAGATAAGCTTGAAGGTGTTTTCAGGGCCTATCCGGAACGTGAAGATCTGCCAAAAGAAATAAACGAAAATCTGATTATCGAACTTTATTCCAAGTANTCATCCAGATTAAACACNTATANAGGAAGGTAAACTTATGCCTCATTCGTCACTCGAATTTTTGACGCCACAGCACATTCAAGTCGAGCAGATCAACGACACGAGAGCTCAGGTCATTCTGGAGCCACTGGAACGTGGTTTCGGTCATACGTTGGGGAATGCTCTGCGTCGTATNCTACTTTCATCAATGCCGGGTTGCGCGATAACTGAGGTCGAAATAGAAGGCGTTTTACATGAATACAGTACCCTTGAAGGCGTCGAAGAGGATGTAATTGAAATACTTCTCAACCTGAAGGGTGTTGCTGTGAAACTCAATGAATCCGATGAGGCCGAATTAACACTCAGCAAAATCGGTCCAGGCGTGGTTACCGCCGATGATTTCATGCTCGATCATGATGTAGAAATAGCAAACCCANACCATGTTATTGCAAATCTTAATAGCTCGGGAAATCTGACCATCAGGGCCAGGGTTGGCCGAGGACGGGGCTATGAGCCAGCGGACTTGAGAAATGCAGATGAAGAAGTTAATCGCATTATCGGTAATCTTATGCTGGATGCATCTTATAGCCCAGTTAGCAGAGTCGCTTATAAGGTTGATAGTGCGCGGGTCGAGCAGCGGACNGACCTTGACAAGCTGATTCTGGATCTTGAAACCGATGGTACCATCGATCCTGAAGAGGCCATTCGCAGGGCAGCGACCATNTTACAACAGCAGGTTTCGGTTTTCGTAGACCTAGAGAGCAACGATTTCCCTGAAGAAAAGCAACCGGAAGAGGAAATCGATCCCATCTTATTNCGACCTGTTGATGATCTGGAATTAACGGTCCGTTCTGCGAATTGCCTTAAAGCAGAAAATATTTATTACATCGGNGATTTAATTCGTCGCACTGAAGTGGAATTACTGAAGACGCCAAACNTGGGCAAAAAGTCTCTAACCGAGATCAAGGATGTTTTGGCTTCTCGTGGCCTATCTCTGGGTATGCGGTTAGAAAANTGGCCGCCGGTAAGTCTTCGAGGGGATGACCGATTGCTCGGTTAAGAGTGATCAGACAGAAGTGATTGATTAGGGAATACCATGCGCCATCGAAAAAGCGGTAGACAGCTCAATAGAAACTCTGCACACAGGAAAGCCATGTTTCGCAATATGGCCTGTTCACTGATGGAGCACGAGGTCATTAAGACAACAGTGCCTAAGGCTAAGGAATTGCGGAAAGTAGCGGAACCGCTGATTACACTGGCCAAGAAGGACTCGGTNGCAAATAGACGCCTGGCTTTTTCAAGGACNNGCAGCAAAGCTGTTGTCGGGAAATTATTCAGTCANCTAGGACCTCGTTACCAGGATAGGGCCGGTGGCTATACACGGATCTTAAAAGCAGGATTCAGGGCAGGAGATGCAGCGCCCATGGCCTATGTGGAATTGGTTGATCGAGAGATTNCCGACGACGAAGATCTAGATGAAGTAGAAGAAAACGAGTAGATCAGTTATGGGTCANAGGCCGGTTATGACCGGCCTTTTTTTGTTTTAGTAAGTTATTTTCTGGTCGAGTTTCAGTATGTATCAATCGTTCAACCCAACGCCTAGAACTTTAATGGGCCCCGGCCCCTCTGATGTCNATCCCAGGGTGNTAACAGCACTGGCCAGGCCNACAATTGGTCATCTTGATCCCGAATTNCTACGTTTNATGGATGAAATCAAGGCGCTATTGCAGGGCGTTTTCCAGACCGNAAATGCACTCACCATCCCAATATCGGCGCCTGGAAGTGCCGGCATGGAAGCCTGTTTTGTTAATCTCGTTTCTCCTGGAGACAAAGTCATTGTTTGCCAGAATGGCGTTTTTGGCAGCAGAATGGCAGAGAACGTGAAACGCTCTGGTGGTCAGGTCATCCTGGTTGAGGATCCATGGGGCCGTGCTGTTGACCCGGAAAAGTTACGAAAAGCATTANACAAACATCCCGACGCAGAGATTGTTGCGTTTGTTCATGCTGAAACCTCTACCGGTGTAAAATCAGATGCCAGACAGCTCTGCAGTCTGGTCAGGGAAGCAGGCAGACTGTCAATAGTGGATTGTGTTACATCGTTGATAGGTTGTGAAGTTGCTGTCGACGACTGGGGTGCTGATGTTGTTTATAGTGGNACACAGAAATGTCTCTCCTGCGCGCCTGGACTGTCTCCATTAACCATGAACGAGCGAGCGGTTGAAAGGATCCGAAATAGGGAGAAACCGATTTCATCCTGGTTCCTGGATTTNGATCTGGTAATGGGATATTGGGCNGAGGGACAGGCTCGATCTTACCATCATACGGCNCCTGTCAATGCGTTGTACGGTTTACATGAAAGTTTACTGATCGCCACTGAGGAGGGCCTGCAGCAATCATGGGCAAGGCACTACAGNAATCATTTAGCCTTGCGTGCAGGCCTGGAAGCCCTGGGTTTGGTATTGATCGTCCNAGAAAATGAAAGATTACCCCAGATGAATGCTNTCAGTATTCCGGCTGGTGTTGATGAAGCGCTTGTTCGNCGACAGCTGCTGCAGCAGTTTAATTTGGAAATCGGAGCGGGGTTAGGGGCTTTAGCGGGCAAGGTCTGGCGAATTGGGCTGATGGGTTATGCTAGTCGAGCTGAGAATGTTCTTATTTGCGTGAGTGCGCTTGAAGCTATACTTTCTCAGCATAANGCGAGTATTCATCGCGGGGTNGCCGTTGACGCAGTGCAGGCAGTTTATGATGCTGGTNAGGATTGAACGATATTTANGTGTTCTTNNGATAGGGTATTTTCAAACAGGACCTTTTTCAGGTATTGACCGGTAAACGAATGGCTTAGCTCTGAAACGGTTTCCGGNGTGCCTTCGGCGATTATGTGACCACCGCCCGCGCCCCCTTCTGGTCCTAGATCGATTATCCAGTCTGCAGTNTTAATCACATCGAGGTTGTGCTCTATTATGACCACNGTGTTACCTCTATCTCTAAGTTGATGGATAACGCTGAGCAGCTGATCTATATCGTGGAAGTGTAATCCTGTGGTGGGTTCATCGAGGATGTACAGGGTCTTACCGGTATCCCGCTTGGCAAGTTCTCTGGCAAGTTTGACTCGTTGTGCCTCCCCTCCGGACAGAGTTGTGGCACTTTGCCCCAGTTTAATATAGCTCAGTCCCACTTCTACCAGGGTTTGCAGTCTTCTTTGTATGACAGGCACCGCTTTAAGAAAACTGAGTGCCTGCTCTACNGTCATATTCAGGATTTCATCGATAGCACGCCCTTTGTAGCGGATTTCCAGGGTTTCGCGGTTGTATCGCTTACCTTTGCATTCATCACAAAGGACATAGATGTCGGGTAGGAAATGCATTTCGACTTTAATGAGGCCATCGCCCTGGCATGCTTCGCATCGCCCNCCTTTTACATTGAAGCTGAATCGGCCTGCTTTGTACCCTCTGCTTCTTGCTTCTTGCGTTGCAGCAAAAAGATCTCGTATTGACGTAAAAATATTAGTATAGGTAGCAGGGTTCGATCTGGGTGTACGGCCGATGGGGCTTTGGTCGATCGCCACAACCTTATCAAGTAACTCCAGGCCNGCAATTTGCTCATATGGGCTCGGCTCGAGAGTGCTGGCACCATTGAGAAATGTAGCCGCCAGCGGGTACAGNGTTTGATTGATAAGCGTTGATTTTCCGGAACCGGAAACGCCGGTTACACAAGTTAATAAACCCAGNGGTAAGCGTAGGTCGACAGTTGCCAGGTTATTCCCTGAACACCGGCTAAGGTNTAGAAGCTGGCTGGTGTTCGGTGAGACGCGGCACTGAGGTATGGCAATGACCCTTTTTCTNGATAGGAACTGCCCGGTGATAGACGCATCAACCGAGATGATATCNTCTAGTNCGCCACTGGCAACCACCTGACCGCCATGGACACCAGCTCCTGGGCCCATATCGATAAGATAATCTGCTTCTTTAATGGCTGACTCATCGTGTTCAACTATGAGTACACTGTTACCCATATCTCTCAGTCGGGTCAGGGTGTTAAGTAGTCGTTGATTGTCTCGCTGATGCAGGCCTATTGAGGGTTCATCGAGGATGTACATGACGCCGACCAATCCGGCGCCTATCTGGCTTGCCAATCGGATGCGTTGTGCTTCNCCGCCGGAGAGGGTGTCTGCACTTCGAGCCAGGGTCAGATAATTCAAACCTACGTCGACAAGAAACCCGAGCCGAGCCCTGATCTCTTTCAATATTTTTTGGGAAATTTCGCCTTTCTGTCCCGTTAGCTTCAGTTCATTGAAACAATCCAGTGCATCCTGAATGCTCAAACCGGAAATGTCTGNATAGCTCATGTCGTTAACCAGTACGGACCTGGCTGTTCTGTTNAGGCGCTGGCCTTGGCAGGCACTACAGGGTTTGAGGGTGAGCATACGAGCCAGGTTGTCTCTCACNTTAGATGATTCAGTCTCTCTGAAGCGTCGTTCGAGGTTGTTAATAATGCCTTCAAAAGGGTGGTTACTGATTATCGACAGGCCCTTTTCATTGGTGTACTGAAACGGGATATTGTTTTCACCGCTGCCATAAAAAATGATGTCCTTGTTTTCTTCGCTGATTGTTTTAAAAGCNGTTGTCAGATCAAANCCACAATGATCGCTTAAGTTTTCCAGGAGCTGGTAATAATAGATGTGGCGGCGGTCCCAGCCTGATATAGCNCCCTCTGAAATCGAAAGATCNGGGTCTCTTATNAGNGTGCTGGGATCGAATACCTGTTTGANNCCCAGGCCTTCNCAGTCTCGACANGCGCCAATGGGATTNTTGAATGAAAATAAGCGNGGTTCGAGTTCTGCNACACTGTGCCCGCATTGTGGGCAGGCATAGTTAGCCGAAAACTGNATTTCCTGCCGGCCCGGTTCGTCAATAAATGAAAGATAGNCNGTCCCCCCAGCAACTCTAACGGCGGTTTCAAACGAATCTGCGAGACGAATATTGATGTCTTGCCTGATACGGAATCGATCGACTACAACCTCGATGCGATGTTTTTTGTTCTTGTCGAGGTCGGGGAGNTCATCCAGGTCTGTTACNACACCGTCTAGTCTGATGCGNACNAAACCCTGACCGGCCAGAGAGCNGAGAATATGCTGATGTTCACCCTTCTTGTCTTGAATGACAGGCGCCAGGATCATGAGCCTGCNGTCGGTTTCAAGGGNAAGGACCTGATCTACCATCTGTGAAATCGTTTGAGCCTGTAAAGGTTGATGGTGGTCCGGACAATAGGGAGTACCGACGCGAGCAAACAGCAGCCTCAGGTAATCAGCTATCTCTGTGATNGTGCCAACNGTTGATCTGGGGTTATGGTTTGTTGATTTTTGTTCNATAGAAATCGCCGGGGATAAGCCTTCGATGTGATCAACATCAGGTTTTTCCATTAGAGACAGGAATTGNCTCGCGTAGGCTGAAAGGGATTCAACNTAACGTCTTTGGCCTTCAGCATAAAGTGTATCAAATGCTAGAGATGATTTTCCCGAGCCCGATAGCCCGGTGATNACCACCAGTTTGTTTCGGGGTATCTCGAGATCTATGTTNTTCAGGTTGTGGGTTCTGGCACCTTTAACTGAAATTGTCTTTATCAGCATAATANTAGTTTCGGCTATCCATTNGACTTTAATGGNGGGTAAATTTGCTAAATGAGACCTTAAACCTTTCTTTAAGTGTAAGCGAGTTCTGCATTTGTTATCATCCCANGGACATCAGAATAGAGCAGCTGGCTCGGATATTCAGGNAATATCTTGGTTCAGATTAAGNCGAAGCAACCCNTAAACACCGAGTCAGCCCATGATTGATAAGCCCGACGATACTAAGCTTTTCTATATGAATTGGCAAAGTGTAATTACAGTAGGGCAGGTCCGATGAATCAACTNGAGTTGAGGGCGGCTTTTGCAGTGGGTCTGCTGTATNTGGTTCGCATGCTGGGCCTATTTAGTATCCTGCCTGTATTTGTTATCGCTGCNGAGTTCATGCCCGGTTCGAGCCCATTTCTTTTAGGTTTAACAATGGGTATCTATGGGTTTTTTCAGAGTATTCTGCAGATGCCACTGGGATTCTTATCGGATCGAGTGGGTAGACGNAAGGTGATCATCGGCGCGCTNNCGATATTCGTGCTGGGTAGTATTGTTGCGGCCCTGGCGGATCATATCTATTGGTTAATCCTGGGCCGATCATTGCAAGGTATGGGCGCTATAGCGGGTGTTTTGTTGGCGCTGGTTTCTGACCTGACAAGACTTGAACATCGTTCGAAAGCCATGGCGATTGTCGGTGGCTGTATTGGTATTTCCTTTGCTGTTTCCATGCTGATAGGTCCTTTGTTGTATGCTTCCAGTGGGCTCTCTGGACTGTTTTTCCTCAGNGCAATTGTCGGCCTGATTGGCATTGNCATNGTTGTTTTGTTCATTCCAGCGACTGAAACCACAAGGTCTAANTTGAATTCAGACGCGCAAAGNAATCAGTTGGGTGATGTCTTGCGTAATCAAAATCTGTGGGCGCTTAATTTCAGTATATTTGTGACTCATTATTTGCTGATGTCAGGATTTCTGGCCTTTCCACTGCTACTNACCGGAGCAGGCGTAAACCTTTCCCAGCANGCTCAGTATTATTTACTAATATTGTCAGGATCCTTCATTGCCATGTTGCCCTTTGTTTATNTATTTGGACGAGGCAACTGGTCAGCGCCACTTTTAGGAGCGGGTGTNCTGGTGATCGGTCTGGCTTTGTACCTGCTGTCNTTAGGCCAGGGTTTTACTGGTATGCTACTGGCGCTGGGCTTATTTTTCCTTGCTTTTAATTTTCTCGAGGCGACCTTGCCTGTACAGTTGTCGAAAACTGTTGGCGCAGGGTTCAGGGGNACCGCCATGGGCGTTTATTCGAGCTGTCAGTTTGCTGGAATTTTCGCTGGTGGTTTGGTCGGTGGTATGCTGATTTCCATGCAGGATTTTTCGTTTATGCTTGCAGTGAACAGNGTTGTTTGTCTTTTCTGGTTTGTAATAATGCTGAAAATAAAAACGCAAAAAAANAGTGAAAGCAGAGTNCTTGAGTACGGAGATTCGACAGGATGGTCTGCCAATGAGATTGTGGAACAGTTATCATCAACTNAGGGCGTTGAGGATGTGGTTGTTATGCCGGAGCAAAGGACAGTTTATCTGAAGGTNGATCGTTCCAGTTTTGATGATTCTAAATTGACAGATTTTGCACNGGGAAGGTGATAGAGATNAATTGCGGCCAAGCCTTTTAAGGAGAAGAAAATGGCAAAAGGTATTAATAAGGTGATTATTGTGGGAAACCTTGGGAGAGATCCAGAAACCCGATTTATGCCTTCGGGGGGTGCNGTGACCAATGTTTCAGTAGCNACTTCAAAATCGTGGCGTGATCGGGAAAGCGGAGAACAAAAGGAACGTACTGAGTGGCATCGAGTNGTGTTCTTTAACCGCCTNGCTGAAATCGCTGGCGAATATCTGAANCGTGGCTCGAAAATTTATTTGGAAGGCGAACTGCGTACTCGAGAATGGGAGCGTGAAGGGCAGAAGCACTATACNACTGAGATCGTTGCTAATGAAATGCAGATGCTGGANAGCAAAGGTAGTATGGAGGCNGGGGGCACGCCGCCAACGAGCAGNCCAGGCACGGGAGCGACAGCCNCTAGNACCTCGAATCCGGATTTTGCACCTCCACCTTCAGATGATTTTGATGATGATATTCCTTTCTAAAGGGGCCTTTGCGGAAACCCTGGCGATTGTGAGCAGCAAATTTTTTTCGTTAGNGATGGAGCTAAACTCGCGGCCATGAANATCAAAAACACTTTTTGTTNCTGGCAATAGAATGCTTCGGCCTACTGAAATTCCGCTATTTCCTCTGCAGAGCGTGCTATTCCCGGGAGGTACGCTTGATTTGCAGATATTCGAACAGCGCTATCTCGATATGGTGGCGCAATGCCTGAAGCATGATTCAGGATTTGGTGTGATTCTTATAGAAGACGGTAAAGAGGTACTGGCCAACGCGGGTCAAGCCGCACCTTCGGTGGTTCGAGTGGGCTGCTACTCCAAAATTATAGATTTTGACCAGAACCAGCATGGGCTACTTAATATTAGAATAAGGGGCGAGCACAAATTCCGGATTGTTGATTATTTTGAGTCTGCGTCCAGGCTGATGGTAGCTGAAGTTGCTTTTCTGGAAATGGAGCCTGTCATCAGCACAACAGACAAAGATCAAGGTCTGATCGAACTGTTACAGACGCTGTTAAANCATCCTGCTGTAAAACTTGATCCAAAGGATATCCAGTTTGAAGAAGCNGCCCTGTTGGGAGGGCGCTTGTCTGAACTGTTACCGCTGACTAATTCGATTCGNCAGAGGCTGTTAGAACTGAAGGATCCGGTTAAGCGGTTAAGGAATCTTGAAAGAATNCTAGATGAGCTTCAAAGTAGAGAAAGCGGGTAGCTTGCATCCTCAGGGCGNCTGAATAACTTGATTGTCCCCGGTTCAGGCTGCTTTTGCCTNAACGGGTTATGCGTGGCTTTAGTTGCATAAGCTTCNTCNACAAACCTCAGAGGTAGATGGCCGTCTCTGCCAGATGGAATACCCAGTCTTGGGCACTGCACAATGTGTTCCGGCCGGTACGAGCAGTCCTCAAGACGCAGNTGATCCGGGTCTAGTTGTTTTGTATCCCATTGGTGNACCTTTAGATTCAGAGATCGACACAGCAAGGTCTGGCCGTTGCATAGTTTGTTAANACTTCTTGGNCCGTCTTTACCTGGATTGAGTGCCTGCATGGTGGCTAACATTTTCTGGGTCTGATGACCCTGCAGAAAAGGAAACCCNGACTTAATTAGCACACCGTTGCCAGTTCCTGAAGCTGAAAAATTCAGAGAATCCCGGCCGCGGGCAAAATACATGTAAATGGTTCCCGGCGCCATGAACANGGCCTGGCGCTTTGTGGTAAAGCCNAGGGAAGCATGACTTGCACGTTCATTGATGTAATAAGCCTCCGTTTCGATGATCTGCGCAGATANCCAGATGTCATCACCTGAGGTAACTTTAAAGCGGTGCCTTAAGATCTTTCCGAGAAGCGACATAGCNAGTTCNANCGGGGATTGATCAAAGAAAGCCTGTTCGAGNATTGGCGAATATTCAATCGTCCCCATGTATACTGTAGCCTGAGTAGATAATAGCGTGAATGTATGANTATTAAAGAGTATATGCACAGCTTGGGTATTACTGCAAAAGCAGCAACGGCAGCGGCCTGTAGGGCTTCCACGGCTGAAAAAAATGCNGCTTTGCAGGCAATCGCCAATGCCATACGGACCCATAGTGATACGATTGTGGCCGCAAACAGTAAAGACCTGAAAAGAGCCGCTGCAGCCGGTCTAGATGCGGCTTCCCTGGATCGACTGGCGTTGAAAGAGCAGACCCTGTCAGATATGACCNGTGGCCTTGAGCAGATGGTCGATCTGCCGGACCCTGTGGGTCAGATGAGCGANCCTGTGGTCAGACCCAACGGGTTAAGAATCAGTAAAATGCGTGTTCCAATTGGTGTNATCGGGATGATCTATGAATCCCGGCCTAACGTGACCATTGATGCGGCGGGCCTTTGCCTGAAATCAGGAAATGCGGTTATTCTCAGAGGCGGGTCTGAATCGATCGAATCAAATCGGGCNTTGTATCAATGCATCTATGAAGGTCTGCANGAAAGTGATCTAGATACNGGAATTATTCAGCTTGTCGATACCATCGATCGGCAGGCAGTAGGAGAACTGCTGAAAATGTCAGAATATGTGGATCTCATTATTCCCCGAGGTGGTAAAAGTTTGATTCAGCGGATTAGTGATGAGACTAGAATAGCTGTTTTAAAGCACCTTGATGGTGTCTGTCACGTTTTTATAGATGCTGAGGCAGACCTAGCGAGCGCTTACTCTATTGCCATGAATGCAAAAACACAAAGGTATGCCACCTGTAATACCATGGAGACTTTATTAGTGGATCGTGAGGTTGCAGCTCGTGTTTTACCCGATCTGGCCCATGCCCTGTGTGGCGAAGGTGTTGAGCTCAGAGTCTGCAAGGAAACAGCCAGNGTGCTNAATGGTGTAACTGATTATGTTGAAGCAACCGAAGCGGACTGGCGGGAAGAATATAATGCACCCATACTGTCCATTAAGATTTGTGCTGGTTTAGAAGAAGCCATTCAACATATCGGTAANTATGGATCGAATCATACCGACGCGATAGTGACTGAAAACGCTGGCAANGCTGATCGCTTCTTAAGAGATATTGATTCNAGTTCTGTGATGGTTAATACATCCACTCGATTCGCCGATGGTTTTGAGTACGGACTTGGCGCTGAAATTGGGATATCTACCGATAAACTACATGCCCGTGGGCCAGTCGGTCTGGAAGGGNTGACTTCCCAGAAATTTATAGTGCGCGGAGAAGGACAGATCCGTTAATGACAATGAATACTGGGCATGTTCTGGTCATGGGTGGCACTTTCGACCCTGTCCATTTTGGCCATACCAGATTGGCGCAGCAGGCCGCCGATAANCTGGATGTTGAGGAAATACGNTTGATCCCCTCGCTGACACCTCCCCATAGAGCTCAGCCTTGCGCGACTGCACAGCAGCGGCTGGAAATGCTGAACCTGGCGGTNGCAGGGAAGCCGACTTTCAAAGTCGATCATTGTGAGATTCAACGGGGTGGTATTTCCTTCTCCATCGATACTCTCAGGACATTGCGTGGNCAGTTACCTGGGACCGGAAGAATTTATTTTTTAATGGGTTATGATGCTTATCAAAAGCTTCCGGAATGGAAACGTTGGCAGGGTTTATTAGACTATGTTCATATTGTCATCCTTGCGCGCACCGTAAATGCGTATAATCTNTCTGCGCCAATGCGAGACCTTGAAGCGCGCTGCAAGGTAGACGATGTTGAGACATTGCAGGGTTGGGATTATGGGCGGATAGCCTATTTAGACNTAGATGCAATCGAAATTTCGGCTTCCGCAATCAGAGAAATNCTGAAATCAGGGGATCGGCCCACCGGTTTAATGGCAGACGAGGTCATAGATTACATTTTTAATGAAAGTTTGTATGGAGTAGGAATTTAGATGAAAAGTGGACNGTCATGAAATCAAAGGATCTTGCATCTCTGGCNGCTGGNGCGCTTGAAGATATCAAAGGAGAACATATTGTAGTTTTGGATATCACGCAGCAGACCGATATCGCTGATGTAATGATAGTGGTAAGCGGCAATTCGCATCGGCAGGTAAAGGCGCTCGCCCAGAGTGTAATAGATGCTGCCAAGGGNANCGGGTGTCAGGTACTCGGGGTCGAGGGTTTTGAAGATGGAGAATGGATTCTAGTGGATCTGGTTGACGTNATTGTTCAGGTGATGATCCCGTCAGTCAGGGATTTTTATGATCTTGAAAAATTATGGAGCCTAACGCCAAGGCAGTCNGGAGAAGAAANCCCCAGTGAAGGTTGAATTACTTGCCGCTGGAACCAGACCGGCAGGTTGGATAGACGAGGGATTCAGGGAATTTCAGAAACGGCTTCCCAGGGAAAGTGAATTGATCNTACGGCAGTGGCCCACTGCCAGGCGAAGAAAACAGGATTCGATTGTAAGATTGCAGAAAGAGGAGGAGGATAATTTGCTGAAGCTTCTTCACCCAGATGCATTTATAGTTGCATTGGATCGTCGTGGGAAAATCTGGTCAACCCAGGAACTCGCCNTAAAGGTGAAAGGCTGGCTTCAGAGCCATAGCCGGGTGCAGATAATGATCGGAGGACCTGATGGTTTATCCTCACATTGCCTATCCAGAGCTAACCTGATCTGGAGTTTATCCGAACTGACGTTCCCGCATTATCTGGTTCGNGTTCTGGTTGCTGAACAAATATATCGGGCCTGGTCTCACCTCAATAATCATCCTTACCATAAGTAACATGGCTGCTCCTCTGATTTTAAAAGATCATCGTGGTGAAAGTCAGGTTTATGTCGAACGGGCGNGTATCGGTGCTGGCATTCTGGTATTGCTGTTGGTGGTGTTGATCTCNCGGATGGCTTATCTGCAGATTTTCCTCCATGAAAGCTTCGTTACCAGGTCCGACGAAAACAGAATCCAGATTCAACCCAGGGCGCCCGTCCGGGGACTTGTCTTTGATCGCCATGGCGTGCTTATTGCGAATAATTCAACATCCCATGATTTGAACATTACAACTGAGCGGACGGAGTCCATCGAAGATTTGCTGTTGAGTTTGGAGCCCTACGTGGCGATAAGCGAAGAGCAGAAGCAGGCCTTTTTAGGGCGGTTAAAAAGAAAATCCAGACCATTTGAAAAGATCCCGTTACTTTTTCAACTCACGGAGGCGGAAGTTGCTCGAATAGAGGTCAATAGGGTAAACCTGCCAGGTGCATCTATCGAAGCACGCCTGGTGCGTAACTACCCGTTCGGTTCCGTACTGGCTCATGCAGTTGGGTCAGTACGGCGAATTAATGACCGGGATAGCCTGGTGCTGGATAAATCCGTATATGCTGCTACNGACCATATAGGCAAATTGGGTGTAGAAAGATTTTATGAGGGGTCGTTGTTAGGTACAGTTGGCTATGACCGCGTGGAAGTGAATGCGCTGGGTGGAATAACCCAGGTACTCGAGTCTATTGCCCCACAATCCGGTGCGAATTTAGAGCTGTACCTTGATACTTCTTTGCAGGCGGTTGCCCAAGATGCCATGGGTGGCCGACGTGGTGCCGTGGTAGCGATCGATCCAAACAATGGCGGTATTCTTGCTCTGCTGAGTAATCCTTCCTATGACCCTAATCTGTTTATTGAAGGCATCTCTCATGCTGACTATGGTGCATTAAGAGATTCCCCGGACTTNCCCTTATTTAATCGGGCTCTGCAGGGCCAGTACCAGCCAGGATCTACCATCAAACCCTTTTTAGGCCTGGTAGGTCTTTCCAGCGGGAGCATTACGCCGGATTGGTATATAGATGACCCGGGATGGTTCAAGCTGGCCAATCATGAACGTCTGTATNGGGACTGGAACTGGAGGAAAAGTGGTTCGGGCGGACATGGCAGGGTAAACCTTCAAAAAGCGATCTATCGTTCCTGCAACGTCTTTTTTTATCAATTAGCATTAGATTTGGGCATCGATCTTATTCATGATCAGTTGAGCCTGTTTGGTTTAGGCAGAGTAACTATTGTAGACCTTCCCGAAGCACGACCTGGATTATTACCGAGTCGGCAATGGATGCAGATGAATCGNAAAAAACAGTGGTTTCCTGGGGATACCNTCAATATAGCGATAGGACAAGGCGATTTTCTGGTCACGCCGCTGCAGTTGGCAACGGCGGCCGCAATGATGGCAAACCGGGGTATCTGGCATACCCCTAGGATGGCATCGAACCGTGATTTTTCTTTCAATGACGATGACTTCAAGCCTGAATTCAAGCATGTGCCTGATNCTGCTTGGGAGCACATCATTGATTCTATGGAGATGGTCGTTCATCGGGGAAACCGAAGGTTAGGTGAAAATGGGGTCGCATGGTCTTACATTGGTAGAGGAATTCCTTATCGGATGGCGGGCAAATCGGGTACTGCCCAGGTGATTGGCATCAGGCAGGGTGAAGAGTATGAAGCGTCGGAAATAGATGAACGGCAGCGCAAACATGCCTGGTTTATCGCGTTTGCACCGGTAGAAAATCCGCGCATAGCTATAGCGGTGATTGTTGAAAATGGAGGCGGTGGCAGTGAATTCGCGGCACCGGTTGCAAGACAGGTCATTGATCACTATCTGTTGAAATCAGATCGGTCTGCGCNCNTGGGCGCGAATCGATTTGCGGCTGGTCTGCAATGAGCCAGGATTTTTTTCGACGGCTCCCCGAAGCGTCAGGAGCATTTACCAGGACTCGTAGACTTGGCGAGATAATTCATTTGGATTTGCTNCTGGTATTTGTAATTACAGTGATCATCCTGTTTGGCTTAGTGGTTCTGTATAGTGCCGTTGGAGAGCAGCAGGAATTGTTTATAAATCAATTGGCCCGAATCGGAATTGCTGTCGTGGTCATGTTCTTTCTGGCGCAACTGCCTCCTCATATCTATTTCAGNTTAGCGCCTTGGTTCTATGTCGGAGGCATCCTCCTGCTGTTATTGATTTATCCTTTCGGTTTCGAAGTGAATGGTTCCAGGCGCTGGTTGAGAATTCCTGGNTTGGTTGGTTTCCAGCCTTCTGAATTGATGAAGTTGGCACTGCCGCTGGTACTGGCCTGGTANCTGAATGACCGACATCTGCCACCCAGAGGCAAGCAGATCAGTATATGCATGCTGATGATTGCAATACCTACCTTACTCATTGCAGGTCAGCCAGATCTAGGCACNGCCGTGATTATCGCTTCATCTGGGTTCCTGGTCCTGCTGCTTGCGGGTATATCCTGGCGGATAATCGCAGCGCTGGGCGTTGCAGTGTTAGCAATGGCACCGCTGTTGTGGTTCACTATTAGAGATTATCAGAGACAAAGAATTCTTACATTAATGGATCCGGAGCGTGACCCTTTGGGNGCTGGCTGGAATATCATTCAGTCGACCACCGCCATTGGTTCAGGCGGCTGGTTCGGCAAGGGTTTATTCAAGGGTACGCAATCACATCTGGATTTTCTTCCTGAAAGCGCCACAGANTTTATCATTGCGGTGCTGGCAGAGGAATTTGGCTTCATCGGGGTGATTATATTGCTTATTCTGTACGGCTTATTGACACTCAGGGGCATCGTGATTTCATTGAATGCGCAAGATACTTTTGGACGTTTANTGTCAGGTACTGTCACGTTTACGTTTTNCATCTATGTATTTGTGAACATCGGCATGGTTTCGGGTATCTTGCCAGTGGTAGGGGTCCCGTTGCCACTGATAAGTTATGGTGGAACATCAATGTTAACGNTGTTCGCCGGGTTTGGACTGCTGATGTCGATTCATGCTCACAGGCGGATTTCACTTTGATGCATATACCGATGAGACAGCAATCGTTAGTTAGATTTAAGAAGTTGAGCAATCATTTATGAAACAGATTACAAAACGGACCGTACAGTTAATGCTTTGTTCGGTTTTTGCATGTATTTCGTTGTCGGTGGTAGCCGCTGCCGCTTACACGGAGCATCCGGAAACCAGGCGCTTTATCGACGACTTGGTGTTAAANGAAGGCTTTGATCGGCAACAGTTACTGGATCTATTTGCCCAGGCTGAGTATAAGCAGCGAATTATTGACGCTATTTCCCGACCCGCTGAGCGAGTTTTACATTGGGATAAGTACCAGGATATTTTCCTTACTGAAAAACGTCTACTCCAGGGTGTGGAGTTTATAAGGTTACACCGTAACAGCTTGGCAAAAGCCAANGCAGAGTTCGGCGTGCCCGCAGAGATTATTTCAGCCATTCTGGGTATTGAGACTTCATATGGGCGAAACACAGGGAGTTATCGAGTTCTGGATTCTTTGAGTACGCTGGCATTTGATTATCCACCCAGGTCCCGATTTTTTAAGGGTGAATTAAAGCATATGCTGTTACTCGCAAGAGANCAGAAGGTCGATCCTGCATCGCTGATGGGTTCTTANGCTGGTGCCATGGGGCTGGGACAATTCATCCCGAGTAGTTATAGGCGATATGCCATTGACTTTGACCAGGATGGCCNGATAGATATCTGGAACAATCCAATAGATGCGATTGGTAGCGTTGCGAATTATCTTCACGCCCACGGTTGGCAGGCCAGGCAGGCAATTGTAATGAGAATTGACGACCTNGGCTCTCTGACCAGTGATAGCTTTAATGTATCGTTAAAGCCTTCTATGACGATTGCAGGAGCAAGGCTTGCCGGTCTGACAGTCAGCACGGATCTGAAAGATACANCTGAAGTCAGTCCAATGAAGCTGCAGGGAAAGGCGGGCAACGAATACTTCCTGGGNTTGAAAAATTTCTATGTGATTACCCGATATAACCATAGCAGGCTTTATGCTATGGCTGTTTTTCAGTTGAGTCAGCAATTGGCGCAGAGCGGCGGGCTCAATGGACAGGTTGATTGAAAGCTCGACTGCAGCGAGAGTATGCTTTANCANGAGCGGTGCAGGTTATCANTATACTCTTGCTGACAGCATGCTCCGCAAGTCAATCAAGGATGATGGTACAACCTGAGCCTGTGGTTGATGAACTGCCTGCTGAGTCGACGCCAGTTGCNGCNGGNCCGTTAGTGCCATCGTTCAATGACATCAGTGCGGAAATACAGCAGGCCCGGTCAAGGCAGCATCGTTATGTTGTCTATGGCGANACCTATGAGGTTATGGAGCAAAGTCTGGGATATGTAGAGGTTGGCGTAGCGTCCTGGTATGGCAAAAAATTTCATGGAAGGCTGACAGCCAATGGTGAAGTTTNTGATATGTATAAGCTTACGGCAGCCCACAAAACCTTGCCGTTGCCAACGATGGTCAGGGTGACTAATCTGGATAATGGTAAAAAAGTTGATGTCAGCGTTAACGATCGTGGCCCCTTNCATGATGATCGTTTAATTGATCTTTCCTATAGCGCTGCGGTTAAGCTCGGTTTCTCCGGTAANGGGACTGCCCCTGTTGTTATNGAGGCGCTGGATTTGTTGAACTATCCTGACAGGATTGTCCCTGATCAATCCGAGCAGGTAATGGCCAGTCTGTATCTGCAGATTGGCGCNTTTAAGCTGGCTGTTAGTGCGAGCCGTTTGCGGGATCAGGTGGCTACCCTGTTAGTCAGCCAGGGGCTGGATGTGCCGGTCANGGTATTGCAAAATGAAATGGACTCTCTGGGTATAAATAAGGTCTGGATTGGTCCTATTCAGTCTGCAACGGTTGAATTAGGAATAAGTTCGATTTTGTCAGAATTAAGTTTNGATAAGCCGATAAGGGTCGAGATCCATTAGCAGCATAAAGGAACTCNAGTTAGAATAAGCGGATACCTGGAAGATAATGAAAATGTTAAAAATAGTACTTCTAACGTTTNTGTTNTGGTCGCTCGAGTCCACNGCGGCGCCGGTGATTATTCCGTCAGCACCCCAGTTAGCGGTTGAAAGCTACATTCTAATTGATNCGACCACCGGGAAGNTTCTTGNTGATCATAATGCCCAGGTGAGATTACCTCCCGCCAGCCTGACGAAAATAATGACCAGCTATGTAATAGCCTCAGAGATCGAGCAGGGTAGGATCAGTCTGAGTGATTTAGTTCCGGTGAGCGTTAATGCCTGGAGGATGGAAGGCTCCAGAATGTTCATACAGGAAGGTACCCAAGTCTCAGTGGAGGATCTGTTACGAGGCATTATTATTCAATCTGGAAATGATGCAAGTGTGGCAATGGCTGAATTTNNTGCCGGTAGCGAACAGACATTTGCTGAGATGATGAACCAACTAGCCGAATGGTTAGGGATGCATAATAGCCAGTTTAGGAACGCAACTGGGTTGCCNGATGAAGCGCACTATACAACAGCAGCTGATTTGGCGATATTGACATCAGCGCTCATTCAGCGCTATCCACAACACTATAAGANTTATCAGGAAAAGTACTTCACTTATAATGATATCANGCAGGCNAACCGGAATTCCCTGNTGTTCAGGGATGAGACGGTTGATGGTGTCAAGACAGGCCATACTAAAGCTGCCGGCTATTGTCTGGTGNCTTCTTCGCAGCAGAAAGGCATGAGATTGATATCAGTTGTGATGGGGGCGTCCTCGGAACGNANCAGGGCCAGTGAAACGCAGAAGTTACTGACCTACGGGTTTCGATTTTACGAAACCGTTTCTTTGTACAAGGCTCAGGANAACTTACGTAAAGTGAGAGTCTGGGGAGGNCTTCACGAATCTATTCAACTGGGTATTGAAGAGGATCTGGCAATCACAATTCCACGCGGACAGCGTGATCAGCTTACCGCCAGTATTCAGGTAGATCCGATTATCAGGGCACCATTGACGCGGGGTCAGGCGCTAGGGACGCTGACATTAACTTTGGAGGGTGAAATTCTTTCAGAAANGCGCGTATTGGCCCTCAATGATGTTGCCGAAGCAGGTTTTTTTGGTTGGGTTTGGGACGANCTAATATTAATTTTNACGGAATTGATTTCCGGCGATACGTCGGCCCTGTAGTTTNCTATGGNTGAGCCGCCAAAAATCNAATTCCCCTGNGACTACCCGATAAAGATTATCGGTGAGGCCTCNNCCTGNTTTGCAGATCAGGTACTGAAAATTGTCAATCGTTATGATACGAATTGTAATNTGGCTAATTCCTCTGTGCGACCGAGCCGGCATGGTAAGTATGAAGCTTTAACCATCAATTTCTGGGCCCTGAGTGAACAGCAGATAAAATTAATGTTTGTTGATTTGAAGCAGTTGAAAGCGGTGCGAATGGTCCTGTAGCTTATGNCAGTGAAAACTCCCTTGATGGAAACTGTAGTGATCCGTGATCTCAATTGCTTAGATTACGCCGATACCCTGATGCGGCAGAAGAAATTTACGCGGCAAAGAACTGAAAGTAGTGTGGATGAGCTCTGGATGCTGGAACACGACCGCGTATTTTCGCTGGGCCAGAATAGCAGGCCGCAGCATATACTGGCACCNGGCGATATCCCGGTAGTTCAGTCTGATCGTGGCGGCCAGGTGACTTATCATGGACCCGGTCAGCTGGTGGTTTATCTTTTATTTGATTTAAAGAGNAAGGNGCTTGGAGTCCGCCAGGTGGTAGATGGTATCGAGTCGGCGGTAATTGACCTGCTAGGCTCTTATGGNTTGCNTGCTGAGGCGAAAAAATCAGCGCCGGGGGTTTATGTTGCAGGCGCGAAAGTCTGCTCTCTGGGGCTCAGAATAAGCCGCAGNTGTGCTTATCATGGCCTGAGCTTGAATGTTAAAATGGATCTTGAGCCGTATTCACGTATTAACCCTTGTGGTTTCCCAGGATTAGCCATGCAGGATTTATTTGGTTTGGGCGTTGAGATTGCTATGGCAGATTTGAAGCAGGACCTTGCACAACGACTTCTGNAACAGTTTGCTTATCGGCATAAAACANCGGAGGATTGGTACCATGGGTTCTAAAGATAGAAATCGTCTGATTCAGGGTGAAAAACTTCGAGGCGCAGACAAGGTCCGTAGAATACCGGTAAAAGTCGTGCCTTCGACAGTGATCCAGAGAAAACCTGACTGGCTGCGCATCAGGATTAGCGCCGANCCGAAGGTGGCGCGGATCAANGCCATATTGCGTAAGCGTCAGCTAGCTTCGGTGTGNGAGGAGGCTAGCTGNCCCAACCTTTCTGAGTGTTTCGCTCACGGCACGGCAACTTTCATGATCATGGGGGAAATCTGTACCAGGCGGTGTCCTTTCTGCGACGTCGCGCATGGTAAACCCAATCCGCTTGATCCAGACGAACCGCAGCAGTTGGCAGCGGCAGTACAGGAGATGAAGCTTAATTANGTGGTGGTGACATCGGTGGATAGAGATGATTTGAAGGATAGCGGTGCAGGCCACTTCGCTGCCTGTATCAGAGCTGTTCGTCAGTCCAATCCGAAAACGCGTCTGGAAGTGTTAGTGCCGGATTTTAGNGGTCGAATGGATATTGCACTAGGTATTCTGCAGCAGACACCACCCGACGTGTTTAATCATAATCTCGAAACTGTGCCGCGACTGTACAAACAGGCCCGGCCGGGGGCCGATTATTCCTGGTCCCTGCAACTCCTGCAACGATATAAGCAGTTACAANCCGAGGTCACCACCAAGTCAGGTCTGATGCTGGGGCTGGGTGAGGAAATTTCTGAGGTAGAGGCGGTTATGACCGATTTGCGCGAACATAATGTCGACATGCTCACGCTGGGCCAATATCTTCAGCCGAGTAAAGACCATCTGCCGGTGTCAAGGTTTGTTCATCCAGATGAATTTTCGCAACTGGGTGAAATGGCCAGAGAATTGGGGTTTTCCAGCGTAGCCAGCGGACCGCTGGTGAGGTCATCGTATCATGCTGACCTGCAGGCAAATGGAGAATTGTTCTAGCTTGATCCGGTCAAACAGGTTTAATTCTCGTCTCCACAGGCAGGGCAGTCTGCTCGCCTGGTAACCCGAAATCGCTGCCACTGCGTGTTCGCAGCATCAAAGATTAGCAGCGATCCAGTCGCTGGCTCGCCAAAACCGACAAGAATTTTCAACGTTTCCATGGCCTGCATACTGCCTATTATGCCCACCAGTGGGGCTGCCACACCGGTGGTTGCGCAATTCAGGTCCAGTTCGGCTGTATTTTGGTACAGGCAGGCATAACAGGGCGCATTCGNTATGCTNGGATCGTAAACCATGAGTTGGCCTTCCATGCGAATAGCCGCTCCTGAAATAAGNGGAACCTGATGTTGGACACAGGCCTGGTTGATCGTCAAACGAGTGGCGAAGTTATCGGTACAGTCCACGACTGCGTCGACTTCCTTGATTAAAGCACTGATTTCTAAATCCGAAAGTTTCTCNGCATAGACTTGAACAGAAGTTCCAGGGTTAAGCGCGGCTAATTTGCNCTGGGCCGATGAAACTTTNGTGGTACCCAGGTGATCGGTATCGTGAATAATCTGTCTTTGCAGGTTGCTTAAGTCCACAGAGTCGAAATCAATCAAGGAAAGCTTGCCGATACCCGAGCTTGCCAGATACAGCGCAACCGGGCTACCCAGGCCACCAATGCCGATTATAGCGACATGAGCAGCTAACAGTTTTTCTTGGCCGGACACATCGATTTCAGGAAGNAGAATGTGTCGGCTGTACCGCAATAATTCATCGTCTATCAACGTTTTATTCCCTGTATCCGATCATTGCTCGGGGCTGGTCATTGAGATCATTAAACTTCTCGGTTACAAAGCCAACCGCCTTCATAAGGTTTTCGACTTCAGGCTGCTGGCTGTAGCCGTGTTCTAAGAGCAGGCTACCANCGGCTGATAGNACCNGNACCGACTGCTCTATGATTGTCGCCAGGTCGCGCAAGCCATTACCTGCAGACACTAGCGCATTTCTCGGTTCAAATCGAAGCTGGGTTAGATGGGGATCTGTACTGGCAATGTACGGTGGGTTTGCCACAATTAAGTCGATACAGGCATGGTCAATACAATCAAGCCAGTTTCCCTGGAGGAAATCGATAGGGGAATTAATAGGNGTATTCTGTTTTGCCATGTTAAGCGTTGCCGCACTGATGTCAGTTGCNAGTACCTGCCAGTTNCGGCGTTCCTGTTTAATAGTCACNGCAAGAGCTCCGGAGCCCGTACCAAGATCTATTACTTTCCTAGGGCTAGGGTCGAATCGATCGAGGATGATTTCAACTAGCAACTCTGTATCCGGGCGCGGGATAAGGGTATGCCTGTCGACCATGAAAGATCTTCCCCAGAACTCCTGAAAACCCTGAATATAGGCTATGGGCTCGCCTTCCTGCCTNCTTTTCAAAAGGNTGCAGAGTTGTCTGTATTGCCTTGTTGTTAGTATCTGGTCGCTTNGAGCAATCAACTGGGCACGATTCTGCCCGAGGCACAGGCAAAGCAATAGTTCGCAGTCAATTCTTGGTGAGTCCGAAGCCGGCAATAGTTCNCTGCTTGAATTAATTAGTGTCTGTATGGATTCAGACATTAGCCTCGTTATCCAGTCCCAGGGAATTCAGCTGATCTGCTTGATATTCCTGCAGCAATTGATCAACAATGCTGCTTAATTCGCCTGCCATGATTTGCGTGAGTCGATGTAGCGTTAGGTTGATACGATGATCTGTGACTCTGCCATCGGGGAAATTATAAGTTCTGATCTTCTCAGAACGATCGCCGCTACCGANCTGAATTTTTCTTCTTTCGGCCTGCTCCTGGAATTGCTCTGATTGAGCTTTATCTAGCAGCCTTGACTGCAGCAGGCTCATGGCNCTGGCTTTATTCTTNTGTTGTGATCTTTCATCCTGGCATTCGACCACCAGTCCGCTGGGTATATGAGTTAGTCGTACGGCAGAATCTGTCTTATTAACGTGCTGACCGCCAGCACCGCTGGCCCGGTAAGTATCGACNCGAAGGTCGCTCTTTTCAATCTCTATGGCATCTATATCGTTGATTTCAGGAAGCACGGCGACGGTACACGCAGACGTATGAATTCTACCCTGGGATTCGGTCTGCGGTACACGTTGCACGCGATGAGCACCAGATTCAAACTTCAGGTTNCCGTATACCTGCTTGCCTTCAATTCTGGCGATGACTTCTTTATAGCCACCGTGTTCTCCTTCCCGTTCATTGAGGATTTCAACCTGCCAGTTCATGCTCTCGGCGTAACGTAGGTACATTTTAAGNAGGTCACCGGCAAAAATNGCAGCCTCGTCACCGCCTGTTCCCGCCCTGATTTCAAGGAAAATATTATTACCGTCGTTGGGGTCTTTGGGTAGAAGTCGGATCTGCAGTTGCTGGCNAAGATCACTGAGGGNCGGTTCCAGTTCAGCTAATTCTTCCTGGGCCATCTGANGGATATCGGGATCTTCATCTGCTAGCATGAGCTGCGCTTCAGTTATCANTTTTTCCGTTTTNTGGTAGTCCTGGTAGTTTTGCACAACGGGTTCAATTTCAGAGTATTCTTTTGAGTAAGCCCTGAAACGATCCTGGTTTGCTATGGTTTCAGAATCACTCAATAGAGCCGATAATTCTTCGAAGCGTTCGACCACNTGATTNAATTTGGTTTTCAGTGACGCTTTCATTACTCATCCCTGCCGGCTAGGTTGAACAGTTTGCTGATGGCTGAGATCAATTCCATTTCACCTTCAGCAGCNGCCTTTTTGATCTCCAGGCTGGGTCCGTGGGTCAGTTTCTGAGTAAACTGATTTGCGAATTGAGTCAGTACCTGGTGTGCAGANTCCCCTTGTTGCAGGCGCGAAATTGCCTTTTCCAGTTCCTTGTTTTTCAGAGAGTCTATCTGTTGGCGGAACGAAACCANGGTATCTANGGCATCCCGGCTGCGTAATTCAGTTAGAAANTGAGCCANTGAAGTTTGTACTACNTTTTCTGCTTCCTCAGCGGCAGCCAGTCTATGGGTTAGGTTTTCCTCGATCATCTCCTGCAGATCGTCAAGGCTGTACAGGTAAGCGTCCCTAAGGTTAGCTACGGTGGCTTCNATGTCNCGTGGGACGGCCAGGTCGACCATGAATATGGGCTTGTGCTTGCGTTGGATCAGCGCTTGTTCTATGGAATCTTTGGTTATAATGGGCTGGCTGCTGGCGGTAGCAGTAATGATGATATCTGTATTGATGATCTGTTCAGGGATCATGTTTAATTCAATNATCTGTGCCTTGACTTGATTCGCCAGTGGCCTTGCATGATCCAGAGTNCGGTTGGCAATGGTTATCTGCTTGACCCCTGCCTCGGTCAGGTGTTTNGCAGATAATTCGATCATTTCATTGACACCCACAAGTAAGGCGCTGCAATTGGAAATATCAGTAAACAGGCGTTTGGCAAGATTGATGGCGGTTGACGGAGCAGAAATGACATGGCGGCCNACGCTGGTTTCCGTTCGCACTCGTTTTGCAGTACGGAAANTCGCCTGAGCCACCTGTTGCAGATTTGCGCCCAGGGTAGAGGCTGCCTGTGANTCGGCAAAGGCAGTTTTGACCTGTCCGAAAATCTGGGGCTCACCGAGCACCATGGAATCCAGTCCCGAGGCGACTCGCATCAGATGTAGCACTACCTGTTCATTGACGAAGTGATAATCGCTGCCATCCAGTTCATGNAATTCCAGTCCGTGGTACTGCGCTAACCAGTCTCTGATTTTACCTGGCGCAAGCGTGAATGCATNCTGAGGCAATGATTTCGGTTCTATTGCAGGTAGACAGGATTACCACTTCGTCCAGGCTCAGTTCTGCCTTCAAATTGGCGAGTGCTAATTTGAGTTGCTCTGGCCCGAAGGCGATTTTCTCCCTTAATGCGATTGGTGCGCTCTGATGATTGATGCCCAGTAAGGTCAGATTCATGAGTTGGTTCAGCATCACCTACCGAGGTTGGGTGACTTTCGGCCCTCGTAAAATTAGAATAGTTACAAATTTGCTGAGGTCTTGACCTCGATTTAGCGTATTGTACGTTGGTTCACAAGGAATTACAGGTAATCCTGTACAGGCATTTTAAGATCATGAAAGTTAAGTTACATTGTCCATACGTAAGTTTATTGCTTGCCACCATTATTTTAAATGGTTTGTCGAGTTGTACGTCTAAATCTACTGTTCAGTCGCATAGCGATTCGATTGAAGTGTCAGAATTGGCGAGTGAATCTGATGGCAAGCCGACCTCTGAGGATGCCCAGATCGAGTATCCAGTACGCGCCTTCACCCAACAAGGTCTGTACGAGCTGCTGGTTGCCGAAGTGGCAGGCTATCGTGGTCAATATAAGATCGCTTTGAGTAAATATCTGGAACAAGCCATAGCAACTCAAGATGCAGGCGTGGCCGCCAGAACCACGCGATTGGCTAATTATCTCAAGGATCAGCGGAGTATTTTTCTAGCTTCGAGAATTTGGGTTCAAGCTGATCCGGATAGTCTTGAAGCCCGGCGTTATTTTGTCGATCAGTTAATCCGTCAGCGTGATTATGTTCAGGCCATGTCGCAGATGAAGGAGGTTAAACGATTAGGCGGAGATGCACATTTTGATATTTTTGCTTATCGAGTCGCCAGTATGGACGTTGAAAGTAGGCACAATCTGCTGCTTAGCGTTGTAGAAATGCTGGATAGCTTCCCCGCTGACAAGGATCTTCGGTTTACCCAGGCAGCGCTGCTGGAACAGACCGGCGAGCCCGAAAAAGCCCTGGAAATTGTGGACTTGTTGCTGGCCGAGGGAGTCCACGTCAATTTCATTATCTTGAAGGTNAATCTGTTGCGCGTGTTGNGCCAAGGCACTGATCTAATGGATTTTCTAGATGCCCAGATAGAAATGGGTACGGATTCGAGAAGGGTCAGNGCAATGTACGCAAGGCAGCTGTTTGACTCAGATCGACGTCAGGANGCCAAACTGCAATACCAATTGCTGCTCGGTGATGATCCTGATGATGATGAGGTTCTGTTCGCNCTGGCGCTGATAGCCATGCACGAGGATGATGATCAGAATGCTCGGAAATACCTGAATAGAATGATTCGACTTAACCTGCGTCGAGATGATGCNTACTATTATCTGGGTTCTCTGGCTGAAAAGACNGGCGATNATATGCTGGCTATTCGAGAGTACGGGAAAGTTAATAAGGGNTATAACTTTATTTCAGCCCAGGCTCGAATTGCTAGTTTGATCTCAGGTCAGGTTGGTTTGTCTGAAGCCAGAAATTTTCTGGGCCAAAGCAGGGTTGCCAACCCTGAAGCCCAGANACCGCTGGTGNTGTTAGAAGCCCANTTGCTGTCCGAAGCCAGCTCGGAAGATGAATTATTTNGCTTTCTTGACAGCCAGCTAGCGCTGGACCCTGATAATTTGGGCNTGCTCTATTTTAGAGCAATGAGCGGACAGAAATNTGGCAGCCTGGATATCCTGGAACGAGACCTGCAGAGAGTTATTCAGTTNGACCCGGGCAATGCTGATGCTTTGAATGCGCTGGGTTATACGCTTGCAGACCAGACTGATCGTCACGAAGAAGCTTACTCCTTGATTACCAGAGCACTGATAATCAAACCTGAAGAAGCCGCATTTCTTGATTCCATGGGTTGGGTATTGTATCGCCTNNAGCGGTTGTCAGAAGCGATAGATTATCTGCAGCGTGCNTACCAGTTATTTCCTAATGATGAAGTTGCTGCTCATTTAGGAGAAGTATTGTGGAAGGATGGGCAGCGCTCCAAAGCTAAAAAGGTATGGAAGAAGGCCCTTGAATTANCACCTGAAAGTCCTTTCCTAGTCGATATACTTAAAAGAATCTCCGGGAAATAACTGTGCGGCAGTTCGCTCTTTTATTGNTGCTCTGCCTGATGGTTCTCGGCTGCCAGTCGATTGTTACACCCGAGCATCAGCNGTCTGATCAAGCAGGCCTGTTTGAGAGAATTAAGGGCAAGATCTCAATTTCCGGCCAACCTTCTTCGTTTTCTTTTGATTGGTATCATACAGATGACAGCCATNGCCTTCGGTTTTCTTCTTTCGGGTTGGTGGTTGCAGAGGTTGCCGCTAAAGGAAGTGATATCACNATCCAGACGGGTGATGGTCAGACATGGAATCAGGCGTCGGCGCAGTTATGGATGGAGGTGAACCTGGGAATTGCGCTGCCTTTGCAGTCGGTCGCNTTCTGGCTGAGTGGCCGTCCAGACCCTGGGCATCCAAGTATCACNCNGGTAAATTCATTTAGTCANTTGGGCTGGCAGGTAAACGTCAATCGTCTCCACAGGCTTGGCTATCCTCAGAAACTGACCTTNGAAAAGTCCGGTATCAAGGCAAAGATAGCNGTGAGTTNATGGCAATAGAAGATCAGTATTTTTTTCCAGCGCCCGCTAAGCTGAATCNATTTCTTCATGTTCTGGGTCAGCTTGAGAATGGNTATCATGCGCTTCAATCGGTGTTTCAGTTGATCGCTCTACAGGACCTTATCGGCTTGGAAGTCGATTTNNGCTCCTCAGANATCCACTTGGAAGAACCTCAGGGGTTAACCTGTGGGACAGACAATCTAGCTTATCGCGCTGCACGGATGTTACAGGAGGCGACAGGATGTACAAAGGGCGCCCGCATTCAACTGCACAAGAATATCCCTGTTGGTGCGGGATTAGGNGGNGGTAGCAGTGATGCTGCAACTGTGCTGGTCGGCTTAAACGAGTTGTGGCAATTGAAGTGTTCCGAGCAGGAACTGCTGCGTTTAGGTGGGCGGCTCGGTTCTGATGTTCCTTTTTTTATTCATGGAAAGAATGCCTGGGTGACAGGTACCGGTGATGNGCTCACGGATATGGAAATGCCTGAAACATGGTTTCTGGTAGTATATCCTGGCGTTCAGGTGTCGACTGGGCANATATTTCAGCANTCGGATTTGACACGGGGTACTCCTGCAAGGACAATAGCGCGTTTTTCAGAAGATGGTGGAAACACCGATTNNTGGAGTAATGATCTGGAAANCGTCGTATTCAGGCTTTTTCCCGAAGTACAAAGTGCAAAGAACTGGTTAAGCCAGTGGGGCACTGTTAAAATGACCGGCTCAGGTAGTAGCGTATTTTTAGATGTTGGTTCAGAGGAAAACGGTCAGGCGGTCTTGCTGCAGATTCCGAAAAAATGGACCGGGTATTTGATACCGTCNTTGAACTCCAGTAGCTTGCATACACGATTGCAGCGCTACCAGAGCGAAACCTGAACAAGTGAGATTTATTTAAGGGATTGGGGTGTCGCCAAGTTGGTAAGGCACAAGGTTTTGATCCTTGCATGCGGGGGTTCGAGTCCCTCCACCCCAGCCACTCTTATAATCCTAAATTGGGGATACGCGCGTGGCCGAGCTNAAGATATTCACTGGNAATGCCCATGTTGCGTTGGCAAATAGGGTNGCGGACCGATTACGGCTTGATCTAGGCGATGCTGAGGTCGGTCGTTTCAGTGATGGTGAGGTCAGCGTTGAAATTATCGAAAACGTTCGTGGTAAGGATGTTTTTATCGTGCAGCCTACCTGCGCACCGACCAACGATAACCTGATGGAACTGATCGTGATGGTCGATTGCATGCACAGGGCATCCGCGGCTCGTATTACTGCTGTGATACCGTATTTTGGTTATGCCAGACAGGACCGTCGGGTCAGGTCAGCGCGTGTACCAATCACTGCAAAGGTTGTTGCCGANATGCTGACCAGCGCGGGAATCGATCGGGTGCTGACAATAGATCTGCACGCCGACCAGATCCAGGGGTTTTTTAACGTGCCGGTTGATAATATTTATGCCACCCCCGTTTTGCTTCTGGATATCGAAAGACAGGTAGAGGCGGGCCTNTATACGGATGTGATGATTGTGTCACCTGATGTGGGTGGGGTGGTCAGAGCAAGGGCGATGGCNAAATTGTTGAATGACGCAGATCTGGCCATTATCGACAAACGAAGACCGGAGGCTAATCAGTCGGAGGTGATGCATATCATTGGTGATGTGGCCGGACGAACCTGTGTTCTGGTTGATGATATGGTCGATACTGCAGGCACACTCTGTGCAGCGGCAGATGCCTTNAAAAGAGAGGGCGCTACCAAGGTCATTGCCTATTGCACCCATCCAGTACTATCGGGACGGGCATTAGAAAATTTAGGCGGTTCATCCCTGGATGAATTGGTTGTGACTGATACCATCCCCTTGTCTGATGAGGCCTGTGCAGTACCGGGGATCAGACAATTGAGTGTTGCCGANGAGCTGGCAGAATCTATTCGCCGGATCAGTAACGAAGAATCATTAAGTGCATTGTTTGCCAAACGCATCCAACCAGCACTTTTTTAACGCCCTGACAGGGCATCACAATAGCAGGACGTGGTCGCAGCGTTCTGCCAATTTAAGGAGCTAAAAATGGCTGCTGACTTCGAGTTAAATGCCGAGCTGAGAACTGACATGGGGAAAGGTGCGAGCCGCCGCNTGCGTCGTAAGGCCGATCAGATACCTGCTGTTATNTACGGAGCAGGGCGGGAACCACAATCGCTGACCATGGCGCACAANGACCTTGCCATGGCCTGTGAAAACGAAGCGTTTTACTCGCATGTATTAACGTTGACTATTGACGGTGAAAAACAGTCTGCAATCATTAAGGACTTACA
>NZUN01000020.1 GCA_002697205.1 Gammaproteobacteria bacterium
GTTGACTACCAATGCGTAACTCAACACTGATAGTTCCGCTTTCCTGCAGCAAAGCCTTGATTCGCGTTAGATACTGACTTGTCAGTGTATCAAGAATATATTTATTGGGTGCAAGTAATAGAACCTGGCCGTCTTCATCAGACACCTGCAATGGTTTTATCCAGGTATTAAATTGTTGACTAGATAGTTCTTTCTGAAGCGCATTTAGACATTTTTGCCAAACTTTGGATGCCACTGTTTCACCAACTATAGAAATTAAAATGTTTCAGATTCTTTATCTGATCGAAACCTTCGCTACCGTAACCGCTACAACTTCTCTTTTACCTTATTCACTGAAAAGAATACTAACCTTATTCCTTTGCTCAGTGCTAGTAATATTATTATTTATTACAAATTCTAACTAAAAATACTTCATATTATCAAAGGTTTAAAGGATTTCCTGTGGATAACTTGTGGGTAGCTTGTAAACAACTGGTTAATGCATAAAGCGCTATCATCTACCAGTAGATAACTATCGGTTCCATACAGCCATAGCTCACAATATAACCAGATATTACGCACAGTAAAACACGCCATCTATTAGAACGATAAAGCTATGAATTCACAGAAAAAAAAGCACTTACCCACTGGAAAACAATCCTTAATAAAAATAACAATAATAACAATAATAAATATATTCTTATTTATTAAGAAGCAGTCATAACCCAGATTAATCCAAAAATAACAACAACCATAATCCAAATCTTGCACCTAAATAGCATTTAACATTAAATAGGATATTGACGTTACGGCCCTAAAACCTTAGAATCGCGCGTCCTAAAGAAAGAGTTGGGTTTAATAAAATGAAACGTACTTTTCAACCTAGTGTATTGAAACGTAAACGGACCCACGGATTTCGTTCTCGAATGTCTACTAAAGCTGGACGACTTGTTTTAAAACGTCGCAGAGCCAAAGGCAGACATGAGTTATCCGCGTAAAAAATATAGAGTGATAGAAAAATCGCCGGCCTAGCGCACGATTTTCCGGTAACCAGAAGACTCCATGAACGTGCTACATACGACTGGGTTTTTAAACACACGGAATACCGACACCATGACAAATGTTTCATGGTTTTAGCCAGCAGAGGAAAATCTGAACAGGGCAGGTTAGGCGTCATCGTTGGTAAGAGCAATATCAATAAAGCGGTCTGTCGAAATCGTTTTAAACGAATAACCAGAGAAGCTTTTAGAAAAACATCTAACCATTATCTTGATATCATTGTGCTTGCTAAATCCCAAGGCGATAGCCTATCAAAACAAGATCTTTGTGAACGTCTAACCCTGGCTTTCAATAAATTAATTCAAAAATCGGAAGATAAACGTGATCAAGCGTTACGCGATTAAACTTATTTATTTTTATCAATGGACGTTGTCTGGATTGCTTGGCCAGAATTGTCGGTTCTATCCATCGTGTTCCCATTACGCTATAGAAAGTATCGATCGTTTTGGATTGTTCAAAGGTTGCAGATTAGCAGTTATCAGAATCTCGAAATGCCACCCGTTTCATCCAGGAGGAACTGATCTTGTTCCTCAACAAGAACTACCTAAGTAGGTTATATGGATTATCAGCGAATTCTCATTTTTATTGGCCTAGGCATTACAGGCTACCTACTGGTTTTTAACTGGCAACAGGATTATGGCAACGAAAGTAAACAGCCTGCTACCGGGTTCGGCTATGAAGAACAGACCGACAGCTTTGATGAGGAATTAAATAGTATTCCAGAAAATGATGATCAGATCCCCGAATTGTTTGCAGACAAGCGTCTGAATAATCCATTAATACAGAAATCGAATGCCCAAGCAGCACCGCAAAATCGCCTAAAAGTTAAGACCGACGTACTGGAGGTCACCATCAACCTTCATGGTGGAGATATTGATCAAGCATATTTGCTTAAATACCCTACGCAGATCAATGAGCCCAATAATCCGCTGATCCTTTTAAATCCCAAGAATCTTTATTCCGCTCAGAGCGGTCTTATTGGACCCAATGGGACAGATAAAACTGGCTCTCGACCAAATTATATAGCTCGTTTCAATGAGTATGTATTAGATTCCGGTGAACAGGAATTAATTGTTCCGATAACACTCGAGAACCCAATTAATGGGCTTATCCTTGTTAAGGAGTTTGTCTTCAGGCAGACAGACTATTTGGTGGATGTGCGCTATCGGTTAACCAATATTGGTGCAATGCCCGCTAAGGTGGCCTTTTATGGCCAGATCAAAAGAGATGGTCAGGATCCTGTGGGCGAAGATACCAATATCATGGGCATGCAGCCTTTCGTCGGGGTTGCAACTCGCACGATGGACGATCTCTATCAGAAATTTACCGTAGATGATTTGCAGGAAGAATCTTTCCAGGTTTTTTTACAGGGAGGCTACATCGCTTTTTCGCAACATTACTTTTTGAGTGCCTGGGTACCGGAGCAGGACAAAGCGTCCAATTTTTACGCTAGGAAACTAAATAATAGGGATATTCTGTTATTGGGTTTTACCTCTGAAGAACTAGAGATAGCACCTGGACAGAGCGAGATACTGGGTGGATCATTCTATATGGGCCCCAAGAATCAAAAGCGCTTGGACGAGATTGCAGAGGGTTTAGGCTTAACCGTGGATTATGGCTTTCTCTGGTGGTTAGCGCAGCCGTTGTTCAGTGGTCTGACTTTATTTCATTCACTTGTAAACAATTGGGGCTATGCGATTATCCTGCTTACCATTTTGGTTAAAATGTTGCTCTATCCTCTGTCTGCAGCCAGTTTCCGATCTATGGCTAAAATGCGAAAACTGCAGCCCGAAATGGCTCGGTTGAAAGAACGTTTTGGTGATGACAAGCAGAAGTTCAGCCAGGCTATGATGGAAATGTATAAAAAAGAAGGTGCTAATCCATTGGGCGGTTGTTTGCCTATTCTGTTACAAATGCCAGTATTTCTGGCGCTTTACTGGACCTTGATGGAGAGCGTTGAACTCAGACAGGCGCCCTTTCTACTATGGATTGATGATTTGTCTGTTATGGATCCGTATTTTGTGTTGCCAATTTTGATGGGAATTTCCATGTATTTAACACAGATGATGCAACCAGAACCACCAGACCCAATTCAGGCGAAAGTATTTAAGTTCTTGCCTATCATGATGACCTTCTTTTTCTTATGGTTTCCAGCAGGGCTGGTTCTTTACTGGTTGATTAACAATATCCTGAGTGTTTTACAGCAGCTATACGTAACACGAAGCCTGGAAAAAGCAGGTTAAATCCTTGAATCAGAATCCAGAGGTTTCTGATTTTTCAACCATCGTAGCCGAAGCGACTCCAGCGGGACGGGGTGGCATCGGTATCATCAGATTGTCTGGCCCTGATGTCGTTGTCATTGGAACGGCGCTGGTGGGCAAACTCCCTGATAAAAGAGTGGCTGTAACCCGGTTTTTTAAAACCGCCGATGGCAGTGTGATCGACCAGGGACTTGTTCTATATTTTCAAGGCCCGGCATCATTTACTGGCGAAGATGTGTTGGAGCTGCACGGTCATGGTGGCCCAGTGGTCATGTCAATATTACTCAGGCGCTGTATTGAACTGGGTGCCCGACAGGCGCGACCGGGGGAATTCAGTGAGCGCGCTTTCCTTAATAATAAAATCGATCTTGTTCAAGCTGAAGCGGTCGCTGATCTTATCGATAGTGCCAGTGAAGCTGCAGCACGNANTGCGGTTAAATCANTGCANGGTGCTTTCTCCCGTAAGATAAATGGTTTAGTTGAAAAGTTAACNCAGCTGCGAATTTTTGTTGAAGCATCAATCGATTTTCCCGAAGAAGAAGAGGATTTTCTCGCTGATNAGAATGTAATAATTCATTTACAGGNTTTGATTGCTGAGGTGGCNTCCATACTGAGNCNNGCTCAGCAGGGCGNGATCCTGCANGAAGGNTTANACCTGGTACTGGTGGGNGCAGCAAACTCTGGTAAATCCAGCATGATGAACTTTTTGTCNGGTCAGGAAACCTCTATCGTAACGGAAATNGCGGGTACAACAAGAGATGTAATCCGGGAGAATATCGTTTTAGACGGTATNCCCNTCAGAGTATTAGACACTGCCGGTATACGCGATAGCGATGATCCAATTGAGCGGGAAGGTGTCAGGAGAACGATTCAATCAATTGAAACGGCAGATGCAGTATTGTGGCTAATTGACTGGTCGGTGGAGACCNNTCAAATGGAAGAATTGAAGGTAAATCCGNCACCNGATCTNATTCATAGAAGGTTAGCGGACCTGAAACAGAACTTGTTTGAAGGTATTAATCTGGAAAAANCGTTAATCCCGGTTCTCAATAAAGTTGATCTNATTGATTCCATAGANCTAAGCACTGAAACAGCTGAGTCTGATGCGGTNTATTTTTCCACAAAAACGGGTCAGGGACTGCCCCAGATGATGACGATNCTGAAAGAAAAATTAGCGCTGAACCTGCACCCCGATGGGTTGTTCTCTGCTCGNAGGAGGCACTTATCNGCTCTTGAGNNTGGCAGTGAACACCTGCANTTGGCTTTATTNAGGCTNACTGAGGAAAGAGCNGGTGAATTAATGGCTGANGAGCTCAAACGGGCTCAGGATGCTTTAGGTGAAATAACGGGTCANTTGNGAAGTGATGANTTATTAGGNAGGATTTTTTCAAGTTTTTGTATAGGTAAGTAANCTTGAGGGATTTTTTCAAGTTTGTATAGGTAAGTAAAANACGGGATATAAAAGTGNGTGATATACTAGTNTNNGCTGCAGTAAAGCANGANAGGCAGNCCTAGAGACATCTNNGGAAAAGGAATTTCAGTGAGTATGNCTCGATNCGATGTCATTGTNGTAGGTGGAGGCCATGCNGGCACGGAGGCGGCGCTGGCGGCTGCACGNATGAAATCGAAGACATTATTGATTACCCAGAACATTGAAACCCTGGGTCAGATGTCTTGTAACCCTGCTATAGGGGGTATTGGTAAGAGTCACCTGGTTAAGGAGATTGATGCACTGGGTGGCGTTATGGCAGAAGCTGCTGATGCTGCAGGAATTCATTTCAGAGTATTAAATGGTCGAAAAGGACCTGCCGTCCGGGCGACTCGTGCGCAGACTGACCGGCAGCTATATAAGGCATTTGTACGACAAAAACTTGAACATCAGGAAAATCTCAGTTTATTTCAGCAATCGGTGGCGGACTTAATAATAGAGAATAATCGAGTGGTTGGTGTTATCACTCAGATGCAGCAGCAATTCAGGGCCGATGCAGTCATCCTCACAGTCGGGACCTTCCTGGGTGGGATTATTCACGTTGGCTTGAATCAGCAAAGTGGTGGAAGAGCAGGAGATGCTGCATCTAATAAGCTTTCTGAACGGCTTAGAGAACTGCCCTTTCAGGTAGGTCGATTAAAAACCGGTACGCCGCCCCGAATTGATGGCAGAAGCGTCGATTTTAGCTCGTTAACCGAACAACCCGGCGATACGCCGCGACCTGTCATGTCTTTTTGGTCAAAAGCAAGCGTACACCCTGAACAGAGACCTTGTTATATCACGCATACTAATGAAGTCACCCATGATCTGATTCGAGCTGGTCTGCAGCGGTCGCCGTTGTACTCGGGGGTCATAGATGGCGTTGGGCCTCGCTACTGCCCGTCTATAGAAGATAAAGTTGTGCGTTTTGCTGATAAAACCGCTCACCAAATTTTTGTTGAACCGGAGGGCTTGAATACCACAGAACTTTACCCAAATGGAATTTCAACCAGCTTACCGTTTGATGTTCAGGTAAACCTTATACGGTCCATAAAAGGTTTTGAAAACGCCCATATTTCTCGGCCAGGATACGCCATAGAATATGATTTTTTTGAACCCAAAGGTTTGAAATCGACCCTGGAAACCAAACCCATTCAGGGGTTGTATTTTGCAGGTCAGATTAATGGTACGACAGGCTATGAAGAAGCTGCTGCACAGGGTTTGCTGGCCGGTATTAATGCTGCGCTGCAGAGTCAATCCAGAGCGTCCTGGTCACCTGGCAGAGAACAGGCTTATCTGGGAGTTCTGGTAGACGATCTGATTACCCTTGGAACCCTGGAACCTTATCGCATGTTTACCAGTCGTGCAGAATATCGTTTGATTCTGCGACAGGATAATGCGGATAGGCGTCTTACCGAAACTGGGAGGAAGTTGGGCCTGGTTGATGATNNTAAATGGAATAAGTANCTCAAGAAACAAGATAGGATTGAAAAACTNGCTANAGAAATGGCTGANACNGTNGTTTTNCCNGGTAATNCCGCTATTNATGCGCTGCTGGAAGAACCCNTGGNCCGGGAATATCATCTGTCAGATTTATTAAAAAGGCCTGGNGTAGATATTCAGTCTNTACTCAGNGCCAGTGGAAAATCCGNCGATGATGNCNTNGCCGCNGAGCAGGTGGAGATCGATATCAAGTATCAAGGTTATATNGCCCGGCAACAACAGGATATTGATCGAACCCGNGCACAGTACTCCCTTAATATACCGATCGATATGGATTATGCGTGTATNCANGGTTTATCAAATGAAGTGAAGCAGAAGTTGCANGATGTAAAACCTGAGAATCTGGGTCAGGCCAGNAGAATATCTGGCGTGACGCCNGCTGCNGTATCNNTGCTGCTGGTTCATTTAAAGCGGCGGCGTGATCTTCAACANCCNGCAGCAACAGGGTGAGCGTTTCGTCGNCACTNGGTACGGGCTTAGNAGAATTGANTCGGGNANACNCTGGTTTGCGGTCNTGCCCGGAATTTNNANCGGCACTTAATGATTATCTTGGCTTAATGCATCGCTGGAATCAGCGTTTTAATCTTACNGCCNTCAAAACGCTCGATGAGATGGTGAGNAGGCATNTGCTTGATTCNTTAACTTTGGTGCCTTATGTNACCGGNGCNGANGTCATTGATGTGGGTAGTGGCGCAGGGTTACCGGGTATTCCTCTGGCTTTGAATTTNCCTGAAAAACATTTTGTCTTGTTGGANGCTANTGGTAAAAAAACTCGATTTCTNACNCAGGTCAAAATAGAGTTAGGGTTGCACAACGTTGAAGTCGTGCAGTCCAGAGTAGAGTCNCTGCGTGATCGGAAATTTGACCAGGTTGTTTGTCGGGCTTTCAGACAACCCCTGGANATATANCCGTCGCTTGCTCATCTATTAAAACCNTCNGGCAATATNNTGGCGATGATCAGTCGTTTTGATAAAGCGCTCGCAGTTAGTTTGTCTACCTGTGATTATATATTCAGGCATCAGNGTTTGCAGGTGCCNTTTATGAATTCAGAAAGGGGTNTGTTGATTATTGAAGATTNGAAAGNCNGNAGTTGAACAGGCTANANCCNTTTAATTTAATNGNAGATTACGCCGTAATNNACCAGGAAGCCCNGACAGTGATGATAAAGAGTAANGGATTATGAAAGTNATTGCTGTGGCTAATCAAAAAGGNGGTGTAGGNAAAACGACAACGTCGGTTAATCTGGCTGCGTCANTATCTACNATGCGTCGCAGGGTNCTGCTGATTGATCTGGATCCACAGGGTAATGCCACCATGGGAAGCGGCGTAAGCAANGATGAACTGGTTGANTCAATCTATGATGTNNTGGTGTATCAGGAATCTATAANGGATATTGCCCNAAAAAATCACGATANCGGTTTTTTTCTNCTGGGCTCCAATTCGGATTTAACGGCAGCTGAAATTGANTTGCTAGCCATGGAAAACCGAGAGAGTCGNCTGAAAAATGCCTTGATTGGTCTNGAATCTGATTATGATTACGTGTTCATCGATTGCCCGCCNTCATTGAATTTNCTGACTTTAAATGCCTTAGTTGCAGCACAGGGTGTCATCATTCCCATGCAGTGCGAATACTATGCATTGGAAGGCTTGACCGCTTTGATGGGCACAGTGACTCGAGTCAGAGAACAATTGAATNCGAGCTTAAAAATAGAGGGAATTGTTCGTACCATGTATGATCCGCGCAATAGCCTGACAAAAGANGTGTCTGCGCAATTGAGCGAATATTTTGGTGACAGGCTGTATCGNACGGTGGTACCGAGAAATGTGCGTNTGGCAGAGGCGCCGAGTTATGGATTACCNGTGTATTACTANGATTCCAAATCTTCGGGATCAAAAGCCTACNTGGCATTGGCAGGCGAGGTGTTGCGAAGGATGGAACCGACNCANGTTAACCGCGGTNATGGTTAAAACACGGTAATAGGGAGTTAACACGATGGCAGCAAAAAANNGAGGTCTTGGNAGNGGATTGGATGCACTACTCGGNCCGAGCCAGGCCCGATCAGNTCAAGTGGATCATNTAACCGGTGGNCCTGCAGGNNNTCGTGATAGTGAACATGATGGTGAAAAGGATGGTTTTTNTGGTTTGGCNCTCAGGCAGCTTCCGATTGAGTGGATCAAANCNGGACGATTTCAACCGCGNAGTCAGTTTGATGAGGAAAAATTNCAGGAATTAGCCGCCTCAATTCGTGTACANGGTGTGATGCAGCCNATTATTGTCCGTGCAANCAGTGGAAATTCNTATGAAATTGTTGCTGGTGAACGTCGTTGGCGTGCCTGTCAGCTTGCAGGTANGGCGCANATTCCTGCGATTGTTAGGGAGGTAGATTCTCAGTCTCAGTTGGCNGTATCACTGATTGAAAATATTCAGCGGGAAGATTTAAACGCCATGGAAGAAGCGCTGGCNCTGCAGCGCTTGATAATGGAGTTTGATTTAACACATCAACAGGCTGCAGAAGCAGTGGGTAAAAGTCGAGCAACAGTAAGTAACTCGGTCAGGTTAGCCGGGCTGGGCCAGGTTGCTGCAGAGTTACTTTTGACCCAACATATCGATATGGGACATGCAAGAGCCCTGCTGGCCCTTGAACAGACNTTNCANGCACAGGCAGCACGNCAGATCGTTGCCAAGGGGTTAACCGTACGGCAGGCTGAGACGNTGGTTAAGCAGTTAAATTCTNCGCAGCAATCTAAAATAAAACAGCANCAGNNAAAGACCTCAGATATCCAGCGTCTGGAAGATCANCTATCGGAAAAANTGGGTCAGCGGGTTTCATTAAAACAGCGNAAAAATGNNGCTGGCCAGNTGNTTATCAGCTACAACAGTCTCGATGAACTTGATGGAATTCTNTCTCGTTTCGGANCTTTGGACAGCTAGTCACTGCCAAGNTCATGTAAAAATGGGCTAACTATCAAAAAATTCCNTGAAAAAGCAGATTTTCTTCTCCACTGNNTTGAATGGCTAATCGTTAANCTTTNTANCTGCCCTCGCTCGAANACAGCTAGATTTAAAGTGGGGNGTATCGTTTAGAGTGNCTCAAGGNGCGAATATTTAGCCTTTGTAGTAAGTCCTATATTATGTAGTGNTTAGGGATTACCTCNCAGTCTTATATTGGTTAGTCCTAATTCTTAACTTTTAGACTTTTAGACTTTGAGACTGAGAGATTACCTTGGATAATCGCACCCTCTACACACTCCAGGCTATTGTAAGAAATATTTCCTTCAATTTTTCCAGTGGCATTGACACTAATCTTAACGGAGGAAGTAATTTCTTTATCTGCACTTTCTAATATCCCATCNACTACTATGAGTTCGGCATCAACTTTACCAACCACCTTTCCACTCTCACCAATGTGNAGTAGCTTTGTCTTTAGTTCCCCAGAAACAAATCCATCTATTTTTGCCTGACCCTCTATATCTAACATAGTATTTTCCAACTTGGAACTTTTACCTACGTAGAGTTCAAACTTATCATCTGCCATACAAATTACCTCATAAAAGAAACGTTCAATAAAACCGTGAGAGTAAAAATATTGTAAGTCCTCTCAATCTCGCTATTCCTATCCTCACTAGTCGGTCATATGAGCTCATCCTAAAGAGTAGTTGAGTCAATTTTCCTTGTATGTCGTCAGACCATTTGGGACCATTGACAATAATAGCTTGGTTTCAGGCGGTGACTTGCGGAAGAAATACGCCGCTGCANTCAGAACGCTGACGCTGTGGCTGTTATTGTTTTTGGTGCTTCCCGCTTTGACTATGCTAGCTGTNGGGATTNTGGATGTGNANGACGAATACNATGNGTCGCCGGATGCGACCATGTTGAGTGCCTGGNCCATTGATTTCACCNGNACGANCGGNNCTGANTCCCGTCAGTNGTTTTGGGNCGATACCGTNAAANCATGGTCTGNTCAATNCGGGACTGANAGCTTTTTTCAGNCTTAGCGGGATNGTTTCTAGAAACTCGATGCANGCNATGTGCTGGGNGCTGNTTACCGNTATGAACAGATNAAAGAGCAGGGGNGTNNGATNTNCTNNATATTGGTGGCCTCGTGGANCAAGANCGTTATTTGANCTTGGCTAGCACTNAGACGAATTATCGTGACAGNNTTACNNTTAATGTATGACCTAGCGTCAGTTTTTAGGATTATTAGAATTGGAAAANTTATCGGCTTTGATTTTGAATAAGGTTTCCGTGATCATTCCGTANCCTTGAGTAGATTTTNCCGANGTCGANAGAGAAGGAATTGTTGATAATAGATGTTGAGCGATATTGTCGGCCTCAACGTTTTCGTATTTGGTCCAATGTTTACCTTCTCCTANCCAGAAGTATTGTTGTTCCTTATCAAAGCACCAGCAACACACAAANTCATTATTGGAAGGATTGAATTCACAGTAAATTCCGTCTCTAAAGAAAAAGTCTGAATATTCAGTGGGGACCGGGCAGNTATTTATGATGCTGATNGCNAAATTNTTTACTTNGGGGTGGTAGACGTAATTTGACAATTGCTAGGGTCTCGATTGGTGAAAAAACTTNNTTCTTTTANTTGCTCTATTCTTCTNCATTTTNTTCATCTTCTTCATCTTCTATTCTTAGAAAAGCTAGAGGNANGATGGGNTTTTNTAGAGTCAAACTANCACTAACTTCTGCAGCTGTCGAATCTGCCAAGGCAATAACCTGATTTTTGGTAAGCACCGCCGATTGATATTTTGATCCGAGTTTAAAATAAATGTTTGTGTACTTTTGGGGTAGATAGACTGTAACAGTCCCTCCAATAGTCTTTACGTCTTTGAACGCGCTAGAAAACATTGCAGGCGGACGCCCCTCACTCCCTTTTTCCTGCCAATTGGAAATAATCTCTGCTCCTTCGACAAATGTTTTATCGATAAAAGCCGTAAGTCTAGCGCTAAGGACTGCTTTAAGTTTCCTTAGTTCTCTCTTTTCAGCATTCATTCTAGGAATTTCGTTATAAAATTCTTTTGCTTTTTTTCTTTCTTTGGAGGCTTTTAATCCTTTGAATAAACCCATTAATGACTCCTCTGAGCCTATAATTATGTGCCAATTTATTTATTGCAGTGAAAACTATAGCTTTAATTTAAGGTTAATTTGTCCTTTAACTTCCCGGCAGTTTCACTAAGAATTTGGCTTACTCTAGACTCGGATATTTCGAGTATGGCGGCTATTTCCTTCAGGTTCATTTCTTCTGTGTAATAGAGAGAGATAATGAGTTTTGTTCTTTCTGGCAGATTTTCGATATGTTTCTGAAGCTCTATCAAAAGTTCTGATTGGTCATAAATATGGGCAGGATCGGATGTCGTATCTTCTTCCTCTGAATGCATGGAAGGTTGAGCTTCGACACTGATAGTCTCACTGCCTGAAGCAATTAAGCGTTCCTTCTCAAAGGTATGCATATCTTTACCAAGATAGCTAGCCATTTCTCTGTTAGTAGGGTTTCTATTTAGACTGTTAGATAGATGTTCAAAAGCCGATGCTTGCTGACGCTTCAGAGATACAGTCGTCCGGGTTGCATACGAAAGCCGTCTTACTTCGTCTAACATGGCACCCTTGATTCTGGTCTTGGCGTAAAGGTCAAAAGCGACTTCTTTGCCGGCGTCATAAGATTTTTGGGCTTGCATTAGGCCTTCTAAACCCGATTGGATTAGATCATCAACTTCTACGGAATTGGGAAGTCTAGTTTTCAGGTAAAGAGCGGTTCTTTTGACGAGAGAGTAATGCTCTGGCAAGAGTTTGTTGCCGCTTTCGGTTGCTCTAAATGGCAGGCTGGATTTCATCACTATTAGCCACTATGAATGTGTCCAAATTTAACGCTAGCTTAACAAGTTTATTGCGCCTCATATATAGTTAATTTAGCGCCAGCGACTTAGCTAAGTGTTCTGCAATAAGCCTGATATCGTGCCACGCTAAACTCTCTGGATACTGTTTAGCTAACGGAGATCGTGATCTGATAGCGGTTAATACTTTGTGATCTTTTCGAATAGATCCAAGATACTGTGTAGACTCTGATAGAAAGCTCATACATAGACCATTCATTTTTTTGTATAACAGTTTTCCTTCGTCTTGATCGTTAACTTTGTTTGGTATGAGAAAAGTTGATTCTAGTCCAGATTTGGACTGCTGTATTTTTAATACACCATAAGCATCGGCAATAGAGGATGGTTCATCCAAAAAGATTATTAATTTGCTATCGCAGGTAGATAGTAATTGCATATTTTGTTTTGAGATACCTGCAGCCGTGTCTAATAGGACTATTTGCTTAGGTGAGGCCTTTAGTAAATCAATTAAATCCAATAAGGTTGGAGTTGATAAATTAGTGAGCGCCTCTTTACCAGAGGCTCCGGGAATTAGACCAACACCCGCATAGCAATTAAGTTCAATTTCATCTAGGGCCATATTGCCAGAAAGTAAATCTGATATTGTATAAGTAGGCTTAACGCCTAGCATTAGTTGTGCGTTTGCTAAACCAAGATCTGCGTCGAGAACTAAGGTAGTAAGCCCACTTTTTTGTAAGGCTATAGCTAAATTTATGGTCATGGTGGTCTTACCTACACCTCCTTTACCGCTTGCAATACCTATAAGATGCGCCATTATTTAGCCTTTTAGATTTTATGACCTGTGGAGGTACCAGTGATCTTTANATTCAGATTAGTCATTTCCAAGAGCTTNCCTGGAAGGTCTTCGCAGAGATCTAGCCNGGTTAAGACTANAGAATTTAATAGATTATAGTCTATGTTCGATTCCTTAGATAAGTAANCAATATCAGAATCGGCAGCTATACANAGATGGCTAATCAAGTTGCAGTCTAATTTTTCGAAANTTGGTTNGGTTATATGGCTCACGGTGTTCGCTTCTATTAATACAAGATCANAAATAGNAACCATTTTAGGTAGTATTTGGGNTAGTTGTTCCAGCNTTATAGCCATAAGAGGAATATTGTTACGCTCTGAGAAATTGGCCAAGGAATAGTCTAACTCTAGACCTTCTTGGGAAGCGCTGATTATTAGAGGTTTTGCCTCNTCATTTTCTNTTTTAGCAAGAGCGATTCTNTTAATTATTTGACTTTTTCCAGACCCGGGTATTCCTAAGAATATATGNGAATTCTGCCATTTACTATTGAGCTCAATTGCTTGCAAGTTAAAACCTGCGTCATTAACTTTTGTATCCAATGAATCAAGTGAAATAGGTTGATTNTCTTTTTNAACNTNGATTTGCATNCTTTCCATAGAAGCTTTAAGNGTTTTGATCTCATTATTCATCCTTGCNAAAACTTTCCATGGATCTTTNGGTGAAGNNGAGCTTTTTGTCNCAAGAGAANTATTTAGATGTTTTTTAAACCCCGGTTCGGCTGTTTCTGGTTTAGTAACTTNCTCGTCCTTCTTCTCTTCAATGCCAATAATAACCTCNGTCTTGTTACCAACTTTNTCAGTTGAGATAATGAGAGCATCATCNCCATGGATGCTTCTTATTTTCTCCAGGGCTAGTTTTGAATCAGTTTCTAGGTAGCGTTTAAGTTCCATATTTTATTCCTCAGAGGACTCTTTATCATTTAACTCAATNGTTTGGACGATCCNAATTGATTGNTCGTCAGGTATTTCTCTATANGAAAGCACCGATAGTTCTTGTTTTGCCCGCTTCAATAATCTAGCTAACCAGCTACGAATTGTGGGAGAAACAACTAAAATCGGATATTTTTCTTCTTTTTCCATCTCTTCCACAATTTCNGAAANTGAACTGAAAAAGCTTTGAGAAAGATTAGGCTCAAGTGCAACATCCTCAATAGATTGCGCATTTGAAATGAGGTCATTTAATAATTGCTCTAGGCTTGGNTCTAGTGTCATAACCTCGAGTGGATGNTCCGGTTCACTTATTTCTTGGATGATCAATCTTCCGAGTNTGATNCTGACTAANGCCGTAAGNTTTTCAGAATCCTTCGAAAANCTAGTACCTTCGGAAAGNGTTTCGAGAATNGTTCGCATGTCTTTTAGAGGGACTCCCTCAGCTAACAGGTTTTGTAGTATTTTAACTAATGTGCTAAGACTTAATTGATCAGGAATGAAATCTTCAAGTAATTTAGGTGAGTTTTCGGCAATTCTATCGATAAGCTGNTGCGCGATATCAAAGGTCATTAACTCGTCTGCATTAGACCTTAGGATGGAATTCATATGAGTCGCTATCACCGATGCAGCATCCACCACGGTATAACCCAAGGCTTGCGCATATTCCTTGTCTTCAGTCTTTATCCAAACAGCATCTAGCCCAAATGCTGGGTCTTTAGTTGCTATTCCATCAATTTCTTCGTAAACACTTCCCGGGTTNATTGCCAGNTCNCGACCAATTTCTATTATTCCTTTACCTCTACTTGTACCATTTAGGACGATACGATACTGAGTTGGCGGATTGTCTAGGTTGTCTCTGATTCTAATGGTAGGAAGTAGAAACCCTAGNTCAGATGACATTTTCTTCCTAATTCCTTTTGCTCTTTGTAATAGGCTGCTGTTGTGTTCAGAATCAATTAATGAAATAAGACCGTAACCTAATTCGATGCTGACAACNTCAACTTGCCCTGCATCATCCCAATCCAGCTCTAGTAGCTCATTTGGCGATGTTGGATCGTCNNCTACATTTGATGCTTCTACGGNTTTATCAATCTTGGAAAGGTTTCTTTTGAGAANGAAGGCTATNGTTAGAGNGAATATACCTAACATTAAGAATACTGCGTTAGGCATGCCGGGTATGACGCCGAGGATGGTCANNGTGCCGCCGGCTATAGCGAATGCGANAGGATTGCCAAGTTGTCTGGTAGCTTGTTGNGGAGCGGATTCTGAAGTCGATACCCTTGATACTATGAGTGCCGTAGCTAAAGANAANATTAAAGCGGGTAATTGTGCGACTAGACCATCGCCAATAGTTAATAACAGATAGGCTNTAGAAGCTTCTCCGAAGNTTAGATCATGTTGTAGCATGCCAATCGNTAACCCNCCTATTAAATTGATCATGAGAATCAGTAGGCCNGCAACAGCATCTCCTCTTACGAATTTCGATGCCCCATCCATAGAACCATAGAAATCTGATTCTTGAGATACTTGTGCTCTTCGATCTCTTGCTGTGTCTTGGTCGATTACGCCCGCATTGAGATCNGCATCAATNGCCATTTGTTTTCCGGGTAAAGCATCAAGAGTGAAACGAGCAATTACTTCCGAGACTCTTCCAGCTCCCTTAGTGATAACGATAAAGTTAATGATCATCAAAATCGCGAATACAATAAAACCGACAGCGTANTTGCCTCCAATAACAAATTGACCAAATGCCTCGATAACTTTTCCAGCTGNATCTCCNCCTTNATGNCCCTCGAGAAGGACCANCCTAGTTGAGGCAACGTTTAGTCCCAGTCGCATGGTCGTTGCGAAGAGTATGACTATGGGGAAAGAAGAAAAATCAAGTGGGCTAGCAGTGTTTATTGCCACCATGATTATGANTAGAGCGAGAATNATATTTANAGAAAAGAATATGTCCAACATNAAGGNTGGCATNGGTAGGATNAGTAACGCCAGAATAAGAAGTACCACAGCAGGTACTGCCAAAGAACTCCATAGGAAATTTGCAGCAAATTGTCGAATANTCGTCAATTTATCCCNNGTAATTTCCATAAAATCCCTTCTATTGTNGTCGTCTGCCAGAANNAAGACAGATTAGCNACTAGTTGACGCTTTCAATGCAGGAACTATGCCTATATTAAAGAAAATCGTCCCGGAACCGATTAAAGTACTGTGACAAGACGAATTTAGGGTNTTTNTATGTTCANAATTTTCTTTTTTACCTCATTTTTGCTTTTGTTAGTTGGTTGTGTCACAAATCATTATGTCCCTAGCTTANNCAAGATTCATGCAGAGGCTATCACTGGCATTGGTTATGCNGTTATTTCTGCTCAATCGGGCCAGTCTGAAGAAGAAAAACGTTTGATGGCGGCAAAGGCCTCGAAGTTAGAGGCTTACAANTCGCTTGTGGAGCAAATCTACGGTCAATACATTGAAGTGAACGGNTTGATGTCATCATCGAAGGTTGTAGAAGAGTCTCTTNGATCAAAAGTAGAAGGCATTATCTATGGAGCTGAGTTAGTTAGTATTCGACCAATTGGTGGACATAGTTATGAGACGACNTTGAGAATTGGTGGTNAAGCAGTTGCTGATTTGNTTGNCGAAAGNGGGGGAAAATCGCATTTGGNTTCTGTAGGCGGTGATTAGGGTACGAATTTNGAATGGAGTTCATGAGTAGCTGAGTAAATTTTNAGTTGCTCTATGGGAGCGAAAACATGATGAATCGTCTAGGTTCTTGTAAAANAGGCCCTATTATCTTGTTTTTNTCNCTTCTATGTAGCNTGCATGGTTCGTTTAGTATTGCGGAAACAGAATTTGAGTTAGAAGACTTTAGGAACGCAATTTTTAGATTAGCCATCGGCGAAAGTGCTCACATCCGATCTATGGGATTGATGTCTAATTCAAGGATAATTGCAGATTCAACCATCTATCAGACTGATTTAGCTTTAGATAAGTTAGAGTTTGATGTTGCTGATAGTCATAATGGCACTACAGCAGGCCTTGTGGCCAAAATTGACAAGGATAGATATTCCCCGATATCTCCTCCGCTTTGTACCCCACAATATAGTGATCAGTCCTTTAGACTGGATTTTCGGGAGGTATTACTTCTCCCCTCCTATCCTTCTGCAGCCATAATAAATGTAGGCAGGTCATCGGGTCATGCAGTGCGAGAGTTAATCTTTGATGATTCTGGGTTATTGCTTGCTAGTGATCGAAGCACCAATTCGATCGGCCACCTATTGGCATTACAGGGTTCGAGTAATGGTGGCGAGTTAAAACTTGAGTCCATTGTGAGGATAGAAGAAAAAGCCAAGCCTTCGAAGATTAAAGGATACGTAACTGCAGCGATTTCTTCCCTGATACCGGTAACTTATAATTCCATTAAAGTCCATGGAGAGCTTAGGCTCATGAAAGGGACTACGATTTTGGGTACTTGGAATTGGGGTATTAAGATACCTCTAGATGAAGTTTTCTTAATTTCTGAGAATAGAAATCGATTAGCTGATAGATTAGATTCTATTAGAGATCTAAAAATTGGAATTTTGGGGAAATTAAATTGTATTGACAGAGAACCGTACCGCGTTTCTATTGCTGGCCAAATACTTAGATTGAATGCGGGTGAAGCCGATGGCTTTAGAATAGGGGATCGGTTTTTATTGTTTCCTGGTAGTGAAATTTTTAAGAGTCATGGGATAGCCTCTGCTTTGGAAAGTGTAGCCATAGCTGAAATAGTTCGATCTAATCAACAAAGTGCATTATTGCATATGGTTGAAGGGGATTTAAACTTGAGAAGCGGAATAATAATGAACGCTAAGTCGATACGGTTAATGTTATGAATAGAGTAATCATTTTGGGCTCAGCTCTCCTTCTTATAGTCGTTTTCTTAGTTAGTTGTTCCTCCAATGCCATCATGTCCACGTCACTCTCTAGTGATGTTGTGGTCGATGATCAAGCAGATGTTAGCCCTACAAAGGTTAGCCCTACAAATACTAGCCTTACCAAAGTCCTCGAGCGGTCTGAGGTTTTTGGCGTTGCTAAAGGGGGAATGGAGGGCCCTAATAACAATGATGAACTCTCCCATGCGTTAGAGAGAATGTTGTCTGACTTAAAGAAAGCGGTTGATGAATCTGTTTCTACTGGCGATATCAGTCAAATTGATGAGGATGGTTATTATTTGGTCAAGCGGGGAGATAGCTTATCGAGGATCATAGAGCGAGTGATAGCGAAGACAAACATAAATGGAGAATTTCTCAAAAAAGCGTTTGTTGCAGCTAACCCTAAAGCATTTAAGAGAGCTAATCCTAATTGGCTTTATGCGAATTCAAAACTAAGGCTGCCATTAGAGAAAGATTTTAGAAAGTTGGTTTTTAAGAGAGGAAACAAAAATTCAGAAAAGAATGATGAATCGACCGATCCCTATAAGGATTGGATTCAGTATCCCTGGGTAGATCCTTGATTAGCGCGGACTCTGTCAATCAACCCATCAGAGTAAATGCAACCTATTCACAGGGGGGCAGTTCTGTTTATACGTTAAGGCTTGAACCTCCTGAAGCCAGATCACTCGGGTTGAGAGAAGGACAGTTAGTAAACGGGGTAATTGCTAATAGGGCAGATGGTAATGTTTTTTTAACAGGGTCGAAAACTGCGATAATGTTACCTAGTAATTTTGCTGCAACTGAAGGAAAAGCGAGCTTTGTCGCTACCGCTTTGGTTGGTGGCTCGATGCTTCTTTCTTTGCAGCCCGATAGAGTGCGTAAAGTAGCTTCAAGATTTTCGATAGATAGAATACATAGCCTGTTAGGGCGTGCGATACAAAATACCTCGATATCNGGTCTATTTAGTTTTTCTAAAATCACGAATATGCTGGCTAGAGAGCCAAGNTTANGGAATATATTNAGCAGTTTTCAAATGTCTTCATTTGAACCGGACTCTCAAACTGCTGAAGCTTTAAAATCTACACTTTATCGAAGTGGTTTGTTTCACGAATCCGAGGTCTTTAAACAAAATAAACCAACTTTAAACTTAAAGACTTTTCTGTTGCTTTTGAAAAGATCANATANCAACTTTGGAGCTGATCTGAGCCANTTAAATTCAGCCTTGGATGAATTAGAGTCATTTCAACTTGAAGCACTTGGAAATCAATTAAATAGAAACACGGTTCTNAATTGGCTGATTCCCGTACTTAATGANTGGCCAATCCTAGCTCAAGTGGAATCAANGANGGGTGACGAAGAAGGTTCGGAAGATGACCAGCAGAGAGAATGGAAAATTGATTTGAGGGTCAGTTTAAGTGATNCAGAACACTTGGATGTTTCTTTAACTGTCTCCGANNGAGATGAGGTTAGATTAAACTGCTGGACAGATGATTTAGATTTTTATCATGAAGCGTTGAATCATTTGGAGTGGTTGAAGTCCCAGTTCGGGGAATTGGGGATAAGTCTTTACGAGGTAAATCTTTTTCCGGTCTCAAAGAGATTGGAGACATCTGCAGAGCAAATAGGGTATTCCAACGATTTAATGAAAAGAAGCAATGGGATTAGCATTGATGTATGAAGGAATGGAGCAGAAAATAGCGGTTGCTGTTTTGTATGACCGAATTAAGGCCCCGACACTTACGGCTAAGGGAACGGGAGACCTGGCAGAGGAAATTGTAAAGAAAGCTGAGGAAGCGGATGTACCGATTACTGAGGACAGGTTGTTAGCAGCCACCCTCGCTCAGCTTGAACTAAATGAAGAGATTCCGGAAAGTCTTTTTAAATCAGTTGCGATTGTTCTGGCTTGGGTGTACCGATTGCAAGGTAAAACACCGTGGTAATGTTTATCTATGATATACGACCTAAGCGATTATAAATATTTACTTGGTCGTTACTACGATTAGTGATGACCTGTATGAGGTTTTTAGTAATTTCTAATTGTTTCTTCAACAAAAGATCATTTCGAATATGTTTGTCACGGCAGTCAACTAATTTTGACTGGAACTCTTTTTTGACAGGAAGATTTTCGCTTGAACTGGAGGATGCTTCTAAATAGCTTGACCAAAGATTCCCCAATTCCTCCATTAAACTCATTTTTCTTTCTTGAATTGATTCAACNNTGTCAAGATCCTTAGAGCCTAAAAGCAAAAACTCCTCATCAAGAAGAGTTTTTAGCGATTCAATTAGAATAGATAGAGACCTGATGTCCGGAATAGCTGAGTCAGCCATGCTGGGGTTTCTANAGTAATCTTTCGAGTTCTACAAAGCTTTCCGCCATCTTACGTGAATCCAGGGGATAATTTCCAGATTCAATGGCCTGTTTCAGCTGGCGAACTTTAACTTCATCGAAAGCTGCTTTTTCTTCCGCTTGCTTAACAGCATCACTTAATTCAACATCGACAGCCTGCGGCACCTGCCCTGCTTTCTGAACTTGATTTTCACCCTCATTTGCAGTATCTCTACTTGGTGCAGCAGGTGAATTCTGTANCTGGCTAGGTCTCCCAGAACCAACGCTATTTACGTTGTCAACCATATCTTTAACTCCACAAAGGGATTACACTAACTATTAATCGGTCAATTCTCATTAATCTTTAGGTAAATCTAAAAAAAAATTTTTCGTACCTAACTATATGATAAATTTAAGATATTTTCCAGTTTTTATTTATCTTCTTCTGTTGATGGCTGGTTGTGGTAGTGGTTCGGGCAATACCAATCCAAATTCAAGCGAGTCCTTGAACTCCAATAATCCACCGTCCTTGACTNTGAACCAAGACTACAATGTACCTGAAAATTCCAGTTTGGTTGGTGAGGTAGCNTACTCGGACTTAGACGGCGATGAAGTAAACTTGTCTGTTGAGGGAATCGATAGCGAATCTTTCTATATTGATGAGACNAGNCAACTAAGGTTTAATTTTAGCCCTGATTATGAGAATGCTAAAGATANCAATGGTGATAACTATTTTGAGATAGAAATAGTTGCCTCAGATGGTGAAGACAATGACTCGANATCGATATTGGTTGCAATTATTAATCTTCGTGAAAACAAGTTTGATGAGCTTGCAATTGAAAATTTGAAAATGGAGTAGTCAGTGATNAGGTTTTTGCTATGTTTTCTGGGAATTTTTTNGATTGGATTAAATGTTTGCGCTGATGATCGGTATAACATNTCAGTGAGCCCATCCGATACCCTGTCTGCCGATGTAATCAATGATATTCATGATCGATTAAGAACCCCCCAGAANAGACTTGAATTACCCCAACTCATTGGTGAATGGTCNGTNCGTCAGTCCGTCTGCCTNGGCGGGTCTGAGGGCATCGGNGTAGGGGGGCTTTGTGAGGATGACAGGGTGCAGTTAGATGGTGCCGTACANCCTTCNGGGACTTATTTGGAAAGGACTGCAAATTGGGAAATAACGTTTAAGGATGAAGCNNAAGCAAGNGTTCTGATATCGAGTAATCAATTTAATTTTNTATTTAATCCAGGCTTTGGGTANATTGTTCCAAATGACACTGTTACTTGGGAATGCAGCCTTGGTGNAGGCAGTGTTCTTATTTGNTTAGGCCCAACTAACTCTTTAACCTATACTCTAAATTGTCCATCGGGTTCTTGCAGATTGCATGTGATGATGGAAGCATCTATTGAGTCTNATTCGCGAATCCGGTTTTCCTTAGGACCGCTTGACACTAGTTTAGCTGGTGNAGGCCAAAATANATTCGGGATGTTTAATATTNTAGAACTCAGTCGANCTGGGCTTTTACCGACCCCNAAATACCTGATANCGGAACGAAGTTTTGAGAAAGTGAATTTAACATGGTCTGTCGATGAAGAAGGATACGAAGGGGAATTTGAAATTCAGCGTAAGAAGAATTTNCTAGATCTTTATACGGTATTGGGGACAACTTTTGATACTTCTTTTTCGGATCAGCCTNCNGATCCTGGTGACTATTGGTACAGGGTGTTTTCTATCAGAGATGAGGAAAAAAGTACGGGTTCGAACGTTCGTAAGATTTCTTATGACTAAGTTAGTTAAGACTTAATAGGCCGTATCCGACAACCCTAGCTGTAATAATTTTATTGCTTTCTGGGTTTTTTACTTCGATTCTTTCTCCAAGATAACCATCAGAAAGGGCNATCGCTTTGGTCTCGATACTAAAGTTATTTGAAATTGAATAAATCGTAACTNATTCATTTCGCCGCATNAATNTTGCTTTCCTCAAGTGACGNGTNCGAACTATTTCCCCAACCCCAACTGTTNTACTTAGCTCCATATANCGTAGCGAGGCGATTGAGCTAATATAATCGGCTGGTACATCCGAAAACTTNGTAATCTCAATTAAGGTATTTGTATCGAGTGGTGAACCCGACGGTAGAATTACCANTGGAACAACAACTATCTTGGAAGTATCTAAATCCTCGCTTATTAAAATATCCCCTCTCTTTTTATCACGTTGCAGGTACAGATCATCTAACTGAGAAATTTCTGTAAAGGCATTGGTTGGTATTGATCTACTTGAATGAATGCTATCTAACATATCCTCGGTAATTTTAAGGCCCTTTGATACGTCCGCTGTTAGGACATAAGCATTGAGATCATGCNGACGATTAGGAATCAGATCGGTACTTATTTTTGCTAAATGAATTCTTTCTGGCACTTTTATGAATCGACGCCATTGGCCTTTACAGTCCGCTTTGATCACCCGCCTTGAAGCATTAGTAAAATAAAAGTGGATCGGTTTATCACACTCTTTCCGAGTAATTGGGCCTCTAAGATCATTGGCAACAAATGCGATATTTTCTCCGTCAATTTCTGTTAGCCATTCGTTTAATTCAATTAAAATCGAAGGTGCAGAATCAGCTGCGGCCGCATGCAGGTCTAGGAAAGCCGTTAGCTCGATTAGACAAGTAATCATTATTAGGAAGCGCTTCATAACTCTTTACCTTTGTCACGCATTAATGCCACACGCTTGATAAGTTTTCCAAACTTTATGCTGCTTGTTTATTAAATTCAACAAATGATAAATAACCAGTTGGTTTGATTGGTTGGATTAAAGTAATGCACACTTCTGTCGTGTTACTGTCAAAAAAAGAGCCTACCACTGTGCTCAGAGGCATTGTCAAAGGTAATAACTTTAGCCAATTGACATTACTCACTGAGTCGACCTTAGAACCGTACGACTTGATTGCTCGCGATTGAATCAACAGTTAGTTGACCTGCCATTTCCCCATGCAAGTAATCCGAAATGTTCAGCGCTTTAATACAGCTAACATCACATTTGATCGTCTGTACATCGTAATTGATTATCGGCAGTAACGTGCCGCCAATTTTTCAATAAACCCGGTAAATGTTGCCGCCTAGATTCTAGATTGTTTTTTTGTAATCCATAAAAATCCTATTTTTATTATTTATTTCAATAAGTTAGGAAGATTCAATAGGAATTGGCACGGTGGTTGCTACACCCAGGTACCAGCCGAAGGAATAGTAATCTTCTAATCGGTCAACAAGAGCGAGAACTTTAGGAAAGATGGAAGGAACTGTGAAAATTTTTGAGAATGTGTTTGGTATTCACGAGAGTGCGTTAAAGCTAAGAGAGCTTAGGTTAAACGTCCTCACTGAAAATATAGCGAACGCAGATACCCCGGGCTACAAGGCGCGTGATGTCGACTTCAAGTCTGTTATGAGGTCTACCCAAGCAGGTATTAAGCAAATGGCTACCACTCATGGGTCTCACATTAATGCCTCTACCTCTGGTAAAGACGGATTGGTTTATCGAAATCCGATAAACCCTTCAGCAGATGGTAATACAGTTGAGCTTTCAGTACAGCAATCTGAATTTGGTAAAGAATCAGCTCGTTATACCGCGACTATGCAATTTATTGAGAATCGGATCGGTGGTGTGCGTCGCGCACTCCGAGGCGAGTAACTAACAAAGGACTATAAAGAGTAGGTAACGTTATGGCTTTAGTAATTAACACCAACGTATCTTCATTAACGGCCCAGAGAGCTCTAGCTGAGTCTAGTGAAGAACTAAAGACAGCAATGGAGCGCTTATCAACAGGCTCAAAGATTAATAGTGCTGCCGACGATGCTGCTGGGTTAGCGATGACCCAACGAATGACCGCTCAAGTCAGAGGTTTGGCTATGGCAGTCAAAAATGCTAACGATGGTCAGGCTTTAACGCAGTCCATTGAAGGTGCGCTGGGTGAAGTATCGGATATGTTGCAACGGATGCGGGAGCTAGCGCTTCAAGCTGCGAACGGGACCAACAGTTCAGCAGACAGAACATTTCTTCAGTCCGAAGTTAACCTATTAATTCAAGAAATATCGCGTGTGGCGGCTAGTACCCGCTATAACGGCGAATTAATTCTTGATGGAACCTTTCTAAATAAAGCGCTACAGGTCGGTATAGAAGAAGGTGAGAATATCATTTTCTCGGTGGAATCGGTTGCAGCGGAAAATGTTGGGGCCCATACGTTAATAGGTAATGGCGTAGGGGCACGGGCTGCCTCAGTGACACCCCTGGCTAATCCGACAACAGAATCAGACGACATAGAGATTTTTGGATTCCTGGGAACGAAGTCCACGGCGGCTAGTGCTGGAGACTCAGCAAAACAGACTGCTGTGAAAGTAAATAATCTAACCGGAGAAACCGGAGTCAAAGCGTATGCCAAGACATATGCTTCACTGGAATCTACCAGTTCAGACCTAAAAACCTACAGCGTAAAAATTAATGGCTATACAACAGGAAACTTTGTTATTTCAAGTGGAGACGTGGAATCTGCTGTTGACGCCATAAACCAAATTTCAGGTTCTACCGGTGTTACAGCCAGTTCCAACGCCAATAAAGTCGTCCTGTTTGATAGTGATGGCGATGATATTACGGTTGAAAACCTGCAATCCCTTTCAGGGTTCACAGATCTGCGAGTATCGAAACTTGGAGAGGACGGTCTTATTACTAATGTTATTGGTTCGGCGGTTGATCTCGGTCTAGCCGGAGCTAAAGACA
>NZUN01000021.1 GCA_002697205.1 Gammaproteobacteria bacterium
ATGCAGGGGTCAGGGCAAATGCAATTTGCCGGAAGATGCTGGACAGTTATGTAGCACCACCATTGGACGCCGCCATTGATGAGGCATTAGTAGATTTGATGGTGAGGCGCAAAGCGCTGTTTGAAGACAGTAGCTATTGAATAGTAGCTGCGTTAGCAGGGTAAAAAATTGTACAAGCTATATTGAAGAAGGTAGTGAGCCATGACAGATGAAAATTACGATGATGAAGAGATTATTCTTGCCGAGCTAGATGATGAAGAGCTCGTCCTGCAGATGCACGATGATCTCTATGATGGCCTTAGAGAAGAGGTTGTGGAGGGCACAGAGATATTACTTGCACGAAATTGGAGTGCGGAGAAAGTTCTCAATGAAGCCCTTGTCGCTGGCATGACTATTGTTGGAATTGATTTCAGGGATGGCATTTTGTTTGTACCAGAGGTACTTCTCGCAGCCAATGCGATGAAAGGCGGCATGGCCATTTTAAAACCCCTGCTGGTGGAAAGTGGTATCGAACCGATTGGTAAGATGGTTATTGGCACGGTGAAGGGTGATATTCACGATATTGGCAAAAATCTGGTCGGCATGATGATGGAAGGAGCGGGTTTTGAGGTCGTTGATATTGGCATTAATAATTCCGTGGAAGATTATCTAGCCGCACTGGAAGAACACAATCCTGATATTTTGGGTATGTCGGCTTTGCTGACAACCACGATGCCTTATATGAAAGTGGTGATTGACGAATTGGGTCGGCTGAATATTCGAGATGATTATGTTGTGCTGGTAGGGGGCGCGCCATTGAACGAAGAATTCGGTCAGGCGGTTGGCGCCGATGGTTACTGCCGAGATGCAGCGCAGGCTGCGCAGATGGCGCCGCTACTGCTTCACAATCGCCGAGCTTCCCGTGCCTAGCCCTATCCTTGTTATTGCCTGCGGGGCACTGGCTAGGGAGATCCAGGCACTCAAACGTCTGAATCACTGGCAACATCTGCACCTACAATGCATGGACGCCAGTCTGCATAACAGGCCGGAACAGATAACAGAACGCCTCAGGGAAAAAATTCGGGCCCAGCGCGCGCATTATCAGCAGATATTCATTGGTTATGCTGACTGTGGAACCGGTGGGGCGCTTGATCGCATGCTCCTTGAGGAGTCGTTAGAAGGGCAGATTCATCGCCTTCCTGGAGCGCACTGCTATGAATTTTATGCAGGCCACAAGGAGTTTGCTGAATTACAGGAGGCCGAATTAGGCACGTTTTATCTCACCGATTTTCTTGTTCGGCATTTTCAATACCTCGTTATTGAACTGTTGCAACTTGATCAGCATCCGGAATTGCAGACCACATTTTTTGCCGGATACCATAAGCTGGTTTACTTATCCCAGACTCACGACCGTTCTCTGCTGAGGCAGGCAAAGGAGGCGGCGCAGAGACTGGATCTCGAATTTGTGCAGGTTCATTCAGGATATGGCTTGCTTGAAATCGAATTGAAAGAACAGTTGGGGAGGGTGGATGAGAGTCAAAAGCACGATCGTTTACTGGCGTGATATCCCTTCCCAGGTGATTGTCCAGCGTGGTCGGATCAGAGCTAAAGTGTTGTTAAGCCATCGATTTCAGGCGGCTGTTGATCGAGCAGCTATGCGAGCAGGCAAGGGCAGTAGTGATGCCTATTTATCGGAGTGGCGTCGACAAGCATCATTTGAAGAGACCGAAGACAGCGCCGAAAACCTGGCGAAGACCTATGCGGACCGGTTTGAGGCCGAATATAGCGATGAACGTCTGCTCAAACTGATTCAAGGTAAAGGTCAGGTTACTCAGTAATACATTCTTTTTATTCACCCCATAAATAGAGGAATCGGAACATGACGGAACTGATCTTAAGTTCGTCCTCAAAAGAAGTGCGAATGGGCTTCGGGCTTCCATTTGTGATCATAGGGGAGCGCATTAATCCGACTGGTAGAAAAGCGCTGGCAGCTGAAATGAAGCGTGGCGATTATAGCCGAGTGGAAGCTGATGCGCTGGCTCAGGTTGCTGCCGGAGCACATATGCTCGATGTCAATGCTGGCATCCCGCTGGCAGATGAACCTGCCATGCTCAGGGATGTAGTGCAGTTGGTTCAATCAATAACAGACGTACCTTTGTCCATTGATTCTTCAATTGTTGCAGCACTTGAGGCAGGGCTGTCGGTTTACCAGGGAAAACCGCTGGTCAATTCAGTGACTGGCGAAGAGGAGCGTCTTGAGGTCGTGCTGCCACTCGTCGCGAAGTATGGCGCTGCGGTTGTGGCGATCTCCAATGATGAAACCGGCATATCAGAAGACCCTGACGAACGTTTTAAAGTGGCTAAGAAAATAGTTGAAAGGGCTGCGGATCATGGCATTCCGAGAAGTGATGTAGTAGTGGATCCTTTAGTGATGCCCATCGGTGCCATTAATTCTGCAGGCTTACAGGTGATGCACCTGGTTCGACGACTGCGTGATGAATTGCAGGTAAACACCACCTGCGGCGCTTCCAATGTCAGCTTTGGACTTCCTAATCGCAATGGTGTTAATTCTGCTTTCCTGACCATGGCCATGGCTGCAGGCATGACATCGGCGATTACCAGTTCATTACATCCCGAAGTTATGCAGGCCGTATTAGGCGCTGACGTGATGATGGGACATGACCCTAACTGCGAGCGGTGGATTCGCCAGTATCGTGATCCAGCAACTGTTCGAGTAGATCGAGGCAGACGCAGCAGAGGTCGCAAACGAGCTTAAATTTCAGCCGGGAAAGTTTAGAGTTTTGGTGACTGTTTGAAACAAGACGAAAAAAAAATAGTATTTACACCGTCCGGGAGGCGCGGTCATTTCCAGGTGGGAACTCGCCTGTTGGATGCTGCCCGGAGTCTGGGCGTAGATGTCGATTCGGTATGCGGTGGCAGGGGCATTTGTGGCCGTTGTCAGGTTCTGTGTACAGAAGGTGATTTTGCCAAGCATGGTATCAGCTCTCGGTCGAGCCATCTTTCCCCCCGGGGTGCTGTCGAGGCTAGGTTCAGTGAAAAACGTCATGCTCTAGAAGGTAATCGAAGGTTGAGCTGCCAGGCCCTGGTGACCGGAGACCTGGTAATCGATGTGCCGCCAGAAAGCCAGATGCATCGTCAGGTGGTTCGTAAACAAGCTGAACATCGAGACATTACCCTGGACCCCCCGGCGCATCTGTATTTTGTCGAGGTGAGACCGGCGAATCTCGAAGAACCGGATGGCGATCTGCANCGNTTGTNTGAGGCGCTGTCAATGGAATGGGGTTTGCANGACCTGGTCTGTGACCGNTCGGTACTGGNGCGATTACAACAAACGTTGCGNAAGGGNCAATGGAAGGTNACCGTTGCAGTCAGTCAGAATTCCCTNATTACCGCTATCTGGCCCGGTTATCATGAGGCTATTTATGGTGTGGCACTGGATATCGGCTCGACTACGATCGCAGGCCACCTGTGTCACCTAACCACGGGTGAAGTCATCGCCACAAGTGGCATCATGAATCCACAGATTCGCTTNGGCGAAGATTTAATGAGCCGNGTNTCCTACCTGCTGATGCACCCGGAAGGGGCNCAGGAAATGACGNNGGTGGTTCGAACCGGTATTAANCAGTTGATAGCCGCCGCNGCCATAGAGGCCGGCATCGANCAAATCGATATCGTCGAGATAAGTATTGCTGCAAATCCCATNATGCATCATTTATTTCTAGGGCTGAGCCCAGTGGAATTAGGATCTGCGCCATTTGCACTGGTGACTGATCAAGCCATTAATTTAGCTGCCAGAGATCTTGATCTTGAGGTTAACCCGGGGGCTCAGGTGTATGTGCTGCCCTGTATCGCCGGGCACGTTGGCGCGGATGCGGCTGCTATGGTGCTTGCCGAGGCGCCTCAGCAGAGTGAGGGGGTGTCTCTGGTGGTGGATGTTGGCACCAATGCTGAAATCATTTTGGCGATCGAGGGTAAGTTACTGGCTTGTTCAAGTCCCACCGGCCCGGCATTTGAAGGAGCACAGATAAGCTGCGGCCAGCGCGCCGCGCCAGGGGCCATAGAGCGAGTCAGAATTGATCCGATCACACTGGATGTTCGGTTTCGTGTTATTGGCTCAGAACTCTGGTCGGATGAACCCGGTTTTGCCGCATCCATCATTACTTTTGGGATTACTGGGATTTGCGGTTCCGGTATCATAGAAGCAATTGCAGAGATGTATCTCAGTGGAATTATCACCGAGGACGGCGTCGTCGATGGTGCTGTCAGCCAGCAAAGTTCGCGCGTATTCAGCGATGGCAGAACCTGGTCGTTCATGCTTGATGACGGAGACCAGAAAATAATTGTGACCCAGAATGATGTTCGTCAGATACAGCTTGCCAAGGGTGCTCTCTATGCAGGGGTTAAGCTGCTTCTCGACCGGGGTGGCGTCGATAGCGTGGACCGGATTCGCCTTGCTGGAGCATTTGGTAGTCATATTGATATTAAATACGCCATGGTGCTGGGGCTGATTCCTGATTGTGAGCTTGCTGCAGTGTCATCGGCCGGTAATGCAGCCGGTACCGGCGCCCGGATTGCTTTACTGGACTTGTCGGCGCGAACAGAAATAGCATCTCTGGTAAGAGAAGTCGAAAAGATAGAAACCGCTATTGAGCCCAGTTTCCAGGCCTATTTTGTGGATGCCATGGCATTTCCTAATAAGCGCGATGAGTTCCCTAAGCTGTTTTCGGTAATAACCAGACCGCCATCTAAAACAGCGCTGGCAGATAGCAGCGTTCGAGGTAATCGACGTCGTAGGAGGCCTGTGGCCTGAGACTATGGTTTAATCGTTTATAAACGTGACCTGGCAGGACAGACTGGATAATCAGGACAGTAGAGGTAAAGACGTGAAAATAAAATCCAAGGCTAAAGTAGTTGTCATAGGCGGCGGTGTGGTTGGTGTCAGTGCCTTGTATCACCTTGCCAAAAAAGGTTGGGGTGATCAGGTTGTGCTGCTGGAAAAAGCCGAGCTGACGTCGGGTTCAACCTGGCATGCTGCCGGTTTACTACCTTTATTTAATATGAGCTACAGCGTTGGCCAGATTCATAAATATTCAGTCAACCTATACCAACAGTTGGAAGCAGAAACAGGTCAGCATGTCGGTTTCAGCCAGGTGGGTAACCTTCGTCTAGCGATGAATGATGACCGTATGGACGAGTACTATCAATATGCTGCAACGGCTCGCACCATTGGCATTAATGTGGAATTCCTGACTCCGGCACAAATTCACCGACTCTGGCCCTTATGTAATCCGGAAGGCCTGGTTGGCGGCATTTACCACCCTGATGATGGTTATATTCAGCCGGCCGATCTCACTCAGGCCCTGGCTAAGGGGGCAAGGGCTATGAACGCAACGATATACCGCAACACCTCGGTTGTGGCAATAGAAAGTGGCTTCTCGGATAATTGGATTGTCACTACAGATCAGGGTGACATCAGTTGTGAGCACGTTATCTCGGCCACCGGGAATTATGCAAGGCAGACAGGTGCCATGGTCGGTTTGGATATTCCCGTGATTCCGGTTCAACACCAGTACATCGTTACTGAACCTCATCCTGAATTGCAGACCCGGCATTCTCGAGGACAGGCGGAACTGGCCGTTCTTCGTGAATCTGACGGCTCCTGGTACTTGCGCGAGGAGAACGGCGGTTTCATTCTGGGTCCNTATGAAAAAGGTGCGCCTGCCTGNTANNTGGATGGCCCTGACCCNCGGGCCGAATATGAACTCTTTCAGGAAGATCTGGACCGCCTGGCACCCCATATAGAATCCGCGATGGCNCGGGTGCCAGCTTTTGCAGAGGTTGGCATCAAGCAGGTTTACAATGGTGCGATCGCCTATACACCCGATGGTAATCCTATAGTGGGGCCTGCATGGGATAGAGAAAATTACTGGTTAAGCGAAGGTCACAGCTTCGGGATTACCGCNGCTGGCGGCGCTGGCTGGCAACTGGCTGAATGGATCGTTGAGGGAGAACCNACCATCGANATGCTGGGCGTTGAACCGAGAAGGTTTGGTGATTATGCAAATAAAGATTATTTGATTGAAAAGAATGAAGAGGCCTATGCCAGTGTCTTCGTNATTCANTATCCTGATGAAGAGAGACCGGCGGCTCGACCGCTGCGAACGGCACCGTGTTATGACCGGTTAAAGTCGATGGGTGCGGTGTTTGGNCAGAAGTTTGGCTGGGAAAGAGCGAATTGGTTTGCNGCCAATGGCGAAGCGGCTGAGGATCACTGGTCGTTTAAGAGGTCCCGATGGTTCGATGCCATTAAGCAGGAAGTCCATAATGTAACTCATAACGTTGGTCTGCTGGATATGACCGCATTTGCTAAGTGCCGAATCTCGGGGCCTGGTGCCGAAGCCTTCCTGGATTATTTTGTTGCCAACAGATTACCCAGAAAAAAAGGCGGCATAGGTCTTTGTCATGCNCTGAATAGCCGCGGNGGAGTNCATTCAGAGTTCACTATCATGCGNGAGGCATCNGATTCCTTCTACCTGGTTTCAGCNGGTGCTATGCAGCGGCTGGATCACGATTATTTGTGTAAGAGGTTACCCACAGACGGTTCAGTNCAGTTTACCCAGCTAACATCTAGTANCGGTGTTCTGGTCGTTTCGGGTCCCAAAGCCCGGACTTTAATGNAGCGTGTTTCCAGCGCTGATTTTTCTAACAGTCAGTTTCGTTGGTTGACCGGTCAGCAGATNNTGGCAGGCGGTGTACCCGTCAATGCCCTGCGGGTTAATTTCGTCGGNGAGCTTGGTTGGGAACTGCATCACTCCATTGAATATCAGAACAAGCTATTTGATGCNCTGTTTGNAGCAGGAGCTGACCTTGGCCTGAAACCCTTTGGTATNCGTGCNATGGATTCCATGCGACTGGAGAAATCCTATCGNATGATAGGCACCGAGCTTTCAATTGAATATTCGGCTTTTGAGTCAGTTNTGGATCGCTTTATTAATCTGGANAAAGGTNATTTCCTGGGTAGACANGCCTTATTGGAGCGCCAGTCGGCCGGACTNAAAAGTCAACTCGTGACCCTGGCAGTTAAAGACGNAGTCGATGCTGATGCCCTGGGTAACAATGCCCTGACNCGGGANGGACANTTGGTTGGCCGAGCTACCAGCGGTGGTTTTGGCTTTAGGGTCAATCANTCGNTNGCTATGGGCATGGTTGAACCGGCTTATGCGCGGNTGGGTACCGAGATGACCATAGAGATACTGGGCAAGCTTTATCCTGCNGTGGTGGTCGGGGAAAGCCCCTATGATCCNGAAAATCTTCGTCTGCGACACANCCAATGATAAGGCAAGTCATAAGTAGGCTGANATTATCGTGAGCGGCCGTTATTCTGCCTTTTCATTGCTTTCCAATGCGCTGCAATACAACAGGAAGTGGNCGCGAGCATGGCGAAANCCACAGCCTAAAGCCCACTATGATGCCATTGTCGTCGGTGGTGGTGGACATGGTCTTGCTACGGCTTACTATCTGGCCAANGAACATGGCTTTGATAACGTNGCGGTTCTGGAAAAAGGCTGGATAGGCGGTGGTAATACCGGTCGCAATACCACAATTGTACGTTCCAACTACCTGTGGACCGAAGCCTCCCTANTGTATGAAAAGTCCATGAAGCTTTGGGAAGGCCTNAGTGCTGAGCTCAATTATAATGTCATGTTCAGCCAGAGAGGTGTTTATAATCTNGGCCATTCTCTTCAGGATATGCGTGATATTGAACGCAGGGTGGCATCGAATCGATTAAATGGNATNGATGCGCAGGTGGTCAGCGGCAAACAGCTNGGTAAAGCNATTCCTGGCCTGAANACGTCTGCTTCCGCACGTTACCCGATACTGGGNGCATCANTACANCCCCGAGGCGGCGTTGCCAGNCATGATGCAGTAGCCTGGGGNTTTGCCCGCGCGGCTGATGCCCTGGGGGTGGATATTATCCAGCAATGTGAAGTGACCGGTTTTGATATTCAGGGAGGTCGGGTNNGCGGGGTTAAAACGANCCAGGGTGATATTGCNTCAGATAANGTTGCTGTTGTGGTNGCCGGACATGCNAGTGTACTNGCCGGNTATGCTGGGTTTCGACTGCCGCTGGAGAGNCANCCGCTGCAGGCNTTTGTTTCCGAACCGTTAAANCCGGTGCTCGATACGGTGGTGATGTCCAATGCNGTTCACGGCTACATCAGCCAGTCGGANAAAGGTGAGTTGGTCGTCGGTGCCGGTATCGATTCGTATGTTGGCTACGGCCAACGNGGTAGTTTTCAGACTATCGAACATGCCCTGCAGGCAATTATTGAGCTGTTCCCAGCTTTCAGCCGGGTNCGTCTGTTACGGATGTGGGCCGGNATTGTTGATGTAAGNCCGGATGCCTGCCCNATTATCGGCGCCACGCCGGTTCNAGGGCTTTATTTTAATTGTGGCTGGGGCACGGGTGGTTTTAAGGCGACACCGGGNTCTGGTTGGGTATTGGCACATACCATCGCCAATGATCAAGCACATGAATTAAATGCGCCCTTTAANCTGGAACGTTTCGCCAGTGGTGCGTTGATTGATGANCATGGTGCCGCTGCTGTGGCTCATTAGATGAACNGGAGTTAGGCAGAATGTTACTGATTGAGTGCCCCTGGTGCGGTGACCGGGCAGAAACTGAATTCAGCTGTGGTGGTGAGGCTGANATTAGCCGACCGGCATTGCCGCANACGCTCGNTGATGAGGCCTGGGCCGATTACCTGTTCATGCGTAANAATACGCGAGGCTGGCATCGAGAACTGTGGAATCATAGCCAGGGCTGCCGGCAGTGGTTTGTGGTTGAAAGNAATACCCTGACCTACGAGATNGCTGGCAGTTCAAANTTTACGACTTNTTCAGAACCAGAAACNNAGGGTGTTGACAGCAGTGCAGACTAGGCGATTGGCNAAAGGTGGGCGAGTGGATAGAACTCAACCGCTAAGTTTTAGTTTTGATGGCAAAACCTATCAGGGATTTGCTGGCGATACNCTGGCTTCAGCATTGCTNGCCAANGGGGTGAATCTAGTGGGGCGCAGTTTTAAATTGCATCGGCCCCGAGGGATCGTGTNTGCTGGCGCGGANGAACCCAATGGCATAATGCAGATCGGCCGGGCCGGNCATGCCCAGCCAAATGCNCGGGCCACCCAGGTCGCGCTCTTNGACGGCCTTGAAGCGNATTCTACCAAAGGCTGGCCCAGNNTTAATTTTGATATTGCCGCCGCAAACAATATTTTCAGTCGCCTTCTGGGAGCCGGTTTCTATTATAAGACTTTTATGTATCCCCGGTTTTTATGGCGCTTCTATGAAGGGTTTATACGTGCTGCCGCGGGTTTTGGTAAAGCCCCGGATCAAGCTGATCCGGATCGCTATGAACACAGGAACGCACACTGCGATATTCTCATTGCCGGTGCGGGCCCTGCCGGCTTGATGTCAGCATTGGTCGCGGNNCGCAGCGGTGCCAGGGTNATTATCGCCGATGAACAGNACGAATTTGGGGGCAGCTTATTGTCGACGCATCAGNTNATAGAGGGTGCGCCTGCGCAGATCTGGTTGCAGACCGTTGTTAANGAACTCNATGCCAGTGCTGATGTGCGGTTNNTAACGCGAAGTACGGTATTTGGATATCACGATCATAATTTTGTAACCATTGCTGAACNGTGCACAGATCACCTGAATCCTGCCAACCGAAAAGGTGTCCGAGAAAGACTCTGGAGAGTGAGAGCGAANCAGGTTGTGCTGGCTCAGGGNGCCTTTGAACGGCCACTGGTTTTCTGTAATAACGATCGACCCGGAATAATGCTGGCTTCAGCTNTTTCGAGCTATATCAATCGTTTTGCTGTGGTNCCGGGTGAACGAGCTGTGGTTTTTACCAATAATGATGGCGCCTACCAGGCTGCTCTCGACCTGAACAGGGAAGGTATCAAGGTGGTGGCGATNGTCGATAGCCGGGCAACCGGTGCAGGCGAAATACGGGAACAGGTGGCTAAAGTCGATATTCCTGTTTTGACTGGCCATATTGTGACAGACGTAAAGGGAAATCACCGCATCAGGGCTGTTAAGTTAGCCAGTTGGGACGGTCAGCCAGAGTCTCGCGCGATCGTTACCCGGACCCTGGAATGTAATCTGCTGGCGATGTCAGGAGGATGGAGCCCGGCGGTGCATCTGCACTCCCAGGCTGGCGGAAGCATTCGCTGGGATGATTGTTGCCAGGGCTTTGTTCCCGATGAAAGCCGTCAGGGAAATGTGTCTGTCGGTGCAGGACGGGGTTTGTTGAGTCTGCTGGATTGCTTGAGCGATGGGCTCGCCGGAGGACTTCAGGTGGTAGAAAGATGTGGTCTGGTTGCAGCCAAGGTTGAGATACCGCAATTGCTTGAAACCCCGCAAAGCCCGTTGCAGCCGCTGTGGCGGGTACCGGCCGAGAAGGACCCGGATCGCTGCGCCAAGCAATTCATAGATTTCCAGAACGATACGGCTGTCGCCGATATTCGCCTGGCGGTGCGAGAAGGGTTTGAAAGTGTCGAGCATGTTAAACGCTATACGGCGCTGGGCTTTGGTACTGAGCAGGGCAAGCTGGGCAATATCAACGGTATGGCGATACTGGCCGAATGTTTGCAGTTACCCATTGCCGAGGTGGGCACAACCACGTTCAGACCTGCTTATACGCCTACCAGTTTTGCAGTGGGGGCAGGTGAGGCGGTGATGGATCTGTATGAGCCGGTGAGGACAACGGCAATACATGATTGGCATGAGCAGGTAGGCATACCTTTTGAGACAGTGGGACAATGGTTAAGGCCCTGGTATTTCCCCAAGGAAACCGAGGACCTTGATGCTGCAGTTGCCAGGGAGTGCCTGGCCACGCGTGCCGGTGTTGGCATTATGGATGCGTCCACGCTGGGGAAAATCGACGTTCATGGTGCCGACGCGACTGAATTTCTGAATCGTATCTATACCCATAATGTAGACACCATGAAAATCGGTCGCTGTGCTTATGGCATCATGCTCGGTGAAGATGGCATGGTAAAAGATGATGGTGTAATGGCCCGCCTGGCCGACGATCATTACTACCTGACCACCACCACGGGTGGCGCGGCAGCGGTACTGGCCTGGCTTGAATTATGGTTACAAACCGAATGGCCAGACCTTAAGGTGCATTTAACTTCCCTTACCGATCAGTTTTCAACCATTGCCGTTGCCGGACCTGACAGCAGGCAGGTGCTGGAAAAGGTGGGCTGCAGCATTGATCTGGCGCGATCCCATTTTCCTTTTATGACGGTAAAGGATGCTGTTCTAGGCGGGATTGAGGTTCAGTTGTTTCGAGTCAGCTTCAGTGGTGAATTGGCTTTTGAGGTTAATGTCGACAGTCGTTATGCCCTGGCCATGTGGAATAAGATCATGACGGCAGGCCAGGCTTTTAACATTACACCTTATGGGACCGAGACCATGCATGTGCTGCGTGCTGAAAAGGGCTTTGTTATTGTCGGTCAGGACACTGATGGATCGGTGACGCCAGTCGACCTGAAATTAAATTGGATGTTATCCAAGGATAAGGATTTTATAGGTAAGCGCTCTCTTTCCCGCTCAGTCATGGTAGGGTCGCAGCGGAAGCAGCTGGTGGGCCTTTTATCCTGCGATGGCAGGAGTGTCCTGAGCGAGGGCAGTCAGTTGCTTGATGATGTTGCCGCGCTGGCACCGGTACCGATGGTTGGCCATGTGACTTCGAGCTATTACAGCGCCAACCTGGGGCAGCCGATTGCTTTGGGGCTGCTGGTCAATGGCCATGCCAGATTGGGAGATCGGGTGTTCGCTCGCGCATCGTCGGGGCCTGATGTTGCTGTTGAAGTAACTTCCAGTGTTTTTTATGACCCCAAAGGGGCGCGTCAGAATGTCTGATTTAATGCCCAGCTATCTGGCAAAATTTATAACCAAAGCGTCGGCGGCTGAGCAGGCTGGCGCTGATTTCGATATTCGAATACTGACCGGTCTGGGCCACATCAATTTANGGGGTGACCTNGCAAGCCAGCGCCTTAGTGATGCAGTGGCCANTNTAACTGGNTTGGTNCCNCCTAAGCAGGCGAATCGGTTTGTGGCACNTGGCCGGCAGCAGATATACTGGTTAGGGCCGACAGAATGGTTGCTNNTGACAGAAGATGTTAACACCTATGGCTTGCTCAGTGAATTAAGGCAGGTCTTTCAAGGCTTGCATGCAACCGCCACGGACCTNAGCGGTTCAGCCNTCGTACTNGAAATTGAAGGGCCCCANGCAGCAGATATTCTCGCTAAAGGCTGTACTTTGGATTTGCATCCGACTGGTTTTAACAANGGTGATTGCGCTCAGATTGGCCTGGCTAAAGNCAATGTCCTGCTAGCCTGCANTACGGCTGAGTACAAATATAAACTGGTAGTACGTCGGACCTTTGCTGAATATCTGCTGCAATGGTTACTGCATAGCGCCCAGGATTNTAGGGTTTTGGTATCCCAATGCAGCCTCGAGATGGGAGGCTAGTTGAGAAAGCAATTATACGTTGCAGNANGGCANTGGTCTGTTAGNGCTGTTCTGATCTGTTCTGCCTTTGCATCGAGTTTCGCCTCTGCCGATAATTCAGTAGATTTAGCCTTGGAGGNAAGCATGCGCAAAGCGGTTTTTATTGTTGTCGATGGCGTACCAGCAGATGTACTGGAGCGCGTTCATACNCCGAACCTTGATTTGATNAGTAATGCGGGCGGTTACAGCCGTGCTTTTGTGGGTGGCGCTATTGGCACTGATAGCGAGAGCCCCACGGTATCAGCCGTTGGCTATCAGAGCCTGTTGACGGGTACCTGGGCGAATAAACATAACGTCTGGGATAACGAAGTCAGGCANCCCGACTANCGCTACTGGGATATTTTTCGAATCGCTAAAGCTTTTGATCAGAAGCTACAGACAGCGGTGTTTTCTACCTGGGAATATAATAGAACCCATNTGCTGGGTGATACCCTNNAAGCCGCTGGCGGNCGNAAACTCGATCATTACNTCGATGGNATGGAGTANGACCTGGCGCGTTTCCCACATGACCCAGATTCTTTATACATTCGGNCCATTGATGAACANGTGGCNACTTCNGCGGCTGAGNATATAANTGAGAAGGGACCGGATCTTAGCTGGGTCTATTTNCAGTATACCGANGATATNGGNCACNTCTTTGGTGACAGTCGCCAGCAGGATGANGCGCTGCAATTAACCGATGCCTGGGTTGGCGAGATTTGGAAGGTAATACAGCAGCGCCAGAAATTGCTGGCCGAGGACTGGCTCATCATAGTAACCACCGATCATGGCCGTACCCGGCANACGGGCAAGGATCATGGNGGCCANTCCCAGCGAGAGCGCACCACCTGGATATCNACTAATAGCCGNNACTTGAATGGGCGCTTTTCGCAGACNCCTGGTATCGTCGATATTCTTCCGTCCATTGTTAACCACCTGGACCTNCAGGTGCCTGAGTTAATCCGCTCGCAACTTGANGGCCAGGCATTTATTGATCGATTCTAANGGCGNCCAGTTTGTCGCTGCTGGGCTGTTTATCGATTCAGGTAAGGGCGGTGNCAGNAGCNTTTGCCTTTAATCGCATTNGTTTCCTATCTCCAGTATCGTTGACNACAGAATTTGAATACCATTGAAGTTATAGCAACCCGCNGGAGTACTGATGGCTAAACCACCAACTTTGAAGTTTGATTCNNTGGCNCTGCATGCNGGCCAGAAACCGGACCCAGCTACCGGCGCAAGNGCGACGCCCATCTACCAGTCTGCTTCTTTCGTTTTCAGGGATACAGACACGGCCGTNGGTTTGTTTAACATAGAGCGCGCCGGTCATGTTTATTCACGCCTGTCAAATCCTACCAATGCTGTATTGGAGGAGCGTATTGCTACTCTGGATAATGGGGTTGGCGCNATTGCCACTGCCAGTGGTCANGCGGCTATGCACCTTGCTATAGCGACTATTGTTAGTGCCGGAGAGCACATTGTCGCCTCCAGAAGTATTTACGGTGGAACCCACAATCTGCTGGATTACACGCTGCGACGATTCGGTATCGATACCACTTTTGTTGATCCTCGCGATCTGGANGCATTTGCCAGTGCTATTCAGCCCAATACCAGGTTGGTATTNAGTGAAGTNGTGGGTAATCCTGGCATGGAGGTGTTGAATATTCCTGAAGTNGCAGAGATTGCCCACGAGGCTGGATTGCCGNTNCTGGTTGATGCCACTTTTACGACACCGTACTTGTGCCGNCCCATNGATTTTGGCGCTGACCTGGTGATGCATTCGGCGACCAAGTTCCTGTCAGGTCATGGNGTTGTTATCGGTGGNCTGCTTGTTGACGGCGGCACTTTTGATTGGCAGGGTTCCGGAAAATTNCCTACTTTGAGCGAACCTTATGCCGGCTTCCATAATCTTAATTTCGCCGAGGAGTTCGGTCCCGCTGCATTTATTACCCGGGCCAGGAAGGAAGGTTTACGTGATTTTGGTGCCTGCATGGCGCCCAATACTGCGTTTCAGATTCTGCAGGGTATTGAAACACTATCGCTGCGTATGCAGCGGCATATNGAAAACACCGAGGTGGTGGTGGCGTTTCTTGAACAGCANGAACAGGTGGAAAGTGTCAATCACCCGATGCTGGAAGCGCACCCAGACCATGAACTGGCTAAAGCGATACTGCCAAAAGGCAGCACGGCTGTGTTCAGCTTTAATATAGTCGGAGGCCGGGCNGCTGGGATTAAATTTATAGAGAANCTGAANCTGTTTTCTCATCTGGCCAATGTTGGTGATGCCAAATCCCTGGTGATTCATCCTGCCAGTACTACGCACCACCGCATGGATTCAGTGGCCCTTGANAAGGCGGGTATCTCNGAGGGTTTGATTCGTCTTTCCATCGGCCTTGAGGATGCNGCTGATATTGTTGCAGATCTGAAATCGGGCCTGCGNGCCTCTCAGCGAGGGCTTTGACATGTATACCCAGGTCAATGACCAGAAGACTTTTTANAGCAATGGCAACGGCAAGATCATAAAAGGCCAGCCTAATGTCGTTTTCATACATGGTGCCGGTCATGANCATAGTGTATGGGTGATGCCGTCGCGTTATTTTGCCCGGCATCATTATAATGTNTTCGCTTTGGATTTGCCGGCGCATGGCCGATCTNCCGGTCCGCCACTGAAGAGTATTGATGCCATGGCAGACTGGATCTGTGCAGCTTTGGATGTTTTGGATGTTGATGCTGCTGCGATTGTCGGNCATAGCATGGGTTCTTTAGTGGCCCTGAATTTTNCAGCACGCTACGCCAGCCGAACCNGGGTATTAGCACTTCTTGGCACTTCAACACCCATGCCGGTAACCGATGTGTTGCTGAATGCGGCCAGAGACAATGAACATGATGCCTTTGACATGGCCAACACCTGGAGCCACAGCCCATTTGGAGAGATGGGCGGAAATGAAAACCCGGGAATCAGCATGATGATGAGTGGCCAACGTTTGCTGGAGCGCACCCNCGAGGATGTTTATTTCGCTGATCTTAATGCCTGCAATGCGTTNGCTGATGGTGATCGACTGGCAACGCAGATAACNTCAGCAAGCCTGATGTTCGTGGCCGCCCAGGATAAGATGACAGCACCGGCCAGTGCATTGAAAGTCGCGCAGTTGATTCCTCAGTGCCGCGTTATACATCTCAATCCGTGTGGTCACGCGATGTTGTCAGAACAACCCAATGCAGTTTTGGACGGTCTGGCCAGTATTGTCTGAGCAGAGGTGGCTAACTGGCATTACCAGGGCATTTGTCCTGAAGCTGAGGTGATCCCTGAACCCATTGCAGTACGGTCAGGCTGGTTTTAGGCCCATTTGATGTTCAGTTTCAGTGAAAGCGTACCCAGCATGATGCCGGGCTGGTGCTCAAAGGTATTGTCCTTGGCGTAATTTATATGCTCCAGGCAGTCCAGCAGGGCCTGCCAGGCAAGATTCTGTTCCAGTCGGGAAATTCCCGCGCCCGGACAGACCCGGGGCCCGGCGGAAAATACCAGGTGCCGGGTTACTGCCTTTCGGTTCAGGTTGAGCTCGTAGGGGTCTGTCCATTCTGCTGGGTCTACGTTGGCCGCACCATAACGAAGGTGCAGCAGGGATCCTTTGGGTACTTTGACACCTTGAAACTCTTCATCCTGGCGGGTCACCCGTGTAGAAAGTCCCTGGGTGGGTGATCGCAAGCGCATACCTTCTTCAACGAAATTTTTAACCAGGTTGCGGTCCAGTTTTAGAGTATTGAATAAACCGGGATGCTCACACAATAGCTGGGCTTGCTCCTCGATAGCATACTGGGTGGTTTCAAGGCCGCCAATGACCATGGCATAGACAATACCGTTGACCTCGATGTCGGTCAGTTTCCGGTCCAAGGCCTTGTAGTGCGCCTGGGTCAGCCAGCTGATCATGTCGTCTTCGGGTTCGCGTCGTTTTTCCAGTACTTTTTCATGCACGTATTCCTTGAAACCATCAAGCAACTTCAATTGTTTTTCCGCCTGCCTTGCGGATAGGATATTTCGATGCCCTTTGCCATAGACGAAGGCGGTAACCTGTGCTGCACCCCATTCAGCCAGCTGAGGTATATCTGACTCAGGAAACCCAAGCACGTTGGCCATGACCATCTGCGGTAGCGGTCGCGCAAATTGCGAAATAAATTCGACCTCACTGTGATGATCCCAGGCATCTAACAGACGCCGGATACAGTCTTTGATCATTTCTGTGTGCCGACTTGCACCCGGTCCTACCCAGGGGTCCGTCAGTTCCTGGCGGTGTGCGCGATACAGCGCATTGTCCGGCCTTAAAGAGACCATGGACAGCAGCATGGCATTTGCCTGCCGGTAGGTATCGTCATTGCTATCGGTTTGTTTTAAAAGGTCGATGGCCTGGTGTATGCGTGGTGGAAAGCGCACTGGGTCCTTGACCACCAGCGCAATGTCTTCATATTTTGTCAGGATAAATCCGTCGGTAGCCGAACTCGTCCCCTCGCCGGGTACTCTGACCACTGGCTCTGTTTCATGTAAAATTGGATAAGCTTCGTACCAGTGTTCCTGCGCGCCCGGGCTGAATAAATCCACATCGTTTCGGTTTACAGGACATTCCATCGCACTGAGCTGATGGTTTCTATGCTTGTTTTTCATTGTTGTCTGGTTACCTGGTGTCAGTTGTCTTTTGGTAAAGGACATCTGGCAATACTCTAAGGGAATGCTGAATTGCAAAGAAGGTTCTAATGAGAATACACCAATACTGGGTATCAGTGAATTCGGTGTTAACTTCCTTTTCAATGTTGCTCTGGCTGGAGGGATTCAGCAGTCTAATGGATCCAATCTGGTCGGGTGAGTCAAGCGCAGATTGTTGTCCCTATGTTCCTGTTTGATATGTGCCTGGCAGGCCGGATAGATCACTGGTCGTGATTGGGCTAGGAGGGTGATGTAGTCAATGAATGAAACCGTAAATGACCCATTAGTGCAATGTCGGATGTCTTTGAGCCGCCATCATGGGGGGCTGGATTATTGAACAGGCATCGGCAAGGCTATCTTTAGCAGTATCCAATTTGATGGTTGAGGTCAATAACCTTAACGATCTCAAGACCCGGTATCAGAAGACCATCGGAATTGCCCTGAAGATAATTTGGTTTTTCCTGATCCCAAACTGAAATTACCTTCTGATAGAGAGGTTGCTTTACACCTGGTTTATCAGCACAGTCCGGTTATTGATCTTGCCAGTGAAACCGACAACAGGGCATGAAGGTGAACCTGGGTAGTTTCATGCCAACTGTTGAATTGCGCTATCGAAAGCAACCGGACGATAACAGGGAAGGTGCTATTAGCCGTTTTGAAGAAGAGGCTATAGAAGTTGCCATGAGCATGAACCTTTACCGCGGCGGCCAGGATAAAGCGCGATCTAGGGAAGCGCATAATTTGTATTTTACTGCACTTGAAATACAGAAGAATGCCTGCCGCGTTGTTCGTCGCGACCTTTTGGAGGCTTATAACGAGGTCATGATATTAATCCAGAGGTTAGCAATTCTAAAAAATGTAA